>MGUT01000063.1:7932-14210 GCA_001800095.1 Elusimicrobia bacterium RIFCSPLOWO2_01_FULL_64_13 | reverse complement strand
GAGGACTTTCTCGGGCAGCGCCCGGCCCGTTCCTATGATCTTGGCGCGGATGGCGGCCTCGGGACTCAACGGCGGGCGCGCCCGGCGGCGGGGGCAGGGGCTGGGTTCGGGAAGGAAGAAGGCGAGGCCGGTCCGCCGTGCGGGGAAACGATGCGGATCTCGCGGGCGATCTCCTCGTTCACGCGCTTCTCCACGCAGAGTTCGGCGACCTTAAGGGCGTTCTTGATGGCCTTGGGAGTGGACTTGCCGTGGCAGATGATGCAGATGCCGTTGACTCCCAGGAGGGGCGCCCCTCCGTATTCGGCGTAGTCGACGCGCTTGCGGAACCTTTTCAGGGCGGGCCTCATGAAGAGGTAGCCCAAAAAAGCGGGAAGGCTGGACTTGATCTCCATCTTGATCATCCGGCCCATGACCTCGGCGGTGCCTTCCATGGTCTTAAGGATCGCGTTGCCGACGAACCCGTCGCAGACGACCACGTCGGCCTTGCCCCGGGGGATGTCCCTGCCTTCCACGTTCCCGATGAAGCGGAACTCGGTGGAATCCGCGAAGAGCTGGTGGGCGCGCTTGGTCAGATGGTTGCCCTTGCCCTTCTCTTCTCCGATGGAGAGGAGCCCCACGCCCGGGTCGGGGATGCCGAGGATGGTCTGGGCGGCGACCTTGGCCATGACCCCGAATTGGAGCAGGTATTCCGGCTTGCAGTCCGCGTTCGCGCCGACGTCGGCGATCATGCAGTGGCCGGATTGCGTCGGCAGGACCGTGGCGATGGCCGGCCGGTAGACCCCGTGGATCCGCCCGAGGTAGCGCAGGGCCGAAGTCATCACGGCGCCGGAGTTCCCGGCGGAGACCACCGCGTCCACGGCCCCCTGGGCCACCAGGCGCATCGCCACCACGATGCTCGCGTCCTGCTTGGACCGGCTGGCCTTGGACGGGGATTCGTGCATGTCGATGACTTCGGAGGCGGGATGGACGGTGACGGGGAGGTCCCCGGCCGCGTGTTTGTCGAGCTCGGCGCGGACGGCGTCCTCCTTGCCGACCAGGACCACGCCGATGCGGGTCTCCCTGGCGAAATCGATCGCGCCGGAAATGATTTTTTCCGGGCCGAAATCACCGCCCATCGCGTCGACGGCTATTTTCATGGAAGTTCGGTCGAATTCAGGCCCGCGTTCCGCCCGCCGGCAAAGCGCTCGGGCGATCCGGCTTACTCCTGCGGGCGCTCCTCTTCCTTCTTCTTGACCTTGCGCGGCAGGATCAGCTGGCCGTCGTAGAAACCGCATTCCGGGCAGATCCGGTGCGACAGGGTCGCCTTCCCGCAGTGGGAGCATTTGGAGGGATTGGGCGCGGAGATCCTCCAGTTATGGGACCGCCGCATGTCGCGTCTCATCCGGGTATGTTTCTTTTTTGGATTGGCCATGATTGGGTTCGCTCCTTGAGGGCTGATTAAATTTTCGCGGTCTCCAGCTCTTCGCCGGCGAAGAGGATCTCGATCTCCCTTCGGGCGGATTCGGCGGAGTCGGAGGCGTGGACCAGGTTCCTGCGGTTGTCGGTCCCGAAAAGAGCGCGGAGCGTCCCCGGTTCGGCGGATCCGGGATCGGTGGCGCCGATGATCTTCCGGCACCGCGCGACGGCGTCCTCGCGCTCCAGGACGGCCGCGACCGAGGGCCCTTCCAGCATGAACTCGAGGAACGGCCCGAAGAACGGCTTGCCCCGGTGCATGGAATAGAAGCTTTCCAGAAAGGCCCGGTCGGGAGGCAGGACCCGGAGCGCGGCGACGGCGAAACCCTCCTCCTCGAAACGGGACAGGACCTTCCCCACGAGCCTTTTCGACACCCCGTCCGGCTTGATCAAGAGGCAGGTCCGCATGCGGTTCAGCCCTGGCCCGTCGCGTCCCGGTGGAAAAGGCGCGGCCAGAACGCCCGCCTGGGAAGGGCGGCGGCTTCCCGCGCCGGTCCGGAGAGGTAGTATTCCGCCGTCAGCTTCGACAGCGAGGTGATGAATTTTTTGGCGCGGCGGCTGCTGCGCGCGTCCGTGGTCAGGGCGCAGATCACGTAGTCGCTTCCGGGAGCGAACACGATCCCCACGTCGTGGCAGGAATCCCGCATGAGGCCCGTCTTGTGGCCGATCGTCCAATCCCCGGGGATGCCCCGCGCGAGCCGGTCGTTGATCTTCTGCGCCTTGAGGATGTCCATCATCTCCCGGGACCCGCTGAAGCGGCCCCGGTAGATCCATTCCAGGAGCCGGGCCATGTCGCGCGGCGTGGTGTAGTTCTCGATGCCGCGGTCGCGCTGCCGGAGGTCCATGATGGTCCGGGAAAAATTAGTGCGGGAAAGCCCCATGGAGAGGAACTGGGAATTGTAATAGTCCAGGCCGAAGAGGTTGGTGAGGACGTTGGTCGCGGTGTTGTCGGACTCGGTGATCATGCGGCTGATGAACTCGTGGATCGTCAGGCGCGTGCCCGGGCGCTGGAACTTCAGCGTCCCGGAACCCCGCGCGCGCAGGTGCCGGAGGATGGGGAAGGACTGGTCCAGGGAGATCTCCCCGCGGAGGTCGGCCTCGTAGAGCGCGACCATGAGCGGGAGCTTGACGAGGCTGGCGCTCGGGAAAAGGCGGGAGGGATTGTGCTCGATGGTCCAGCCGCGGCGCAGGTCCTTGATCACGATCCCCGACACGCCCGGGAACCGCTCGGACTGTTCCCTGACCTTCCGGTTCAGCTCGAGCCAGCGGGCGTCGGGCTGGGGGTCCCGCGCCTTGGGTTCGGCGACGAAGGCGGCCCCGCCGACCGCCAGGATCGTCAGGACCGGGACCAGCCAGAGGGCGGCGCGGCGGAAAGGCATGCGGTTCAGGCTTTTTTCCCCGCGGCCGGCGCGGCGGCGGCCCGGTTCATCCCGGCGATGATCGCCTGGCCCATCTGCGAGGTGCCGACGGCGGTGGGGTCGTCCCGGTGCGGCTTCATGTCGTAGGTCACGGATCTCCCCTCGGCGAAGATCTCGGCTATCGCCTGCTCCATCCTGCGGGCGGCGGCGGTCTCCCCGAGGTACTCGAGCATCATCATGGCGGAAAGGAGGCAGGCCGAAGGGTTCACCTTGTTCTGCCCCGTGTATTTCGGGGCGGAGCCGTGGATGGCTTCGAAGACGGCCAGGCCGTCCCCGTAGTTGGCGCCCGGGGCGACTCCCAGGCCCCCCACCAGCCCCGCGCAGAGGTCCGAGAGGATGTCCCCGTAGAGGTTGGGGAGGACGATCACGTCGTAGAGCTCGGGCTTCTGCACGAGCTGCATGCACATGTTGTCGATCAGGCGCTCCTCGTATTCGATTTTCCCCTCGTAGCTCTTGGCGACTTCCCGGGCGGCGTCGAAGAAGAGGCCGTCGGTGCATTTCATGATGTTGGCCTTGGTGACCGCCGTCACCTTGCGGCGGCCGTTCTTGACGGCGTAGTCGAAGGCGAACTTGACGATGCGGCGGGAGCCCGTGCGGGAGATGGGCTTGATCGAGATGGCGGAGTCCTCGCGGATCCTGTTCTGGGAAAGCCGGATGACTTCCTTGGATTCCGGAGCCCCCACCGGCCATTCGATCCCGGCGTACAGGTCCTCGGTGTTCTCCCGCACCACGACCAGGTCGATGTCCTGGTACTTGGACCGGACTCCCTTGTAGGATTTGCACGGGCGCAGGCAGACGTAGAGATCCAGCTCCTTGCGCAGGGCCACGTTCACGGACCGGAATCCCGTCCCGATGGGAGTGGTGATGGGGCCCTTGATGGCCACCTTGTTGCGGCGGACGGATTCCAGGACGGCCGGAGGTAGAGGGGTGCCGTATTTTTCCGCGACGTCGGCTCCCGCTTCCTGGATCTCCCAGTCGATCTTTACCCCGGTGGCGTCAACGACCTCCCGGACCGTTTTCATGATTTCCGGGCCGGTGCCGTCGCCGGGAATGAGAGTCACTCTATAGGCCATTATTTTCTCCTTAAAAAACGATTCCCCCTCGAAAATCAGGGCAATCTATGATAACAACTGAATCGATATTTGTCAACCCCGCTTGTTTATAAGGAAGAGGCGCTCGTAGAGCTTTTCCTGGTCGCGGACCATGCCGGATATGTCGAAGGAAGCGTCTATGGTCCTCTCCGCGTTCCCGGAAAGGCGCCGGGAGAGGGAGTCGTCCTTGAGGATCCGGGCGACCTTCCCCGCCAGTTCGTCCAGTGAGCCGGGAGGGAGGACGAACCCGTTCTCGCCGTCCCGGACGATCTCCGGGATGCCGTCCACCGCGAACGCCACCACGGGCCTGCCGGCGATGAGGGCCTCGACCGCGGCCCGGGGCAGGCCTTCCCACAGGGAGGTCAGGACGAACACGTCGCTGGCCGCGAGGATCTCGGGGATGTCCTTCCTCCAGCCCGGGAGGCGAACGAGCGCGGCCAGCCCCAGCCGCCGGACGGCCTCTTCCACGCGGGGCCGCAGTTCTCCGTCCCCCACGAACAGGAAGCGGGCGTCGGGGCATTCGCGCGCGATCCTGGCCGCGGCCTCCATGAATGAGACGGGGTCCTTCTGGACCTTGAACGGGCCGATCGAGGTCACGAGCCGGGCCGATTCCGGAAGATCCATGCTCCTCTTCACCGCGGCGCGGTCGGCGCGGGCGGCCCTCTCGCGGATGGAGGAGATATCCACGCCGCTGCGGATCAATTCGTACAGGCCCGGCTCGCCGATGCCCAGGGCCAGGCCCTGTTCTATGTTGCGGCGGCTGACCGCGATGAGGCAGTCCGTGAGGCGCGCCATCCACCGCTCGAGCAGGATGAAAAGCGCCCGCACCGGAGGTTTTTGACAGGGGTTGAAGCCGAAACCGTGGATGCTGTGGATCACGACCGGGACTCCGGCGAGAGCCGCGGCGACCCGTCCCAGGATCCCGGCCTTGGAGGAATGGGTGTGGACGACGTCGGGCTTTTCCGCGTTGAGGACACGGACCAATCCGATGAGGGCCAGGAGGTCCCGCCAGGGGCGCACCTGCCGGACCAGGTGCTTGAGGAATATCACCTTGAGGGCGGGGATGCTTCCGGCGGCCTCGTCCTGGACCCCTCCCATCCCGGAGATGAGGATCACGTCGTACCGCTTCCGGTCGAGATGTTCAGCGGTGAAAAGCGTGTTGCCCTGCGCTCCGCCGAGCTCGAGCATGGTGATGACGTGGGCGACCTTGATCCGGTCCATCGTGATAATATATCAAATTGAAAACACGACGGCCATGAGATAGAATTGTCCTGTGATTCTTTATATCGCCAGCCGGGAGACGGATTATCTTCAGGACCTCACGTTCGCGGGCCTGGCGGACGTGCTTGGGCCGGAATCCCTGGCCGTGTTCCCGCCGCATTGGCAGTACCGTCGCGAAAGAAGATTCCCCTGGACCCGGAAACTCGCCTATCCCGAAAACCTGGGGTCCCTCTCCGAAAACGTTCCCGCCGGGGGAGGGTCACTGTCCCGCGTCAGGAAGGCCCTAGCGGGAGGGGATTTCCGGGCGGCGGTCCTGGGAAGCGCCAAGCCGGACGCTCTCGAATCCTTTTTGCGGATCGAAGAGGACCTGAACGTTCCCTGGATCTTCGTGGACGGCGGCGACTGGAGGGAGATCGGCGGGGATTTCAAGAGACTGGGAGGAGAGGGCTGTTTCCGGCGGTTCCAGGGCCTTCTCAAGCGCAGGCCGCCCTCGGCGGTCTTCAAGAGGGAACTGCCCCCGGCCGCCGCGGAAGACGGGGTATTCCCCCTGCCGTTCAGCGTCAATTCCCGCCTGGTCCCGCGGCTCCCGGTCCGTTCGCTCAAGACCGCGCGGGTCCTCTTCCGGGCGGTCGAATCCTCGGAGATAAGAAGGAAGGTCTTCCGCATTCTGGCCGGACGATACGATTGCCAGGCCAACGGCTCCGTCCCCGGCAGGAAGTACCGCGGCTACGAGCTCCGCGGCGAGCCCTATTTCCGGGCTCTGAACGGGACCAGGATCGCCTTGAGCTTCCGCGGCGAGGGGTTCGACACCCTGCGCTACTGGGAGATCCCGGCCTGCGGCTCCCTCCTCGTCTCCGAAGCGCCCGATATCGTCATCCCGGACAATTTCGAGGACGGCGCGAGCGCCGTCTTCTGCAGGCCCGACGCCTCGGACCTCCTCGAGATCCTCGACCGTTATCTGTCCCGCGAAGAAGAGGCCGCTCGGATCGCGGAGAAGGGGCAGGAGCTTCTCTTCGCGCGCCATACCCACGCGCGGCGGGCGGAATACCTTCTGGAGATCCTGGAAAAGCGGGCCGGGATCCGGCTCGTCCGCTAG
>MGUT01000063.1:4522-7917 GCA_001800095.1 Elusimicrobia bacterium RIFCSPLOWO2_01_FULL_64_13 | reverse complement strand
GAGCCGCTCCGCGGCTTTTTTTCCGTCCAGGATGGCTTCCTCCATGAAGGAATATTTCCACTCGCCGTAGCGGCCGATCGAGAATATCCCGACGCTCTCCAGAAAATCGAATATCCTGCCGGTGAGCGCCTTGCGGTCCGGAGTGTAGACCACGTAGGCGTAGCGGATGGGGATGAAGTCCGAGGTCAGGAAGCGGTCGGACTTCCTCAAAATCCCGGCGGTCTCGAGGTCCCGGCGGATCCGCTTCAAGAATCCCGGGTCCTTCCAGTCCGGCGGGCTGCCGGGCCGGTAGGAGACCTCCACGTACATGGAGGATGTCCCTTTGGGGACGGCGTGGGGCGTGAAGTTCATGGGGAAACCCACCCGGTAGAACCGGTATTTCTTCTCGGGGAAGTAGATCCAGCTCTTGTCGGATATCTTCGGCCGGTCCACGCCCAGGTTCACGCACAGGACCGAGGTCCAGCGCAGGCGCCCCGCCAGGGCCTCGAGGTCCTTGTGGAGACCTTTCATGCGCTTGAGGAGCTCCGGCAGGGGCGCGGACGAAACGAGATGGTCGTAATCCAGCCATTCCCCGCTCGACAGGCGCGCTTTCCGGGACCGCCAATCCACTTCTTCCACGGATGTCCCCAGCCGCACGTTCAGGCCGCGGGCCAGGGCTTCCGGCAGGACCTGGATCCCCCCCCGCCTCGGATAAATAAAATGGGTGTTGTATCCCCAGGACCTCGTCGGCCGGCTCCGGGCCCCGCGGACCACGTCCTCCAATCCCGGCTGGGGCACGAACATCCCGCACCATTCCGCCGTCATCTCCTTCAGATCGGTCTGCCAGAGCTTTTCGTTGTAGGGCTTCATGAAGTGCCGGTGGATCCCGTCCCCGAAGGTCCGGCGGCTCCAGTCCCGGAACGGCTGGGACGTGATCCGCAGGGCCGGATCGGAGAATCTGCGGACCGCCTCGCGGAAACCCTCCACGCATTCCCTCACCACCCGCTTGGGCAGGCCGTAGGTATGGACCTGGAAGGGGTAAGGCGTGAGCACGCCCTGCGAATGGATGGCGGCCCGCCTCCGGCAGCGGACGAGGTTGCCTTTCAGGAGCCGGGTGATGAGATTCCGGGTATAGTCGCTGTGGAGGTGCAGGAGGTGGCCGGTGAAATCGAACGTGAATCCGTCGCGCGTGACCGACCGGGCCGTCCCGCCGACGGAACCGCTCTTCTCGATGACCGCGTGCTCGAACCGCTTGGGGTCCAGGTGGTAGGCGCAGGACAGCCCGGCCAGGCCGCCCCCCAGGATGACGGCTTTTTTCCTACTTTTCAATGTTGACTCTGGCGAGCCAGATGCCGATGAACCAGGAAAGGGTGAAGATGACCGCGTAGAGCGCGACGGCGTACCAGAACCATATCCGGGTCGTCAGCCAGGCGGCGAAGCCCAGGCAGAGGCTCGCGCCCACCGCCATGAATACGATCTGCGGCCGGGTGAATCCCATTTTCTCCAGGCGCAGGGCGAAATGGTCGCGGCTGCCCAGGAAAGGGGAGATGCCCTTCCGGTAGCGGATGAGCATGACGAAGAAGGTGTCGTAGAGCGGGACTCCCAGGATCAGGATCGGGGCGATGATGGCGGCGTTGTGGGTCCCGGTGTATTGGGTGCCCAGGGAAAGCGCGGCGAGCACGAAGCCGATGAAGAGGCTCCCGGTGTCGCCCATGAACATCTTCCTCTTGGAGGAGAGGTTGACGGGCAGGAATCCCGCCACGGAGCCGGCGAGGCAGGCGCTGGTGATGTTCACGTAGATCTGTTCGGTGGGGAGCGAGATGAACAGGAAGGCCAGGGCCACGATCATGCTGATCCCGCCGGCCAGGCCGTCCATGATGTCGATGATGTTGATGGCGTTCATGACGCCCGTGACCCAGACCACGGTCACGATCCAGGCCAGCCAGCGCGGCTGGATGAAGTTGATCTGGATGCCGTAGACGATGAGGACCGCGCTCGCGAAGAACTGGATGGCGAACTTTTCCTTGAACGAAAGCCCCCCGGCGACGGTGTCGTCCACGAGCCCCAGGATGAGGATCAGCCCGCCTCCCAGGAATATGCCCTGGATCGGCAGGAGGGAGCCGATCGGGTGGGTGGAGAGGAAGCGGGTGCAGATGAGGCTCAAGATGAATCCCAGGGCGATGGCGCAGCCCCCCAGATACGGAGTGGACTCCCGGTGGGTCTTCACGGACGTGTTGGGGTGGTCCATGACGTTGAACCGGACGGCGATGATGCGGAAGAGGGGCGAGAAAGCGAAGGAGGCCGCGGCGGCGGCGGCGAACCCGATCAGGTAGAGCAGAAAGTCGTTTTGTATCATGAGGGCGGTCCTCCATCCTTCGGGCTCCGGAACAGGCGCCTTTTCAGCCCCAGGTTCCTGGCCAGGAGATATGACGCGAGAGTCAGCAGGGTTTGGATCCCGTACTGCGCGCTGCGCAGGAACCCGATGCTGGACGCTTCGGGAAAATATTTCGCCGGGACCGGAACGTCCCCGATCCGGAACTTCAGGAAAGTGGATTGTATCAAAAACTGCTGGTCGAAGACAAAGCCGTCCGAGTTGTTTTGCCAGGGGACCGTTTCCAGGACCTCCCTCCTGTAGGCGCGCATCCCGGAATGGAACTCCCCCAGGTTCTGGCCCAGGAGCAGGTTTTCCAGGATGGTCAGGGCGCGGTTGGCCAGGTATTTATAGAGAGGCATCCCGCCTTCCAGGGCTTCCCTCCTCGTGCGGACGCGGTTGCCCAGCATCACGTCGCAGATGCCCAGGCGGATGGGGAGGATGAGGGCGGGGATCATCCTGGCGTCGTATTGATAATCGGGATGGATCATGACCACGATCCCGGCGTCCGAAGCCAGGGCGCGGCGGTAGCAGGTCTTCTGGTTGGCGCCGTAGCCGAGGTTCCCGGGGTGGGATTCATGGGGCAGGCCGAGCTCCCGGGCCAGCCGGACCGTCCCGTCCCGGGACCCGTCGTCCACGAGGTAAAAGTCCGCGTTCAGGTCCTTGGGGACGGAAGCCACCGTGGCCGCGAGGGTCTTTTCCGCGTTGTAGGCGGGCAGGACGATGAGGAGCTTCTCCCGCGGACCCGGGCTCACGCGGCCTCTCCCCGGAAGGGCCGGCGGGTCCGCTTCCGGACCCAGGACAAGGCGAAAAAGATCCCGCCGCCGGCGGACAGAAGGCTGACCCAGGCGCCGGCGGTGAAATCCTCCGGACGGAAGACCCAGTAGAACGCGCGCGGGCCCGGGCCTTCCACGGAGACCTCCGCGGCCTGGAAGTAACCGTCGGCCTGGAAAACCTTCGACGATCGTCCGTCCTCTCTCCACGCTTCCCAGCCGGGATAATAAGCTTCGGACAGGAACATCCAGAACCGGGCGGGCCCGTCCGC
>MGUT01000063.1:2860-4503 GCA_001800095.1 Elusimicrobia bacterium RIFCSPLOWO2_01_FULL_64_13 | reverse complement strand
CCCGCCGTTCCCAAGTCGAAGGACCTCGGAGCGGTGATCGAAGCCGGGTTCGTCCATCCGGGACAGGATCAGGCCCCGGTCCCCCAACTCGCGCAGGGAGAAGACGGCCGCGGCCCTGCCGGTCCGCCCGGGATTTTGATAGGTCTTGAGGGGCCCATGGTCCGGTCCTTCCGGCCAGGACGTGTCCAGGGCCCTCCGGGACACGACGGTCCCCACCGAGAAGGGACGGAACGAAGGCCGCGATGGGTCGGGGAGGTCGACCCCGGTGGTCAGGAGGGAAGCGCTGCCTTGCGTGGAGCCGAAGTAACGGATCAACGACTTCTGCATGATGGCTTCGTATCCGGCCGCGTTCTCTATCCTGAACAGCATGGTCTTGTTGGGATTGGAGATGTCCGCGGTGGAGAATATCCTGGGCGGGTCCGGATCGCCTATCGCCTCGTTCTGAAAGCGGCGCATGAGTTCCGAAGGCCCGAACCAGCCGGCCGGATCCTCCGACCAGATGAAATGCCGGCCGTGGGCCCAGAGGTCGCCCAGGACCAGGGCGAAGAGCAGGGCCTTGACGGCCGGCCTCCCGCCCGACAGGATCCGGTCCCAGAAAATGGCGGCCGACAGGATGAATCCCGTCAAAGCCAGGACGTAGAACCGCGCCGGGACCCGGAGGAACGCGAGCGCCCCCCAGACCCAATCGTACAGGGGGCCGTTCTTCCCCAGGGCCAGGAGCAGGAACGACGCGGCCAGGGCGAGGTTGAAGAACCGTTTTTTTCGGGCAGAGATCCAGAACCCGCCCAGGGCCATCAAGAGGGGCGCCCAGCCGAAATAGAGCGCCTGGGTCTCGAAATAAGCGGAGGGGTGGGCGGGATCCGAGAAATTCCCCCGGACCGGATTCCCGAAAGGATCCGGGGTCACGAGGGCCCGGAGGGCGCTCCAATCCATGGAGTAGGACGCGGCGAAATCGTATACGGCTTTTTTAGTGAAGATCTCCTGCGCTCCGAACCGCGCGGAATGGACGGCGTAGACGAGGGTGGGCAGGGCCTGCGCGGAACAGACGCACACCACGGCCGCGAGCGCGGCGGCCGCGGCCGGAAGGGCCGTTCCGGGGTTCTTCCACGCGGCGATGAATCCCGCCAGGATCAGGGTATGGAACCAGACCTGGTGGTGGCCGGAAAGGAACTGGAGGGAGCTGGAAAGGACGAGCATCCACAGCGACAGGTTGCGGACGTCCGCGTCGCGCGAACCGAAAGCGGCGCCGGCGAACGCCAGGATGAAAGGCAGCCAGGCGTAACCCGACAGGTGGATGAGGTGCCCGGCGGCGATCTTCGATAGGATGAACTGCGAGAAAGTCCAGACCGCGGCCCCGAAGAGCGCCGCGCCGGCGGACCGCCCGAAAGACAGGAGCGCCAGGAACATCCCGGCCGCGGCCAGCCAGAGGTGGACGGCCATGAACCAGTTGAATGCCGGCGCCAGGTCCAGGAAGGAAAAAAGAGGCGTGCCCGGATAGAAGAGCGCCGACTGCGGCGAAGCCAAAAAAGGAGTCCCGGCGAAAAGGTACGGGTTCCATAGGGGGACGGTCCCGGTCTGGAGCGAGACGGTCGAAAAGGAGCGGAAAGGGCCCGCGTACTGGTAGACGTCGCCGAAATTCCCCA
>MGUT01000063.1:0-2821 GCA_001800095.1 Elusimicrobia bacterium RIFCSPLOWO2_01_FULL_64_13 | reverse complement strand
GCAGGCGAGGCCCCAGGGGATGGAAGCCGCTTTCATGGGCGGGCGAGCAGGAACCCGGCGGCCGCCGCGGAGGACGTCGCCGTCAAGGTGATCATGAGAGCGAGGAGCCAGAGGCCCGGCTGGTAGAACAGGACCAGGTCGTGCCGGCCGGGCGGGAGGAGCGTGGAGCAAAGGAAATCGTCGGTCTGGAACATTTCTGGGCGGCGGTGAGAGAGCATTTTACATTTTGCGCACCGGATTTTCCATCCCGGATAGAACGGCACCGCGAACACCGCCCTGGCCGGCGCCGGCATGTCGAATACCGCCCGCACGACCCCCCGGTCGAATGAAACGGATTCGGGAAGTGTGGGAGAGGCGGTTCCCGCCGGGCCTTCGGGGAAAGCGGCCGCCCATCCGAAAGCCTCCGGATTGCGGTAGAGATTCACCGGCCCGGACCGGTCCAGGAGCGTCCAGCCCGGGCCCGGATCGTCCGTCGTGATCAAATGGGTGACGTTCCAGGCGTTCAGACGGCGGCGGGCGGCGGCCAGGCTCCCGTCGCGGGCCAGGATCCCCCTGCGTTCGGCGTAGGAGAGCAGGGCGAGGGGCTCTCCCGACGGGTTCAATGTCGGGACCCGGTAAGGCAGGTTGGTCAGGTCGAATAGAAGCCCCCGGAACCCCGCCCTGGCTTCCTCCTCCGTCCTGCCGGAGAGCCGGCGGCCGGCCTCGAGCTTGGGAGAAAGAATCGCCATCCCCGGCCGGCCGGCCATGACCGACCGGACCAGGCGCGGAGCGGCATGGAAATAGTCCGGATGTGTCGTCGGAGCGATGCCCCTGGAATAGGCGAACAGCTCGCCGGCGATCGCGAACGTGAGGACCGGCGCCGCGAGCCGGATCCATCTCGCGGAGGAACCGGCCATGGCGGATATCCCGAAAGAAGCCAAAAGGCCGGCCCCGCCGGCCGTCCACAGGAGGGCCGCGGGCGGATAACGGAACCACTTGAGGAAGAACAGCCGGTCGTAGAGGGCGCGGAACCATTCCAGGTTGCCCCCCAACGACCACAGGAGTCCCGCCAGGGCCAGGACGAACGCGAAGGAGGCCTCTCTCCTCTTCCTCAAGATGAAAAAGGCCCGGAGGGCCGCCATCGTCGCCGCGGCCCCCCACCAGCCGCTCCAGATCCAGAAAAATTTCTCTCCCGTGTACCGGTCGGGATGCCCGGCGAGGAATTTCGGGACCGCCAGACCCGCCAGGTTCTCCGGCGGGAAGGAATAGCGGACCGCCTCTTCGTAGGGGAGGCCCTGTCCGCCGCGGATGGACCGTCCGATGAGTTCGGCCGTGGGGATCCACTGGGCCGCGGTCAGTCCCAGGAAGAGGAGTCCCGCTCCCGCCCAAAGCGCCGCGGCCTTGCCCGGACGGGCGGTCAGGAAGGAAAACGCGATCCCGGCGGCCGCTGACAGAAGGAAGATCTGCGGGAATCCTCCCAGGAGGGAAAGCGACAGGGCGATGCCCAATCCCAGGCAGGGCGCGCGGAGGGACTCGCCCGGGGAATGGGAGAAGAGCAGGACCCAGGGGAACCAGGCCCAGCTCCCCAGGGCGCTGACGAATTCGTGGCGCGAGAGGGCGTAGCCGTTGTAGGCCGCGATCAGGCAGCCGGCGAACGCCGCGGTCCCGCGCAGCCCCAGGCGGATCCCCAGGAGGTAAAAACCGATCCCGGCCAGGGCGTAATGCGCCAGGTGGAACATCTTGAGCCCGGGGACGAATCCGAAGAATCCGAAAAGGGCCGTCCAGGGGTAAAGGATGGCGGACTGGCAGTTGGCCAGGAAGGGCATTCCCCCCATCTCATAGGGGTTCCACAGAGGGAAATCTCCGGCTTGGAGCATCTGCGAGGACAGGGACCTCCAGGGATGGAAGAGGTAGGTCAGGTCCCGCATGAAAAATGTCTTCCCCGTGAGAAGCGCGCCCGATAGATAGAGGCACGGCAGGGCCAGTATGACCCAAAGGGCCCATCCGTCCCGGCGGGTCATGGCTTCAGCATTTCCTTCAGCCGCCGTTGGTAGTCGCTCCGCGCCGGGTCCCGGCGCAGGGCTTCCGCCTGCGAACGGACGGCCTCGTCCGTCCGGCCGGACTCTTCCAGGATCCGGGCGAGGCCGGCGTGGTAGCGGGCCGGCAGGGGATCGAGGCGGGCCGCCCGCCGCATCGCCGTTTCCGCTTCACGCAGACGGCCTTCGGAATAGGCGCTCTCGGCTTCGAAGGATCGGAGGAACGCGAGCCAGGGCCTCGCGCCCCAATGCCACGCGGCTCCCGCGGCCAGCAACGTCCCGGCGGCCGCCCAGGCAAGGATCCGGCGCGCCGGCATGGCCCGGGGTCCGTCCTCGGGCCGGGGCGATCCCAGGGCGATACCCGCCAGGAAAAGGGCGAAGACGCCGGGAACGTTGAGGGAGAAATCAAAAAGAGACTGGACCGCGACGGCGATCAACCCGGCCCGGATGAATCTCTTGTCCATGGCGGCCGCGCGGCGAAAACAGGCGGCCAGGAGGAAGACCATCGCCGGGACGCCGAGCTCCGCGGCGGTCTCCAGAGGAAAGCTGTGGGCGAAAAGGGATTTCAGGCGGCCGTCGTGGAAGAATCCGGACATCCTCTCGTAAGAGCCGGGTCCCCAGCCGAAAAATGGTCTTTCCCATATCATGCGGGCCGCGGCCTTCCACCATTCCAACCTGTCCGCGAGGGAATCCCCCCTCCAGGGGCTGACCCATGCCGCCGCTCCGGCCAGGCCGGCGAAGGCGCGAGGGAATCCCCCCTCCAGGGGCTGACCCATGCCGCCGCTCCGGCCAGGCCGGCGAAGGCG
>MGUT01000062.1:2491-6648 GCA_001800095.1 Elusimicrobia bacterium RIFCSPLOWO2_01_FULL_64_13 | reverse complement strand
GTCCAGAACGACGCCGTCGCCGTCAAGATACGCCAGGCCATCGTCTTCGAGATCGAGGACGACTGGTGAAGGGGTAATACCAGACTTTTTTGTCATGTATTACGTATTGACAACCGCGTCAGGTCTGTTATAATTAAAGCGTAACCCTATGCCAGATAATCTTACCATCCGGGCCGGAGGAGACACGGCCACCACCACCGGCGTCATCTCTACGGGCGAGATGCTCACCAAGGCCCTGGCGCGCTCCCAATACGACGTATTCACCTTCCGCACCAACCCCGCCGAGATCAAGGGCGGCCAGGCCATGTTCCAGGTCCGCATGGGCAACCATCCCATCCTTTCCCAGGGGTCGTATCTCGACATCCTCGTCGCCTACGACGAGGAGTCCCTCAAGGTCCAGGGCAAGGACTTGAAACCGGACGGATTGGCGATCTTCGATTCGGACGCCTTTTTTCCCGACGACAATTACGCCAAGCGCTCCTACGGGGTGCCCATGACGTCCATCGCCGCCAAGGAATCGGGGACCAAAAAGGCCAAGAACATGGTCGCCGTCGGGGTGGTGGGGGAATTCCTGGGCCTGCCCATCCAGTCCGTCCGGGACATCGTGCGGGAGCAGTTCCTGCACAAGCCCCAGGCCGTGATCGATTCGAACATCAAGTCGATGGAGGCGGGCTGGGCCTGGGCGCTGAAGAATTCCTGCTCGCGCGATTTCCTGGTGAAGCCCCGCCAGCTCAAGACGGTCAAGCTGGTGATGTCGGGCAACGAGGCCATGGCCGCCGGGGCCGTCCACGCCGGCTGCCGCTACTACGCCGGCTACCCCATCACCCCGGCCAGCGAGATCCTCGAGTTCATGGAAAAGGAGCTGCCCAAGTTCGACGGGGTGACCATCCAGACCGAGGACGAGATCGCGGCCGTCACCTCCTGCATCGGGGCGTCCTTCGCCGGGGCGAAGGCCATGACCGCCACTTCCGGGCCCGGCCTTTCCCTCATGATGGAGGCGCTGGGACTGGCCTCCATGCTGGAACTGCCCATCGTCATCGTGGACTGCCAGCGGGGCGGGCCTTCCACCGGGATGCCCACCAAGACCGAGCAGTCCGACCTTTTCGGGGCCGTGTACGGGAGCCACGGCGAGGCCCCCAGGGTGGTCCTCGCCCCGGCCAACGTCAAGGACTGCTTCTTCGGGATGATCAAGGCCTTCAACATCGCGGAAAAGTACCAGATCCCCGTCATCATGCTCTCGGACCAATCGCTTTCGCAGAGGACCCAGACCTTCACGCGGCCGAAGCTGGAGGCCGTGGAGATCTGGAACCGCGCCCGGCACCTGGAGCCGGCCGCGGACGGGCACGAATACCTGCGCTACCGCATCACGGAGAACAGCGTGTCCCCCATGGCCATTCCCGGCGAGTCGGCGGAGACCTACGTCGCCACCGGCCTCGAGCACAACGAGCGCGGGGACCCCAACTATACGCCCGCCAACCATTTCAGGATGATGTCCAAGCGACATAAGAAGCTCGAGCGCATCTCCAGGGAAAAAGGGTTCACCCGCCGTTTCGGCGACGAGCACGCCAAGGTCGGCATCCTCTCCTGGGGTTCGACCGAGGGGCCCATCGAGGGGGCCATCCGCAAGGCCAACCAGCTGGGATACGAAGTGGCCGCCCTGCAGGTGAAGATGCTCCACCCCCTGCCCGATGAGGAGATCCGCCATTTCCTTGGATCCGTGGAGCACGTGATCGTCCCCGAGATCAATTTCACGGGGCAGTTCGCCCACATGCTCCGGGCGCGCTACATGGTGCCGGTCATCTCCCTGAACAAATGCGCGGGGGTCCCGTTCACGCCGGAAGAGATCTTCGGAAAGATCGAAGAAGTGATCGCGAGGAAGTGATGGGCCAGGAAATATCGAAGGAAAAGGGTCCGACCATGGCCAACGGCGGCGTGAGGACCATCGCCGACATCAAAAGCAACGTCACGCCCATCTGGTGTCCCGGGTGCGGGGACTTCGGGGTGCTCTCGGCGCTCTACCGCGCCATCCTCGCCATGGACCTCGACCTCAAGAACACCGTGATCGTTTCCGGGATCGGCTGTTCCGGCCGGCTCCCCATCTTCACCAAGTGCTACGGTTTCCACGGGGTCCACGGGCGGGTGCTCCCCACGGCCACCGGCGTCAAGCTCGCCAACCCGAAACTGACCGTGATCGCCGTCGGTGGGGACGGGGACGGGCTGGCCATCGGCGGAGGCCACTTTCCCCACGCGGCCAAGCGCAACGTGGATATCACCTACATCATGATGGACAATTCCGTCTACGGGCTGACCAAGGGGCAGGGCTCCCCCACGACGTCATCCGATTTCCACTTGAAGTCCCTGCCCTACGGGGTCCGGGAGGTCAATTTGAACCCCGTGGCGTTGGCCCTGGCCTATAACGTCTCCTACGTGGCCCGCGCCTATTCCGGGCAGATCGAGCAGATGACCCAGCTTTACACGGACGCCATCCGGCACAAGGGTTTTTCCTTCGTCCACTCCATCAGCCCCTGCACCGTCTTCAACGACACCTACAAGTACTACCGCGAGCGCGTGGCCGGGATCCCCAAGGAGCACGATCCCGCCGATAAGAAGGCCGCCCTCGACCTCTGGCAGACGCGCGGCAAGGTCTACCTCGGGCTCTTCTACCGCGACCTGCGCGAGGACCTCTCCTCGCAGGTGGCCCGGCTCTCTTCCGGCCTCAAGGCCGCGGGGGGCGCCACGATGGAAGACCTTCTCGACGAGTTCGTCTAGACAACTTCCAAGTTCCGCCGGATTTTTTCCGGGTTGACCTTTACCGCAAACTTCGCTACAATAACTCTTCTACCATGACCGAGACCATTCCCGTCCCCCAACAGGCCGCGAAAAAACCCGAATCCCACGGGCACGGGGGAGGGCTTGAAGACGTCGTCGCCACCGATTCCGCCGTCTGTTTCATCGACGGCATCCGCTCCAAGCTCATCTACAGGGGCTATTCCATCGACGAGCTGGCGGCCCATTCCACCTTCGAAGAGGTGGTCTATCTCCTCCTCAACGGCCGGCTGCCCAACCGCAGGGAACTCGACGCTTTCGCGAAGTCCCTGGCCTCCCAGAGGGCCCTGCCCAAGCAATTGTTGGACCGCATGCAGGGCATCCCCCCCAAGGTCCACCCCATGGCCGTGTTCCGGACCCTGGTCTCGACCCTGTCCTTTTACGACCCCGAGGCGGAACTCGTGAATCCCGCGTCGGCCATGGCCAAGGCCGTCCGCGTCACGGCGCAGATGCCGACAATCATGGCGGCCTGGGAGCGGGTCCGGAACGGGCAGAAACCCATCGAACCGAGACAGGATCTCGGGCACGCCGCGAATTTCCTCTACATGCTCAAGGGCTCCGAGCCCGATCCCCTTTTCGCCCGCGGGCTGGACCTCTACCTCGTGCTCCTCGCCGACCACGAGCTGAACGCCTCGGCCTTCACCGCGCGCGTCACGGCCTCCACCCTCTCCGATTTCTATTCGGCGGTGACCGCGGCCATCGGCGCCCTGAAAGGGCCTCTGCACGGCGGGGCCAACGAGCAGGTCATCAAGATGCTTTTCGAGATCAAGGAGCCCGCCAACGTGGAACCCTGGCTCCGGGACGCCTTCGCGGCCAAGAAGAAGGTGATGGGCTTCGGCCACAGGGTGTACAAGACGAAGGACCCCCGCTCCCCCATCCTCAAGGAATTCTCCCGGAAGGTCTGCGAGAAGACGGGGAATTCGAAGCTCTTCCAGATGCTGGAGAGGATCGAGGAGATCGTCACCAGGGAAAAGAACCTGCCTGCGAACGTGGATTTCTATTCCTCGACCCTCCTCTACGCGGTCGGCGTTCCCGTGGAGATGTTCACGGCCATATTCCTCATGAGCCGTATAGCCGGCTACGGCGCGCATTACCTCGAGCAGATCTCCGACAACCGCCTCATCCGTCCCCGGGCGAACTACAAGGGCGCGATGGACCTGCCCTACGTCCCCATCGACCAGCGACCCTAAAGAGACCGTGGAGACCGGGACGCCCATCCACAGGCGCATCATCCTCGTCAAAAGGATGCTGCAGCTGAAGATCGTGATCCTGGTCCTGGCCGCCGTCCTGGCCGCCGGAGCGGCGGTGGTCCTCGACCTCTACGCCCTTCT
>MGUT01000062.1:1123-2464 GCA_001800095.1 Elusimicrobia bacterium RIFCSPLOWO2_01_FULL_64_13 | reverse complement strand
GGAAGGCAGGGCGGCGGAGCTCCTGGCGGCATCCGCCCGGACCGTTGGCCTCCATTTCCTGGTTTTCTTCCTCATCGCCGCCATCCTCTCCGTCTTCGCGTCGCACAAGTTCGCCGGTCCCATATTCCGGGTGGAGAAGGTGACGGAATCCGTCGCGGACGGGGACCTGACCGTGCGGGCGGTCTTCCGCAAGGGCGACGACCTTTCCGAGACGGCCGAGTCCGTGAACCGCATGATCGAGTCCCTCCGGGAGATGCTCTTGAAAGACAAGAACCTCGCCGAGCGCGTCGCTCGGCGGATCGACGAGGTCGGAGGGAAGCTCGCCTCCGGCGAGCTCGATCCCAAGGCGGCCTCGGAGCTCCTGGGCCAGGTCCTTATCGAGGTGCGCCACATCGGCTCGGACTTCCGCCTTTGAGCCGGGATTTCATCGTCGCGACTTACAACGCCAACTCGCTGCGCCCGCGCATGGGGATCGTGCTGGACTGGCTGGCCAAGCACCGGCCCGACGTCCTCGCCCTCCAGGAGACCAAGGTGCGGGACGCCGAGTTCCCGGCCGGACCCTTCCGGGAGGCCGGCTGGAACGTCGTCTATCGCGGGCAGAAAAGCTATAACGGCGTGGCCTTCGTCTCCAAGGAGCCGCTCGCCGGAGTGCGGGACCGGCTGTACCCCGGCCTTCCCGAGGAGGACGCGCGCTATATCGAGTGCGAATGCAGGGGCGTGCGGATATTCAACACCTACATCCCCCAGGGCGCTTCCCTCGATTCCCCCAAGTTCCAATTCAAGCTCAAGTATCTCGCCGACCTCAAGGAGGCCTTCGCCAAGAGCGTGAAACCGTCCGTCCCGGCCCTCTGGGTCGGGGACATGAACGTGGCCCAGACCGAGATCGACCTGGCCCGCCCGAAGGAGAACCAGGACCACGTCTGCTTCCACGCCGACGCCCGCAGGGCCTTCCGGGAGACGGCGGGGGAGCTTTGGATCGACCTCTTCCGCGAGAAGGAAAAGGGCCCGGGCCACTATACTTTCTGGGACTACCGCTTCCCGACGGCCCTCTCGAAGAACCTGGGCTGGAGGATCGACCTCATCCTGGGCACCAGGGCCATGGCCGGGCGACTTCGGGAAATCTGGATAGACCGCGACGCCAGAAAACTGGAAAAACCTTCCGACCATACGTTCCTCAAAGCCGTCTTCTCCGCGGATTAGGCCCGATTTGGTATAATGGAGCCATGGCCCCCAAGACGGCTGTGACCCCTCCGCCAGAGAGCATTCTTCCCCTCTATTGCCGGGACCTCTATGCCTACTCCAGGCGCAGGACGCGCGAGGTGATGGTGGGGGACGTGGGGG
>MGUT01000062.1:0-1031 GCA_001800095.1 Elusimicrobia bacterium RIFCSPLOWO2_01_FULL_64_13 | reverse complement strand
GCCGAACGCCTGGTCCGGGCCGGCTGCGAGATCGTCCGCATCACCGCCCCGACCGTCGAGGACGCGAAGAACCTTAAAAATATCCGCCGCGAGCTGCTCGCCAGGGGAGTCCGGGTCCCCATCGTCGCCGACATCCATTTCCTGCCGGCCGCCGCCATGGAGGCGGCCGAACACGTGGAGAAGGTCCGGGTGAACCCCGGCAACTACGTGGACTCGAAGACCTTCAAGGTCATGGAATACACCGACGAGGCCTACCGGAAGGAGCTGGAACGGATCGAGGAGCGCTTCACGCCCCTCGTGCTCAAGCTGAAGAAGCTCGGCCGGGCCTTGAGGATCGGCACCAACCACGGGTCGCTTTCCGACCGCATCATGAACCGCTACGGGGACACGCCGGAAGGCATGGTGGAGTCCGCGCTCGAGTTCGTGCGCGTCTGCGAGAAGAACGGGTTCCGCGACATCATCCTTTCCATGAAATCCTCGAACCCCAAGGTCATGATCGCGGCCTACCGGTTGCTGGCCGCGCGCATGGAGGAATCGGGGATGGACTATCCCTTCCACCTGGGAGTGACGGAGGCGGGGGACGGGGAGGACGGGCGCATCAAGTCCGCCATCGGCATCGGGAGCCTGCTCGAGGACGGGATCGGGGACACGATCCGCGTGTCCCTGACCGAGGAGCCCGAGCTCGAGATACCGGTCTGCCGCAGGATCGCCGGGCTCTATGGGAGCGCTTCCGGCCGGCCGGCCGGGGGCGCGGAGGTCCTGCCCCCGCACGCGGAGGACCTTTTCCGTTATTCCCGTCGCGCGGCGAAAGAAGTCGCCGTCGGCCCATTCCGGCTGGGCGGAGAGAATCCCGTCCGGGTCGTGACGGACCTGCGGTCCCACACCGGCCGCGGCATCCTGGAGCTCCTGGAAGCCCAGCTCAAGAACACGAAATCCGTCCCTCCGGAGATCGTCGAATGGGCCGTGTCGGACCGCGAAGACCTCGAACGGCTTTCCTCCTGCCGGAGGTCCCTGGCGGGGGAGACGTCCCG
>MGUT01000061.1:16639-16804 GCA_001800095.1 Elusimicrobia bacterium RIFCSPLOWO2_01_FULL_64_13 | reverse complement strand
TCCCGGACGAACCGGTCCAGGTATTTGCCGAGGGACAGCCATTCCCCGCCCCAGGGGATCCTGCAGCGGGTGCCGCGCAGGGCGGCCCCGACCCTGGCGCGCAGGTAATCGGCGTAGAGGACCCGGTTGGTGGAGGGCTGGTCCTTCAGCCAGCGCAGGGCGATG
>MGUT01000061.1:9487-16624 GCA_001800095.1 Elusimicrobia bacterium RIFCSPLOWO2_01_FULL_64_13 | reverse complement strand
AGCGACGCCACCAGGAACTCGGGCAGGTTCGAATCGAAGATGCGCAGTTCCAGAGTTGGCGGTTTGGTCTTGCGGCCGCGGTTGAAGACCATCTCCTCGTTGTCCTTGCGGGACAGGCGCCCGCGGCGGATCGGGCGGAAATAGGTCCGGCTGCCGCGCAGCACCCGGTTCGAGGCCACGGCGGTCATCTTCCTGTCCCAGATGGGCGAATTGGCCCCCAGGGCGATGAGGAGAGGGATATGGTCGTGGATGTGCCAGGCCAGGGACCGGGCCATGGCGGGCGTCATCTCCCTGCCCGCCACGGAAATATGCATGTGCGCCCCCGCGGCCCGGTCCATCCAGCCGCCGACGAGGAGGGGCACGTTGTGGTTCTTGAAATTCTTCTGCGCCCGGTAAAGCCGGCGCAGGTATTTCCGCAGTCCGGTTTTCAGGAGGAAGAAGGCTTCGCGGACGGTGGCGTAAGGGCGGCTCTTGTACTCGCTGCCGATGGAGGTGTCCCGGCTGAACTGCTCCCCGTCTTCGGAGAGGCCCGGCCGCGGCCGGGACAGGCTGCGTCCGATGCGGTAGCTCGAGACGTTGATGCTGTAGGTCTCGACCTCAAGACCGATCACGATTTTTCTGGCGAGCTCGTTCATGGCAAGGGAAGCGGCGGAGCGGAATGAGCGGCGCGATAGATGGGATGCGCGGCTAGGGGACCAGGACGATCTTGCCGTAGGCCCCGGGACGCATGACGGCCTGGTGGGACTCCGGGGCGCGCTCGAGGGGCAGCTCCTGGCCCACGACCGGGCGGAGCGTGCGGTTCTCCAGCCCCGCCGCGAGGGCGGAATGGATGACGGCGGCGTCCTCTTCGGGCAGGGACAGGAGCGACATGCCGTGGACGTTGGCGTCGCGGCTCATGAGATTTCGCGGGTCGATCTCGACCCTCCCCCGGCTGCCGATCACGACCACGGTTCCGTTCCGGGCGAGGATGGCCGCGTCGTGGTCCAGATTGACGTTGGCGAGCATTTCCAATATGACGGCCACGCCCTCGCCCCCCGTGATATTGAGGACTTCGGTCATGTACCCGGCCTTGGCGTGGTCGGCGGCGTAATGGGCGCCGTTCTCCAGGACGAGCCGGCGCCCGCGCTCGCTCGAGGCCGTGCCGATCACGCGGAGTCCGGCGGCGCGCCCGAGCTGGCAGGCGGCAATCCCCACCCCCCCGCTCGCTCCGTGCACGAGCACCATGTCTCCCGGCCGGGGGTTCGCCCTCTGGAAGAGGGCGCGGTAAGCGGTGGCATAGGGGACGTTGACCCCGGCCCCCTGGGAAAAGCTCACGTGTTCGGGGAGGGGATGGACGTTGGCGGCCATGCAAAGCGACATCTCCGCGTAGGTGCCGGTCAGGCTGCCCGCGATGTAGCAGCGTTGTCCCGTCTTCCAGACCTTGACGCCTTCCCCGACGGACGCGATCTCCCCGGCGCCGTCGATGCCGGGCGTATAGGGAAGCCCGACTTTCAAGGGGTAGGCGCCGGACCGGATATAGGTGTCCACGGGGTTCACTCCCGCCGCGCGGACCCGGACCACGACCTGCCCGGGACCCGGTCTGGGGTCCGGGACTTCCGCGATCCGCATCACGTCGGGTGCGCCGGGCTCCTTGACTTGAATCGCCTTCATAGGCGTCTCCTTTGAATGGGGGGTGTATCCTTGAGAATGGGCTGAAGGACTATTATGGGATATTCCGGAGCGGGATTCAACTGCCGGGCATCCCCCGGCATTACGTTCGAGGTTCCTTCAGAAGGGCGCGCGCGTCCCGGACGATCTTTTTGAGGGAATCGGGGCTGGTGCCTTCGTAGGTGGCCCGGGCCACCCCGTCGGGGTCCACGAGGACGAGACGGGAGCTGTGGGTCACGGCGAACCCTCCGGGCATGCCGGGGTTCTTCATGACGGGCAGCTTGAACCCCCGGTAGAGGAGATCGTAGAGGGTCTTCGGGTCCCCCGTGAGGAAGACCCAGAGGGACGGGTCCGCGCCGAATTCCTCCATGTACCCGCGCAGGACGTCCGCGTCGTCCCATTCCGGATCCACCGTGAAGGACACCAGCCGCGCTCCGTCCGGGAGTTCGGACTGCAGGCGGGCCATGTTGGCGGTGATGACGGGGCAGGGGCCCTGGCAGCGGGTGAAGATGAAGCCGGCGACCCAGACCTTGCCCCGCAGGTCCTCGCTCCCGAACGGCTTGCCGTCGGCGGCGGAGACCATCCTGAATTGCGGCAGTTCCCAGAGCCGCTCCTTTTCGATGCCGGAGAGCCCTTCCTTGTAGTTCCAGGCCCAGGTGGCCCCGCCGGCCAGGGCGAGGGCGAGAACTCCGAGCCAGATCCTGCCGGCCTTTTGCGTCATCACAGGTTCCTGAATCTGCATGGGGTATCTGGCTTTTTATCATATTTAAATCGGATTTGAAAGCCGGCTCTCATTGCGGGGTGGAGAGCAACATACTACAATAGTTTTCATGGCCGCCCTTATGAAAAAAATCCTCCCGGTCTTCCTCTTGGCCCTCGCCATTCCGGGCGGCCCTCGGGAGCTGCGCGCGGAGGCGGACACCTCCCTCGGAGAGGCGCGCGCTCTCTATTTCCGCGGGAGGATATCCAAGGCGTTAAAGCTTTACGAGGAGGCCGTAGAATCCGACCCGAAGAACCTTTCCGCCTATCTGGACGCGGCCGCGGCCTGCAAAGCCCTGGCCGAGAACTCCAAGGCGGCGGGAATGCTCGAGAAGGCGTCCGCTCTCGCGCCCGGGGACCCGGACATCCTCTCGGAACTGGGCTGGGCCTATTTCCTGGACGGACGCCATTCCGAAGCGCGGGCCGCGTTCGAGCGGGCCCTGGACCTCGACAAGAAGCGCGCGGGCGCTTCCCTGGGCCTGGCGGCGGCGCTCCTGGAACTGGGAGGAGCGAAGGACGCCCTGCGCGTCCTCGAGAAACTGTCGGAGGCGCGGCCCAATTTCGCCGCGGCCGATTATCTGGCCGGCCTGGCCCATGAGGAACTGGGCCGGACGGAACCCGCCCTCAAGAGCTTCGTTTCCTGCCTGAAGAAGGACTGGACTTTCGCGGAGGCGCGCTCTCTCCTGGCCGGGGCGTACGAGAAGACCGGGAACGCCAAGTCCGCCTGGAGGCAATACACCCGTCTCGGGGACCTGGACCCGGGGGACCCGGCGGTGGGGCGGGCCCTGGCCCGTCTTAGGGAAGCGGTCCCGGAGGAGGTCCGCGCCCCGGCCTCTCTCGAGTCGCTTGAGTTCAGCACCGTCTCTCCTCTCGGGCCGGACCGGGCCGGCCGGGAGCTGCGGGTGGGATTATGGACGTCGCCTTCGGGGAAGCCGTCGGAGCTGAAGGATTTTTCGTTCGATTCGAACGGGGCGTTCGCCGTGGTCGGCACGAAGACGGGCAAGGTCTACGCGACGGGAGCGAAGGGCGGGCGCTGGAAGGCGGTGGGTCTCCGGCACCATTCGTGCGACGTTCTGGCTCCGGACGGCCGCTCCCTGGGCCCGTTCAAGCATCCGGTCCTGATCCGGACGAAGGAACCCGGCCAGGTCCTTTTGATCCAGGACGCGAACAACCGGGACGGGACGGCGCGGGGCTACCTGAACGGCCGGGAGTACCGCGGGACCCTGGAGATATCCGCAGGGCGCCGCGGGGGCGTGAGCGCGGTGAACGTGGTTCCCGTCGAGGAATACCTTTTGGGGGTCCTGCCGTCGGAGATGCCGGAAAGCTGGCCGCTCGAGGCGCTCAAGGCGCAGGCCGTGATCGCGCGCAACCAGGCGGTCCTGCGCCAGAAGACGCTCCGGCCGCACCGCCGGCACGGCTACGACGTTTGCGACGGCCAGCATTGCCAGGTCTACAAAGGGGTCCGGATCGAATCCGAGAACACGCGCAGGGCCGTGGTGGAGACCCTGGGGAAGTTCCTGTACTACAAAAATGAGCTGGTCCAATCCTATTATCACTCGAGCTGCGGGGGCGAGACGCAATCCTCTTCCGAGGTCCGGGGCTGGGGGAGGTTGCCGTATCTCCAGGGCCGTCCGGACGGAGGCGCGGACGATTCTCCGCCGGCCCGGACCCCCTGGGAGCTGGCCCTTTGGCTCAAGGGCGACCCCGGGGCGCATTGCAATCTCGGCCGGGGATCCCCGACGTCGGAATTCCGCTGGCTGCGGGTCATCCCCGCGAAGGTCCTGGAAAGGAAGCTGAACCGGAAGTTCCGCATCGGCGAGATCCGGCAGGTGATCCCTTTGGAGAGGAGCCGGGCCGGGTACGTCAACGAGATCCTGGGCCTGGGGAGCCGCGGGCGCACGGTGATCGACAGGCCGCACCTGATCCGGTCTTATTTGGGCCTGGAATCCCTGCGGAGCAACCTGTTCCTGATAGAAACGCGGAAGGACGCCGCGGGGAAGCCGGTGGAGTTCTGGATCTACGGCGGGGGTTGGGGCCACGGGATCGGGCTCTGCCAGTCGGGGGCGGCGGGCATGGCGCTCAAGGAGAAGAAGAATTCCGCGGATATCCTGGAATTCTACTTCCCCGGCTCGGAGGTGCGGTAGCCGGTTTGACTTCGGCGGGGGCGATTGCTAAGATAAGTGTCCTGCCAAAAAAATTTATTCGCTGGGGTAGCTCAGTTGGTAGAGCACTTCATTGGTAATGAAGAGGTCGTCGGTTCAATCCCGATCCCCAGCTAACTCATTGCAAAAACTTCTTAAGCCTTAGCTGGGGTGCCATTCCTTATTTCGAGGAATAAGAAAAGGTGCCCCAGCTAACTCATTATAAAAACCTCATAAGAATTAGCTGGGTTATGCCGCTTCCTGAAAATTTTAGGAATAAGTAAGCGGCGCCCCAGCTAACTCCTTATAAAGCCTCAAAACGCGATATTCTTGATCTCCAGCACCTTGCAAATCCGAACCAGCGTTTGCAAGGTCATGTTCATCCGTCCCTTTTCCATCTTGGAAACGTTCGGTTGATTCATTCGCACGCGGCGGGCGAAATCCGACTGGCTCCACCCTTTTTCAATCCTCGCGTCTCGAATGGCGCGAGCGATCGCCTCAAAGGTTTTGCTTGGGCCGCCTTCCATGCGCGTCTTCTCATGTTCGCTCTTCAAAATTTGTTCATAGAGAGTTTCCCACCACGCTTTGAAATCCGGAGCAGTGGACCTTTTATTCCAGTAAAGCCTTACTTTAGGCCACTGTTCGACGAAGTCTTTCCTGCTTATGAGACGGAACAACGCCTTAGCGTCGTCATTCCTTGAGAGAAATTCGTAAATCCTGTTCACGAATAATGGATGCGCCGGGTTTCGAATGATTTTCTCCGTTTCCTTGACCGCCTCGGCATTCATCCACCAAAAATATTTTCCCACTTTCATTCCAGGCACCTCTCAATACTGTGTATTCTCTGCTTCTTTTTATACATTATACTATATAGTCATTATATAGTATAAGATATGTTTCGGATTTATCAAATGATGAGGGGGTTACCGTACCAGGAACTATTTCAGGATGGAAGCCAGGGCTTCGTCGAGACGCGGGTGGCGGAGCGCCTTCCCGATGAATCCCGCGCCGCCCGTGAGGGCGGTCCTCATGTCTTCGGGTTCCCGTAGATCAGGTCGATCTTGGCCGCGCAGATGAAGTCGTTCTCCGTCAGCCCGCCGGCGGCGTGGGTGCTGTAGGACACGCGGCAGGTCCTGGTCCCGAACTCCACGTCGGGATGGTGGTCCTCCGCCTGGGCGATCCAGGCCACGGCGTTCACGAACGCCGCCACCTGCCCGTAATCCTTGAACCGGAAGCGCCGGGAGATCTTCCCGCCCTCGCGGTCCCAGCCGTTCAATTTCCCCAGATATTCCCGGACCCGCCCGTCGGAGAGAGGTCTCGACCCCGGCCGGCAGGGCCGGCACTTCCGCCTCGATAATCCCGATGCCGATTTCACATTGCGAGCCATGGACGCCTCCTTCCACGCGCGGATGGAGATTGATTTGGAAGAGATGTTTTTGTATTATACCAGTAAGGTCAGGCCGTAACAACGCCCCCTCCTCGCCCGGGACTGCCCCCCGGCCACCGCGGCCGACCCGGGGGACCCGTGAACGAAAAAATACTGCTCATCGAAGAAGACCCTTCCATCAAGGAGCTCCTGACCCTGATCCTCGACCGCTCGGGCTACGAGGTCACCTGCGTCGACGACGCCAGGCAGGCCATCGAGAAGATGTGCCTGGACAAGCCCGACCTGGTGATCTCGGACTCGGTCCTGCCGGACCTCGACGGCGTGCAGATGTGCCGCGTCATCCGCTCGAACACCCTGACCGCCGGCACCCCGCTCCTTGTCCTCGCCTCCCACACGGGAGTTCCGACGGAGCTGGGCGCGGTGAAGACCGGAGTGAACGACTGCCTGCTCAAGCCCTTCGAGCCCAAGGACCTCTCGCTCCGCATCGATATCCTGCTCCGCCGCGAGCAGAGGGCCAGGGCCCTGCGGCCGGAGCTCGCCGCCCGGGCCGCTTCGGCGCCCATCCAGTCCAACTTGAGCTGACCCGCGGCCAAGATCCATCCTGTCGACGGGTTGACAGAATGGCGTTTATCAGGTAGAAATACCCAGATACCCTGGACAGGAACGGACTGCCCCCGCTCTCTCCGGTCGTCGCGCCCCGCAGCAGACCTCCCGATCCCGGCCTCATCATCATGAACCGCGAACCGACCTTCTGCCCGAGCTGGTTCCATTGGAAAGAGCTCATCGCCTCCCTGGCCGAGTCCATCCTGGGGAACAAGGCCCGCCAGGAGCTCAAGACCCACATCCGCGAGATCTCCGTCCTCTACTCCACCTGCGAGCAGTCCCTCCGCATCCATTCCCTGGAGATCGCCGCCCGGGAGATAGCCGAAGAGATCGGTTCGCTTACCGGTTTCTCCGTGGTGATACTCTCCCTTTACGACTCCTCCAGACGCTCTCTCCGCGTGCAGGGGGCCGTGGCGCCCGGGTACCGCGCGGGGACCCGCGTCCCGGACTTCCCGGACGATTCCCTCCCCTCGGGGCCCGCGGCCCGCTCGGGCAAGCCCTTCATCCGCCAAGGCCTCTCCGACGGACCCCGGCTGACGGACCCCATCCTCAAGGACTCCGGAGCCAGGACCGTGGTCTGCCTGCCCATGATGGCGGGCA
>MGUT01000061.1:9009-9463 GCA_001800095.1 Elusimicrobia bacterium RIFCSPLOWO2_01_FULL_64_13 | reverse complement strand
GACGCCCGCCGCGCCAGCGAAGAGCGTTTCCGCAAGACCGTGGTGGAGTCCCCGGTTCCCATCCTCATATTCAACGAGGACAACGCCGTCCTCCAGATCAGCGGGGGCTGGACTCATTTCTCCGGCTATGAGATCCACGACATCCCCACCCTGGAGCAATGGACGAAGAAGGCCTTGACGAACAGCGGCCTCTTCACGGAGGAGCAGACGCGCAGGCTTCTCGAGAACGGCGAAAACTTGAGCGCCGGCGAGAGGTCCGTCCGGACCAAGGATGGGACCTCCCGCACTTGGGAGTTCTACGGCATGCCCCTCATGGGAACTTCTGCCGGCAGGCGCCTGGCCATGTGCATGGCGGTGGACGTGACCGACCTCAAGCGGGCCGAAGCCCGCGAGGCCCGGAACAGCGCCCGCTCCGAAGAGGACCCGACCCCGGTCATCGAGGTCGGCAGGAACG
>MGUT01000061.1:6327-8967 GCA_001800095.1 Elusimicrobia bacterium RIFCSPLOWO2_01_FULL_64_13 | reverse complement strand
GCCTCCGCGACCTGGGCCGGGAACACCCCGTCCTGGCCGGTCTGGAACTTCCCTCCCCGGACGCCGAAGAAAAGAAGATCCTCACGCGCGAGCTTCATTTCGACGGCCGGACCTACGACCAATACGTCTATTTCTCGGACGGCGGCTGCCGGACCTACGTCCTCGAGCAACCCTCCCCGGAGGACTGCGGGGAGAGGACGCGCCAGCTCCAGAAACTTTCCGCCGTGGGCCAGCTGACCACGGGGATCGCCCACGAGATCGGCACGCCGCTCGGCGTGATCCTGGGTTACGCCCAGATCGCCTTGAGCAAACTGCCGCAGGATGACCCGCTGACCGCGCAGCTGAAGTCCATCGAGAGGGAAAGCGCGCGCTGCAAGGATTTCCTCCAGGAACTCCTGATGTTCGTCCGGGTGGGCTGGGTGGAAAAGGAGCCGTGCGACGTCAATTCGGCCGTCAAAAGCATGCTGACCCTGGTGCGGTCGCAGAGCAAGACGAAGGCCGTGGAGCTCGCCGAAGACCTGGACCCGGACCTGCCCCGGATCCCGGCCAACCGCAGCCAGATCCAGGAAGTGGTGATGAACCTCTGCCTGAACGCCCTCGACGCCACCGGCCGCGGAGGCACGATCTCCGTACAGACCCGCTCCGCGGAATCTTCGGGACGGGCGGGGATAAGGCTCATCGTGCGGGATACGGGGAAAGGCATGCCGTTGGAGATCCAGAGCCGGATCTTCGACCCTTTCTTCACGACGAAGGAGCCCGGCAAGGGCACGGGCATGGGGTTGTCCCTGGTGCAGGAGATCGTCCGGCACCACGGGGGGGACGTCGACGTGGCCAGCCGCCCGGAAGAGGGAACGACGTTTACGGTCTGGCTTCCCGCCTAAAAAAGCTCTTCCTGTCTACTTGTACTTGACGGAACAGCCGTAGGGGCGCGTCAGGGGATACCTCACGTTCCTCCCCGCCAAGGACTGGTCCATGGCCAGGCGCACGAAATTCTGGGCGCTTTTGATGTCGGCCCGGTCCGTGCTCGGCTTGTCGTCCATGGCTCCCTTGTAGATGAGGGTCCCGTTAGGATGGATGACGAACATGTGCGGAGTGGTCTTGGCGCCGTAGGACTTCCCCACCGCCCCGTCGGGATCCAGCAAGACCGCGTCGGCGTTGGTCCCCTTCTCCTGATTGAGCTTCTCCCATTCTTCTCCGGAAAAGTGGCCCTGCTTCCCTTCAGCGGATGAGCAGATGGACAGCCACACCGCTCCCTTGTCCTTCATGTCCTTCTGCAGGGCCTGCATGTTCCCCGAATCATAATGCTTCTTCACGAAGGGACAGCCGTGATTCACCCATTCCAGGACCACGAACTTGTCCTTGAATTCTGACAGGGAACGGGGCTTTCCGTCCATGTCCTCAAGGGAGAAATCCGGGGCGGCTTTGCCCAGCTCCGCTTCCTGCGCGTGAAGCGCGAGAAGCCAGGCCGTCGCCAGAACGCACACGAACGCCAGACCGCCGAACAATTTCCTCATGGGTTTTCCTCCTGGATCATCGCTCGGATCATCATATTAAAATTCTCCGGAGATTCCAACCGCGGCCGGATCATGGGGAGACGGGAACGTCGATGGAGAGCGAGGCCTCCCGACGGCCGCCGGCGCCGTAGAGGACCAGGACCCCGTCCGCGCGTCCAACATGGCCCGTTCCCTCGAAGAACGGACAGGCGAGGGCGTAGCCCTTCCCCCCGAGGGAGAACCTCTGCCGGGCCGACGGATCGGTCGAACCGGGCGCTCGGGAGAAAAAATAGGCGCCGCGGACCCGCGCGCGCTTTTTCCCCGCCGGTCTGAAAAATATCGCGAGGCCCCCGCCCGATCTTTCCGCCGATATCTCCCAGCCGTCCGGAGGGACGGGGGCGTTGGAAAGCGCGGACCGGAAGATCTCCGCGTTCTCCGGGGACGGGGCGGGCATCCGGGGCCGGACCGGGAGCCGGATGGAGAGGTCCGCCCGGCCGGGAAGACAGACGTCCCGGCACTCCAGCCATTCGACCCGCGCCGCGACCGTGACGCCGTCCGCCCGGATCCGGGACGGAACGGACATCTCCGAAACGAGCAGCACCGTCCCATCATGGCCGTAGTTGACAACGGGCGGCTCGCCGAAGATCTCGGGAGCGGGCCGGATCACCGGTCCGGCGCGGAACCCTTCCGGCGCTTTCCACAGGACCTCGGTGGGCAGGCCCGAGTCGCCGGGATTCTCCCAGTAAACGTGCCAACCCTCCTCCATCGCCAGCCGGACGCCCAGGCGGACCGGACGTCCCGGCTGGACGCTCTCCGCCTCCGAAAGGAGGGCCGCGGCGACGTGGGACCGGCCCTCCGCCGACCCCAGGGACGCCAGGCCGAAAAGGACCGCCGCCGAGGCCAGGCCCCTAGAGCCCACGCAGGGCCTCCAGGGGCCGGACCCGGACTGCGTCCAGGCAGGCGAGGACTCCCGCCAGGGAAGCCAGCGCCGTGAGAGACAGGAATATCCAGGCGAACTCCCGCCAGGGAACGAGCAGGGCGATGTTGAGGCTCCGGGAAAGGATCGCCCAGCCGAACCCGACGGATAGGATCAGCCCCAGACTTGAGGCCGCCGCGCTGATCGTTCCGAACTCCGCCGCGATGGACG
>MGUT01000061.1:3339-6316 GCA_001800095.1 Elusimicrobia bacterium RIFCSPLOWO2_01_FULL_64_13 | reverse complement strand
CGCCCAGCGTCCGCAGGACCGCGGCGTCGGCGCGGCGCTGCCTCGCGCCGGCGAAGGCCGTTCCGGCCAGGACCGCGAGGCCGGCGCCCAGGGAAAAGAGGGCCACGAAACCCACCGACCATGACATCCGGTCCATGACCCGCGTGATCTTCTCCGAGATCTCGGCCACGTCGAAGATGGTGACATTGGGGAACTTCTCCGGGATGGAGAACAAGAGCCGGCTCTTGGTCCCGGCCTCGAGCCCGAGGACCGCGCCGACCCAGGTCCTGGGCGCGCCTTCCAGGGCCCGGGGACTCACCAATATGAAGAACGTGGGCAGAAAGCTCGACCAGCGCACCCGGCGGATGCTCGTGACCCGGGCCTCGAGCGGGACGCCCTGCACGTCGAAACCGAGCACGTCGCCGGGCCCGGCGCCCAGGCGGCCGGCGAACCTTTCTTCGAGGGAGGCCTCCACCTCCCCGCCGGACCCGCCGTCCATCCATTTTCCCGCGATGATCCTTTCGTTCGGGCCGGGCTCTTCCCTCGCGCTCAAGTTCTGCTCGCGCCGGCGCATCCGCCGCGCCTGCCGCGCCTCGCGGGTGGAGGATCCCAAGTCCCGGACCGGCCGGCCGTTCAGGGTGCGGTAGCGGGCCTTGACCATGGGAGAGAACGCGGACCGGACCGCTCCTTCCTCCTTCAGGAAGACCCGGAGGTCCCGGAACTGGTCGTCCTGGACGTCGATCAGGAAGAGGCTGGGCGTTTCATCCCCGTCTCCGCTCCGGTCCAGGTCCGCCGAAAGGCTCGATTGATGGACCGCTATCGCTCCGACCAGGAAAGCCGTCAGACCCAGGGCCACTACCGCGGCCTGCGCGCGCAGGCCCGGCCGCGCGAGGTTCGATAATCCGTGCCGGATCGCGAACCAGGGGACCCGGCGGCGCCGGGCCGCGAGCCCGGGCAGGACCGCCCGGCCGGCCAGGTGCAGGATGATCCACCCGGCGATGAACCCGCCGGAATAAAAAGCGCCCTTGGCGGGCGAGCGCGCCTCCAGGGCCGCGGCCAGGGTGAAGAGGGCCGCGCCTCCCGCTCCCAGGGCCCAAACGACCGGAAGCCGGACGGGAGGCGGCGCTTCGCCCCGGAACACGTCCAGGGGCTTGGACCGGCGCGCTTCGATGAGAGGCAGGATGCCGAAGCAGGCGGCGACGGCGCCCCCCATGCCGACGCCCCAGGCGATGGACGGCCAGTCCGGACCGGGCTCCACCGCGACCGGAATGAATCCGGAGAGAAAAAGAGGAAAGAAATTCTGGACCGCCGTCCCGAGGGCCGCCCCCAGGATCCCTCCCGAAAGCCCCGCCACCGCGAGCTGCATGAAAAAAATCCGCGAAGCCCTTCCCGCCGGACAGCCCAGGGTCATGAGAACGGCGACGGACGTCATCTGTTCCGCCGCGAACCCGCGCGCCACGCTGCCCACCCCGACGCCGCCCAGGAGCAGGGCGACGAGGGACGCCAGGCGGAGGTAATCCCCCAGCCTGTCGAATGAGCGGCTCATCTGTCCCTGTTTGGTCCGGGGGTCGCGCACGGAGACGCGCTCGTCCGGGATGCTCCACAGCGCCCGGACGCGCCGGACGGTGTCTTCGACCGCGGAGGGATCGGGCAGGGCGATCAGGACCGAGTGGTCCACTCTCGATCTCGCCCCGAGAAGTCCCGTGCCTTCCACGTCGCGAAGGTCCGCGATGACGCGAGGTCCCAGGGAAAAAAATCCCGCGCCGATATCCGGGTTTTCAGCGAGTATGCCGCCCAGCCGGAAATCCTTCCTGCCCAGCCTGACGGTCCCGCCGGGACCCTCTCCGAGCTGGGCGAGAAGCTCCTTCTGCGCGAATATGACGGGCAGGTCCCCCTTCCGCGCCCCTTCTCCGACCGCTCCGGTCCCGGATTCGATCTCGAGCCTGCCGTAATAAGGGTAGCCCGGCTCCACGGCCCTGATCTCCACCAGCCGGCTTTTCCCCGACGCGGCGGAAGCGGCCATGGTCACGAAACCCGCCAGGTCCTGCATCCGGGAACCCTTGGGCAGGATCCCGCGGATGGCTTCCTTCTTTTCCGGGGATATGGGCGAATGGCTGGTGATCTCGATGTCCGCCGCCATCAGGTTCCGCGCCTCCCGGTAGAGCGCAAGATCCAGCCGCCCCAGGAAGGAGCCGATCCCCACCCTGGCCGCCACGCCCAGGGCGACGCAGGCGACGAGGATCATGACTTTCTTTCCCTGGCCCCGGGCCAGGAACCAGGCCGTCTTAATATCGTAGATCATTCCGGGACGATCCTGCCTTCCCGAAGATGGATGATCCGGCCGGTGCGGCCGGCGAGACTTTCCTCGTGCGTCACGAGCACCAGCGTCGTCCCGCGCTCGAGCGCGAGGGCAAAAAGAAGGTCGGCCATCTCCCTTCCGGTCCTGGCGTCGAGGTTCCCCGTGGGCTCATCGGCGAAAAGGAGCTCCGGCCCGGGCGAGAGGGCGCGGGCCAGGGCCACCCTCTGCTGTTCGCCTCCGGAGAGCTGGACGGGCCTGTGGCCGGCGCGGTCCGACAACCCCACCTTCGCCAGCCACTCCCGCGCTTTGGCGTCGGCGTCCCGGTCCCCGGCCAGGTCCAGGGGAGCGCGCACGTTCTCCTCCGCCGTCAGGGCCGGCAGGAGGTGGTAGGACTGGAATATGAATCCGATCCTCCGCCCCCAGAGACGGGAGAGCTCCCCCTCCTTCATGCGTCCCAGGGAGGCGCCGCCGAAGAACACCTCCCCTTCCGTCGGCCGGTCGAGCCCGGCGAGCAGGCTCAAGAGCGTGGACTTGCCGCTGCCCGAGGGGCCCATCACGGCCGCGCTTTCCCCCTTCCGGATCTCCAGGTCCACGCGGTCCAGGACCCGGATCACCCCGTTCCCGCTCGCGAATTCCTTGACGAGGCCCGTCGCTTTCAGGATCGGCTCGGACATCTATTTCCTCCCGGACGTGGCCAGG
>MGUT01000061.1:2596-3327 GCA_001800095.1 Elusimicrobia bacterium RIFCSPLOWO2_01_FULL_64_13 | reverse complement strand
AACCGGTAGAGTTTCTCCGCCACGAGCCGTTGCCCCGCCTCGTTGGGATGGATGCCGTCGGCGAGAGTGAGAGCGGGGTCCATGGCCGCTCCTTCAAGGAGGAAGGGATAAAGCGGGACTCCCAGGTCCCGGGAGACGCCGCGGTAGACGGCCTCGAACCTTTCGCGGTGGGGCCGGCCGTAGTTGGCGGGAAGCTTCATGCCGCAGAGAACGGCCCGGGCGCCGGAACCGCGGACCTTGCGCACGATCGACGCGAGATTTTCCTTCGTATGGGCGGGATCCAACCCCCGCAGGCCGTCGTTGGCGCCCAGGGCGATCACCACGACCGACGGGGTGGAACGCAGGACCCAGTCCATCCTCTTGAGCCCGCCGGCGGTGGTGTCGCCGGAGACCCCGGCGTTGACCGCGGTCCAGGGAATGCCGTCCCTGTCGAAAAAGTCCTGGAGACGCGCGGGGTAGGCCGCCTCCTCGTCGAGACCGTAGCCGGCGGTCAGGCTGTCCCCGAGGAAGACGACGGCGGAGCGCGCGGGATCCTTCCCGAGGGTCCGGAAGGGAAAGAGAAGAAGGGAAAGGAGGATCCCCGCAAGGACCCCGGCGGCTCTAGCGCGCAAGCCGGGTGAAGGATTCTTCGACCTTCGGCCAGGACTTTTCCCGGCGGAGAGGATCGAGGGCCCGGTTCCCCTGCTCCCGGAAATGCCGGGCGAGGCGGGACTGGAGGGCCGCGCCGCATT
>MGUT01000061.1:2329-2577 GCA_001800095.1 Elusimicrobia bacterium RIFCSPLOWO2_01_FULL_64_13 | reverse complement strand
AATCCAGCGCTTCGCCGGCCAGGGCTTCGCGGTCCCCGCTCCCTTCGGAGATCAGGAAAGCGTCGGCGACGGCCAGGTAATATCCGGAGAATATCCCGAGATAGGGATCCCGGCGTTCCAAATCGAGCGTTTCCAGCATGAGCGCGCGTCCCTTGGCGAAGTCCCCGCTTTCCAGCGCGACCAGGCCCAGGTAATGCCTGACGTACGCCTTCACGTCGGGACGGACGGCGTTCTTCTCCAAGTACCGT
>MGUT01000061.1:2181-2290 GCA_001800095.1 Elusimicrobia bacterium RIFCSPLOWO2_01_FULL_64_13 | reverse complement strand
GGCGTCTTTTCCAAAGCCAGCTCCGCCACGCGCAGGGCGCAGGCCGACTCGCGCCGGTCGCTCATGTGGCACTTGATGTAGGATTCCGCGGCCCCGGCCCGGTCGTTTT
>MGUT01000061.1:0-2169 GCA_001800095.1 Elusimicrobia bacterium RIFCSPLOWO2_01_FULL_64_13 | reverse complement strand
GAGCATGCGGAAAAAACCGTTGGGCTCCCGCATCCGCCTGACCCAGGATGTGAGGCTCTTTTCCAGGCCGTCCTTGCCGGGATTCTTGAGGATCCTCTCTTTCAAGTCCGCCAGGTCCAGGTCGATCCTGTCGAAATCCGCCCGGAGGACCGGCTGGAGGACGCCGCAGCCGGTCTCTTGAAGCCGGCGGCAGACCGCCTTGCGGCGGTGATCGAGCGACTTGACCTTCTCGCTCACCAGGCCCAAAAGCTCGCTCGATACCTTTTCCCCGCCGATCTCGCAGGGCACGGGAACGCCCCGGATCACGGGCAGCTCGAATACGCCGTAACGGACGGACGGCGGAAGGTAGCGGACGACGGAGCCGCAGTCACGGGGGACGGAGGCGTACCTGCCATCGGGGCAGAGGAGCGCCCGGTCGGCGCCGCAGCCGGCGAGGGCCAGCAGCCACGCCAGCCATCCGGCCCGCGCCATGGCCGGGTTCAACATCGGGCCTTTGCGGTGCATGCGGGTGACTTTATCACTTTATGAAGAGCGGTTCAAGAAACTCCGTCGGATTCTCCTCGGAATATTGTACAATGGACGGTTATGAGACCGACGCCATCCCTGCCGGAACGGCGCCGGACCGGAGCGGCGCTGTGAGCGCTGGACCCCAGGCCGGTCCGAAAAGGATTTCGGACGGAGAGCTCGAAGCCCTCTGCCGCCTCCTGATCGACGAGGAAGGGCGCGCTCTGGAGAAGATCCGGGCGGACCTGTCCGTTTTCCTCCACGGGGACCTCTCGCTCAAGGACAAGATCCTCGCCCGGAAGGATTGGGCGTCCAATCCCCGGCTGCAGGAACTGCTCGCCGAACTCCGCTGGGGCGACATCGCCAGGTCCATCGAAGACCACATGCGCCTCGGGGAACCCCGCCCCGACCTGGAGGAAGCGCACGTCCTCCTGTCCTCGTTCTCGGGCACGTTCCGCTCGCGCGAGGACATCACGCTCCCGCTCGACCGCATGGCCGAGGAGCTGTCCCCTTCCATCGAGGACGCGCCCGATCCGGATTCGGTGATCCGGGTGTTCACGCATTATCTTTTCCGCATCCAGGGATTCCGCGGGAACCTGGGCGACTATTCCGACCCGGAGAACAGCTTCCTTCACCGGGTGCTCCAGCGCAAGATGGGGATCCCCATCACGCTGTCCGGCGTCTGCCTCCTTCTGGCGCGGCGCCTGCGCTGGAACGGCCGCCCCCTGCCCCTGCACGGCATCGGCCTGCCGGGCCATTTCGTGGTCCAGTTCGATTTCCCAGAAAAGCCCGTTTATCTCGACCCCTTCAACCACGGGCGCCTCATGACGCGCGCGGACTGCCTGGAGATCGTGCGCACCCAGAAGATACCGTTCCAGGATTCCTACCTCCGGCCCATGGAGCCGCGCGCCATCTTCGCGCGGATGATCACGAACCTGGTCTGCGTCTATTCCGACCGGGACGACCTGCGCAAGCGCGACCAGCTCCTCGCCTATCTCAAACTCCTCAGCCCGGGGCGGGACAACCTTTCCTGACCCGAAGTCCGCCATGCGCACCCGTCCCCTGGACACGACCGGCCTTTCCGTTTCCGAGATCTGCCTGGGCACCATGCAGTTCCTCTGGAGCATCGGCGAGGAGGATTCCCACGCCATCCTCGACGCATTCTTCGAGGCGGGCGGCAACTTCATCGACACGGCCGACATGTATTCGCAGTGGGTGCCCGGTCTGGCGGGCGGCGAAGCCGAGGGCGTGATCGGCCGCTGGATGAAAAAAAAGAGGAACCGGGACCGGATCGTCCTGGCCACGAAGGTGCGCTGCCGCATGTGGCCCGGCCCGGACGGCGAGGGCCTGGGCGAGAAGCACGTCCTCCGCGCCTGCGACGAGAGCTTGAAGCGCCTCCAGACCGACCGCATCGACCTCTACCAGTCCCACTGGCCCGACCAGGCCGTCCCGATCGAGGAGACCCTGGGCGCCTACGCCAATCTCATCCGGCAGGGCAAGGTCCGCTTCGCCGGCTGCTCCAACTATCCCGGCCGGGCCCTGGAAGAGGCCCTGGCCAAGTCCGGGAAAGGCCGCGCCAGGACCGTTTCGGTCCAGCCCTGCTACAACCTGCTCAAGCGCGGCGAGTTCGAGCGGGAGATCCTCCCCATCGTCCGCAGGGAAGGG
>MGUT01000060.1 GCA_001800095.1 Elusimicrobia bacterium RIFCSPLOWO2_01_FULL_64_13 | reverse complement strand
GAATATCCCATCCACCTGCGGTTCCAGTCCCGCGGGCCGCGGGATTTCGACGACCACCGCGTCCAGGCCTCCATCGCCCTGGGTTCCCTCCTCTGCGACGGCATCGGTGACTCCGTCCAGGCGGGAGCGGGTCTGGACCCCCGGGCCGATCTCGATCTCATCTACAACATCCTGCAGGCCGCCGGCACCCGCGTCAGCAAGGCGGAATACGTGTCCTGCCCGTCCTGCGGCCGGACCCTCTTCGACCTCCAGACCACCACGGACCGCATCCGCAAAAAGACCGGCCACTTGAAAGGCGTGAAGATCGCCATCATGGGATGCATCGTGAACGGGCCGGGAGAGATGGCCGACGCGGACTTCGGCTACGTGGGCGGGGCGCCGGGGAAGATCAACCTATACGTGGGGAAGGAATGCGTGCGGAAGAACGTCCCCGCCGAGATCTCCGACGAGGAGCTGATCCGGCTCATCCAAGCCCGCGGCAAGTGGCGGGAGCCGGAACCGGATTAAAGGTCTTTCAGGTTTCCCGCGGACAGATTGAGGACCGCTTGCAGCAGGGTCCGGACGGGGAAGCCGGTGCCTCCCGGCGGGCAATAGGGCAGCTCGCGGTCCGTCCAGGCGGTCCCGGCGATGTCCAGGTGCAGCCAGGGCCGGTCGTCCACGAATTCGCTCAAGAACAACCCTCCCACGATCGTTCCCGCCTCCTTCCTGAAGGAAGAGATATTCTTCACGTCGGCCACGGCGGATTTCAAACCTTCCCGGTAATCGTCCACGAGGGGAAGCCGGCAGAACCTCTCCCCGGTCTCCGCGCAGGCCTTCTCGAGCTCGTCGTAGAACGCGTCGCGGTTCGTCATCGCGCCTCCCACGAGGCTGCCCAGGGCGATGATGCAGGCCCCGGTCAGGGTGGCCAGGTCGATGACGGCGTCCGGGTCCTGCCGGACGGCGTAGGCCAGGGCGTCGGCCAATACGAGCCGTCCCTCGGCGTCGGTGTTCAGGACCTCGATGGTCTTGCCGTTCAGGGATCTTAAGACGTCGCCCGGTTTCTGCGCCCGGCCGCCGGGCATGTTCTCCGTCAGGGCGAGGATGCCGTGGATCTCCAGGTCGGGCTTGAGGGCGGGCAGGGCCCTGAAGACGCCCAGGACGGAGGCGGCCCCGGCCATGTCCATCTTCATGGTCTCCATGGATTCGGCGGGTTTGAGGGAGAGTCCGCCCGAATCGAAAGTGATGCCTTTGCCGACCAGGGCGAGGGAGCCCGAAGGTCTCGCCGGCCTGTAGCGCAGGTGGACGAGCGCCGGCGGTTCGGCGGACCCGCGGTTGACGCCGAGCAATGCCTCCATCCCCAGCTCCTCGAGTTTTTTCCTGTCCAGGACCTGGACGGATATCCCCGAATCCGCGCCTTCCCGGGCGACTTCCCTGGCGAGCTCGGCGAACCGCGCTGGCGTCAAGCGGCTGGGGGGCTCGTTCACGAGGTCGCGCACGAACGAGACCGTTTCTACCAGGACCTGGGCCGTCTTCACGGCCTGGCGCGCGATCCCTTCCGCGACCTTTCCCGGCAGGACCTCCAATCGGGCGAGCCGGGGACCTTCCTTCTTCGATTTGTACTTGAGGAATCTGTAGCCGGCGAGGAGAGCTCCTTCCGCCAGGGCGCGGATCTCGCGCCCGGCGTCGGAGACGGTCCGGGGCGGGACGTAGGTCAGGTCCGTCCAGGAGCGGGAGGCGGCCTGCTTGGCCGCGAGGGCGGCGGCCCTGCGCAGGGTCTCCGCGTTGAACTTGGCCTTCGGCCCCAGCCCCGCCAGGATCAGGTCCCGCGAGGGAGAGCCGTTCCTGGGGTGGAGGACGGCGGCCGACCCCGCCCGGGCCTTGAATCCGTCGCGGGCCGCTTCGGCCAGCAGGTCCTTCCTGTTGGGCAGTCCTTCCGGCGCCGCCTCCTTTTCGAAGACGAAGAGAGCGAGAGGACGGTTCCTGTCGATCTTTTTGGCGAGGGAAATTTTCATGGAAACCATATTAGTAAATGGAATTACGGGTGTCAATTCTTCGGCCTCCCATCCCTCCTCTTACCTTAGGATTTGGTATAATTTCAACATGGCCCGTTCCGTCGCCGTGCTGGTCAATCCCGACAAGCCCGAAGCCAGGAAAGCGCTCCCCCCTCTCGTGGACTGGCTCAAAAAGCGCAAGGTCGAGGCGCTGTTCTCCCTCACGCATCCCCGGCTTTCCCAGTCCCTCTTCGCCATAGCCCTGGGCGGCGACGGGACCATCCTGCGCGTGGCCAAGAAGCTGGCCCCGGCGGGAGTCCCCATTCTCGGGGTGAACCTGGGCCGCCTGGGCTTCCTGGCCGAGACCGACCAGAGCAACCTCTATTTCACCCTCGAAGAGGCGTTGGCCGGCAAGCTCAAGGTCGAGGAACGCCTCATGCTCGCCGCTTCGATATCGGGCGAAGGGCGCGGGCGTCCGCTCCATTTCCTCGCCGTCAACGACTGCTACATCCACGCGGGCGCGAGCGCGCGGGTCATCGAGGTCGAGACCCATCTGAACGGCAAGTACCTCGCCGCCTACCGGGGGGACGGCGTGATCGTGTCCACGCCGACCGGCTCCACCGGCTATTCCCTGGCGGCCCAGGGGCCCATCGTCTTTCCCGAGCTTCCGGTCATGCTTCTGACCCCCATCTGTCCCCATACCCTCACCCAGAGGCCGCTGGTGATCTCCGGCTCCGACCGGGTGGACCTCTTCGTCAAAGACGCTTCCGAACGGCCCCATGTCCTTTTTTCCGTGGACGGACAGGAGAACGTCCGCCTGAAGCGGGGCGACCGCGTGTCCGTGTCCCGGGCCGGCAGGAAAGTCCGGCTCCTGGTCCATCCCCTCCGCAACTATACCCAGATTCTGCGGACCAAGCTGCGCTGGGGGGAGAAATAGGATGCTTCGGGAGATCTCCATCCGCGATTACCTCCTGATCGAGCGCCTTCACATCGGTTTCGACGAGGGCCTGAACGTCCTAACGGGCGAGACGGGGGCCGGGAAATCCATCATCGTGGACGCCCTCGGGCTCCTGCTCGGCGGGCGGGCCGGCGCGTCCTGCGTGGCCCGCGGGGCCGAGCGCATGTCGGTGAGCGGGACTTTCAAGATCGAGCGCCGCTCCGACGTCTCCCGCCTCCTGGATTCCCTGGGACTGGAGGTCCCGGCCGGCGAGGACCTCTGCGTCCGCAGGGAGATCGACGCCCAGGGGAAGTCGCGCGCTTTCGTCAACGATGTTTCCGTCCAGAGCTCCACCCTGGCCCGCATCGGCGAAGTCCTCGTCGAGGTCCACGGCCAGAACGACCAGCAGAAGCTTCTGAAAGCCCAGCACCAGAGGAGCGCCCTCGACCGCTACGCCGGGGCGGAGGACCTGGCCGCCGGCGTCGCGCGGCTCCACCAGGAATGCGGGCGGCTCGCTTCCGAGCTCGAGTCGCGGTCCCTGTCCGAGGCGGAACGGGAACGGAGGATCGACCTGGCCAGGCACCAGGTCGGGGAGATCGACGCCGCCGGGCTCCGCCCGGAGGAGGACGCGCGGCTGGAGGAAGCCCTGCCCGCCCTGCGCAACGCCGAGAAGATCCAGAAGGCCCTCGCGGAGGTCCGCGAGGAGGTCTATGACGCCGAGGGCTCGGTCCTCGAGCGCCTTAAAAAATGCGAAAAACATCTGGAAGCGCTTTCCTCTTTCGGGGTCGCGGCCGAAGAAGCCCTCCGCATCCACGGGGAGGCCGAACTGCAGGCCCGGGAGCTGGCCGACCGCGTGGAAAGATTCCAAAGGGAGCTTCCCGGCGATTCCGAAAAATTGGAGGAGACCCTCTGCCGTCTGGACGCCATCTCGAAACTCAAGCGGAAATACGGGGCGACCGTCTCCGAGATCGTCGAGTTCCGCCGGAAGGCCGCCGGGGAACTCGAGTCCCTCCTCGGCTTCGAGGATTCCCGCCGCGAAGGGGAGGAAAAGCACTCCGCCGCCCGGGCGGAGCTCATGCGCCAGGCCAGGCGCCTTTCCGCCGCGCGCAAGAAGGCCGCGGAGGATTTTTCCGTGAACATCGTCCGCGAGCTGAAGACCCTGGGTTTTGAAAAGCCGCGGTTCGCCGCGGCGCTCGTTCCGGACCTGGACGCGGACGGCCGCCCGGCGCCCTCGGCGGCGGGCCTGGAGAAGGTGGAGTTCCTTTTTTCCGCCAACGCGGGGGAGGAGCCCGGCCCCCTGGCCAAGGTCGCCTCCGGCGGGGAGCTGTCGCGCGCGATGCTGGCCTTGAAGACCGTTCTGGCCCAGGCCGATTCCGTTCCCATCCTCGTTTTCGACGAGGTGGACGCCGGCATCGGCGGGTCCATGGGCCGGGTCATCGGCGGGAGGCTGAAGGACCTCGGCCGCTACCACCAGATCCTGGCCATCACGCATCTCCCGCAGATCGCGGCGTTCGGCCGGCGCCACATCGCCGTGCGCAAGAGCGTCGCGGACAGCCGCAGCCGCACCGGCGTCGAGCTCCTGGAGGACCGCAAGCGCGTGGAGGAGCTCGCCCGCATGCTGGGCGGCGCGCGCGGCCGGAGCGGGGAGCCCACCGAGGCCTCGATCCGGCACGCCTCGGAATTATTGGAGACGGCCCACTGACCATGGCGGATGAACGCTTCTCGTTGAATTCGGGCCTTTGCCCCTTCACGGGCAACGAGCTCATCCTCAAAGGCGGGCTGGAAGGGGAAATGGCCCTCCTGACGGGATACCCCGGCTCTCCCGTTTCCGACGTTTTCGATTCCGTCGCGGCGAACCGGGACCTGCTCGCCAAACACGGCGTGCTGGGACAGATGGCCAATAACGAGGCCCTGGCCGCGGCCCGCCTGAACGGGGCGCGCTTGGGGAACCTGCGCGCCGTGGCCGTCATGAAGTCGGTGGGGATGCACGTGGCCGCGGACGGCCTGGCCATCGGCAACCTCACGGAACCCAGGCGACCGAAGGGCGGGGCCCTCGTGGTCGTGGGCGACGACCCCTGGAACGACACGACCCAGATCAACAGCGATTCAAGGTTCCTCGCCCAGCACCTGCACCTGCCCATCCTGGAACCCGCCACGTTCCAGGAGATCAAGGACTGGATGGCCCACGGCCTCGAGCTGTCGGGGCACTCCGACCTCTACGTCGCCTACGTCATCACCACCAACCAGGCCGACGGCGGGGGCGGCGTGGAAGTGCGCCCCAACCGCTATCCTGCGGTGAACCTCGCGGCCAAGGCCGAGCTCCTCTCCCGCGACATCCCCGTATCGGATTTCGTCATGATCCCGCCGCACACGTCCCAGAAGGAAGCGACCCTGGCCGGCCGGTTCGCGCGGTTCCTGGGCAAGGCCCGGGAGCTCGGCCTGAACCGGACCCTCTACGCCGGTTCCGGGAGGCATCCCCTCGGGTTCGTGGTGTCGGGGATGTCCTACTGCTACCTCGAGCACGCGCTTTTCGAGATGGGCGTCCCGGGAACGGTCCCGATCCTGAAGTTCGGCGTCACTCACCCGCTCGACAAGGAGCTCCTGAAGGATTTCTTCCGGCGGGTGGAGCGGGTGGTCGTGGTCGAGGAAAAGAGGCCTTTTCTGGAATCGCAGGTGCGCTGCGCCCTCCAGGAGGCCGCGCAGTCCGGCCCTTCGGGGTCGCCCCTCCCGGCCGCGGTGCACGGCAAGGATTTCCCGGCGGGGCTCCCCGGCATCCCCGAGGTCCGGGGCCTGAACCCTTCCATCCTCATCGAGCGCCTGGGGCCCCTCCTGCTCGAGCTCGGCCATCCCGCCGCGGTCCGGATGAAGGACCGCATCCTGCGCGAACTCGAGCTCATCCGCCGGACCGCGGAGGCCAGGGTCCAGATCCCCCAGCGCACCCCGACGTTCTGCCCGGGCTGTCCGCACAGGGATTCGGCCGCCGTCTCCCTGAAACTGAAGAAGAATTTTTCCGAGGCCGGCTGGATGAAGGCGCAGGGCCGCGGCCAGCCCACGGACGTCATATTCCATGGGGAGTCCGGCTGCCATTCCATGCTGCAGTTCGCCCCGAACGAAGGGCTCATGCAGGACTATTCCGGCATGGGGCTGGGAGGCGGGACCGGCGCCGGCATCGATCCCTTCGTGAAGAACAAACAGGTCGTCTTCCTGGGAGATTCCACGTTCTTCCATTCCGGGATGATCGCGGTCTCCGACTCCCTGAAGAACGGCCAGGACATCACCTACGTCGTCCTCGACAACAAGACCACCGCCATGACCGGCCACCAGCCCACGCCCGGGAACGATTTCGACGTCATGGGCCGGAAGACCCTCTCGCAGGACATCGAAAAGATCATCCGCGCGATGGCCGGCGGCGGATCGATCCCGGTCGTCCGGGCCGATCCGTCCGACCGCGCGGCCTACACCCGGCTCCTCGAGGACCTCGTCGCGCGCCGGGGCGTCAAGGTGGTGATCGCCGACAAGGAATGCGCCATCACCTTCCAGAGGCGCCTGAAGCGGGCCAGGAAATCCAAGCTCCGGGACAAGGGGTTCCTCGCCGGGGAGGAGCACATCAACATCACTCCGGAGGTGTGCGAGTATTGCCTGGAATGCGCCAACTCCACGGGCTGTCCCGGCCTTTCCGTGGAAGAGACCGATTTCGGGCCCAAGATCGTCACGGACCTCTCCAGCTGCGTCGCGGACGGCGCCTGCGCCAAGGGCCAGGTCTGCCCCTCTTTCGAATCCGTGAAGATCACGCGCAAAAGGCCTCCCAAGAGGAGCGATGTCCCGGCGGACCCCGGAGGCATCCCTCTTCCCGCGCCCCGCGGATTCGACGGCACCTATTGCGTCTCCACCTTCGCCGTGGGGGGCATGGGCGCGGGGGTCGTGTCCGCGGCGCTCGTGCGCGCCGGGATCAACGAGGGCTACCGCGTGCAGTTCCTGGACAAGAAGGGCCTGGCCATCAGGAACGGCGGCGTCTACGGTCACATCCTTTTCAGCAGGCTGGAGGGCCAGGTCTTTTCCCCGGTGGTGCCTTACGGCCGGGCGGACCTTCTGCTCGGCATCGATCTCCTGGAGGCGGCGCGGGGAGTGGACCCGAAGATGAATCTGCGCGTGGCCAGCCCGTCCCGCACGGCGGCGGTCGTGAACACCCACAAGACCGAGACCGTCCTCTCCCTCATGGGCCGGGACCGCTGGGACCCGGCGGACCTGGAAAAGATCATCCGGAGCCGCGTGCGCGAGGACGGCTACTTCGGGACCGACTTCTCGGCCATCTCCCAGTCCATTTTCCATTCCAAGCTCTACGCCAACATGATGATGGTCGGGGCCGCGTTCCAGCGGGGGCTCGTCCCCGTCTCCTTCGGGAACCTCGCCGCCGCCGTGAGGGATTCCGTTCCGGCGCAGGACCTCGAGGAGAACCTGCGCGCGCTGGACCTGGGGAGGAGGATCGCCCACGAACCGGAGAGGTTCGGCCCCGGGCTGTCGCGGGACCTCTCCGCGCAGGAGATCCTCGACAGGAAATCGCGGCAGCTGTCCTCGCTCCTCTTTGGGGGGAAGGGGGCGGCGAAGAGGTACCGCGCCATGGTGCAGGAGGCCATGCGCTGGATGCACCTCGACGAGCGCGCCAACCGCCAGCTCGCGCTGCGGGCCTACGAGCTGATCCGCTACGAAGGCGCCGGCCTAGCCGGTAAATATCTCACGGCCGTCTGGGACGTGTACCGCAAGGACCGGGCCGATTACGATTTCGCCGCCACGCGGGCCGTGATCGAGAACCTTTTCAAGGTGATGGCCATCAAGGACGAGGTCTACGTGTCCCATCTCCTCACGGCCCCGGAAAAGCTGGCGCGCGACCGGGCGCGCTACCGGGTGGACCCCGCCAACGGCGACCGCATCAGTTACGTGCACCTGAACCGCCCGCGGTTCGATCTCTGGGGGTGGGAGTTCGAGTTCGAGCTGCGGTCCAGGAACTGGATGCTCCACGTCATGAAGCGCATGAAATTCTTGAGGAAGGTCCTGCCCGGCTGGCACGCCGCCGAGAAAAGTTTCCGCGACTGGTACCGGGGCCTCGCCGCCGAATTCAACTATTACGAGGACCCCGAGGACTACCGCGCCGCGGTCGAGATCCTGAAGATCCCGGAAATGGTCCGGGGCTACCGGGAGATACGCTACCCGCTCATGGACCTGGCCCGGGCCCGGGTGCGGGTCCTGCGGGAAGGACTGCGCGGGAAGGCCGGCCCCGATGCCGGACCGGCGCGCCCCGGCGGAGCGAAGGACGCTCCTTCCGGCCGGAAAGGAGAGGGCTCGTGAAGTTCCGCCGGGCCAGAAAGGAGGACGTCCCCAGGATCTATTCCCTGGTCCTCGCCGCCACGCGGCGGGGCAAGATCCTGAAGCGTTCCTACGAGGACGTCAGCCGGTCCGCGCACCACTTCTGGGTGGCGGAGGCGGAGGGGGAGGTCGTCGCCTGCTGCGCCGTGGAGATCTACTCGAAGAAGCTCGCCGAGGTCCGTTCCCTGGCCGTCGCCCCCGGCCACGAGAAGAAGGGAATGGCGAGCCGGCTCGTGGACCGCTGCGTCCGGGACGCCAGGCAGAAGGGCATCTACGAGGTCCTGGTGATCACCAACCGCGAGAACATATTCAAAAGGCACGGATTTTCGGAGCAGCTGCACGGCCAGAAGGCCCTGTTCTTGAGGCCGTAAGGAGAGCCCATGAAGTCACCGCTCAAGTTGAAAAGTTCCATGATGACCGACGGCGACCGCCGCGCGCCCAACCGCGCCATGCTCCGGGCCGTCGGTTTCAAGGACGCCGACTTCGCCAAGCCCGTGGTCGGGATCGCCAGCCTCTGGAGCGAGATCACCCCGTGCAACATCCACCTCGACGGGCTCGCCCGCAGGACCAAGGACGGAGTGAAGAGCGCCGGCGGCGTTTCCCAGATCTTCGGCACCATCACGGTCTCGGACGGCATCAGCATGGGGCACGAGGGCATGAAGTTCTCCCTGCCCAGCCGCGAGGTCATCGCCGATTCCATCGAGCTCGTGGCGAACGCCCAGAGGTTCGACGGGCTGATCTCCATCGGCGGCTGCGACAAGAACATGCCGGGTTCCCTCATGGCCATGGCCCGGCTGAACATCCCGTCCGTTTTCGTGTACGGAGGCACCATCCTCCCCGGCAGTTATGAAGGCAGGGACATCGACATCGTCAGCATCTTCGAGGCGGTGGGCTCCTACAGCGCGGGCAGGATATCCAAGGAGCAGTTCCGCGGCATCGAATGCCACGCCTGCCCGGGGCCGGGGTCCTGCGGCGGCATGTACACGGCCAACACCATGGCCAGCGCCATCGAGGCCCTGGGGATGAGCCTGCCCGGCGGCGCTTCGCACTCCGCCGAGACCTCCGACAAGCTCCAGGACTGCGTCGCGGCCGGCGAAGCCGTCCTGCGCCTGATCAAGGACCGCGTCCTGCCCAGGGACATCATGACCAAACGGGCCTTCGAGAACGCCATCTCTCTGGTCATGGCGATGGGGGGCTCGACCAACGCCGTCCTGCACCTGATCGCCATGGCGCGCACGGCGGGAGTCAGGCTCGGCCTGGACGATTTCGAGAAGGTCGCCAGGCGCGTGCCGCACCTGGCGGACCTGAAGCCGAGCGGCAGGTACGTGATGAACGATCTGAACCGCGCGGGCGGCGTCCAGGGAGTCCTCAAACTCCTGCTCGAGGCCGGACTCCTCCACGGCGGCGAGATGACCGTGACCGGCCGCACTCTCGCCGAGAACCTCAAAGGCCTTCCCGGCCTCGCTCCGGGGCAGGATGTGGTGCGGGACCTTTCCCATCCGCTTTGCCCGCGGGGGCCCATCGTCATTCTGCGCGGGAACCTCGCCCCCGAAGGGGCCGTGGCCAAGATCTCCGGTCTGGCGGTCACGGAGATCACGGGTCCTGCCAAAGTCTTCGATTCCGAAGAAGAGACCCTCGAGGCCATCCTGGGGGGGAAGGTCCGCCGGGGGGACGTGGTCGTCATCCGCTACGAGGGGCCGAGGGGCGGGCCGGGCATGCGCGAGATGCTGGCCGTGACCTCCGCGCTCGTGGGCAAGGGGCTGGGCGAAGGGGTCGGCCTCATCACGGACGGGCGTTTTTCCGGCGGGACCCACGGTCTCGTGGTGGGTCACGTGGCGCCGGAAGCCCAGACCGGCGGCCCCATCGCGATCGTGAAGCCGGGGGACCTGATCACCATCCACGCCGGACGGAAGGAGATCCGCCTCCATCTCTCGTCCAA
>MGUT01000059.1:8956-31000 GCA_001800095.1 Elusimicrobia bacterium RIFCSPLOWO2_01_FULL_64_13 | reverse complement strand
CGGAAAGGCCCTCAAGATCGCGGGAAGCGTGGGGCTGGTCGCCGGAGTGGCCGCCTTCGACGGCAGGATCCATCGGAACATGCCTTTCTTCCGGTCCGGCCGGACCGGCCGGGCCGTCGGCGCGGAGGATATCGGCAGGCGCGGAACGTTCTTCGAGGTGCTGTGCCGCCCGGAAGGCGCCCTGGGGACCGCGGGAGCGTTCTACCTGGGGGGATGGGCGGGGGACTCGGAACGCGCCAGGAAGACCGGGGTGATGGCCGCGGAGGCCTGGGCGGTGAACGGGGTCCTGGTCACGGGCCTGAAGGCCCTGATCGGCAGGAAGCGCCCCGACGCGGAGAACGACCCGGGACAGTTCAGGCCGGCGAGCCGGTGGAACTCCTTCCCGTCCGGGCACGCGTCCTCGGCCTTCGCCGTGGCCGCGGTGGTCTCGGAGAACTACGATTCTTTCTGGGTCAGCGCGGCCGCCTACGCTCTGGCCGGCCTGGGGGGCGCGGGCAGGGTCCTCCAGGACGATCACTGGGCGAGCGACGCGGTCGGCGGGGCCCTTCTCGGCTACGGGTCCGCGAAAATGGTCCTCGCCCTGGAGAAGCGCAAGGGCTGGAGCCGCGGACTTTACGTCACGCCCGGCGGGATAAGGATCGTGCGGAAATTTTAAGCGCAGATGAGTTCTTCCGGCCCGCCGCCCGGCCAGTACCCGACCGAGATCTCCTTGGAGGTCTTCTCCAGGCACAACTGGACGAATTCCGCCATGACGATCAGGCCTCCGGTTACCGGCGCGGGTTTTTTTCGAGAATCTCCGTATCGTTTCCATGATTGTATCATAATACCGGCCGCCGGCCAAGCCGTCCGGATGACGCCGTTTGAATTCATGGACGGTTTTTGCTAGTTTCTTCGAATGAAGCGCTGGAAGCTCCCGATATTGTTTTTTCTGACGGCGCTCCCGGCCTCCGCGCGGCCGGAGGGCGCGTTAGACAAGCTCGTCATCGGCACCATCGGCGGGGATTTTAAGGAAGCGGTCGAGGAGCTGTCCCCCCTGTCGAAATATCTCGGGGACCGGCTCGGCCCTCTCGGGGTCGCGGAGACTTCCGTCAAGGTGGCCGGCACGGTCGAAGAGATGGCCCGGCTCCTGCGCGATCGGGAAGTCGACCTCTACATCGGCGGCCCTTTCCCCAGCCGCCTGGTCGCCAGGGCCTCGGGAGCCCAGCGGGTGCTTCGCGCGGTCCATGAGGGCCGCGACGCCTCCCGCAGCGTGATCGTGGTCAGGAAGGATTCCCACATCCGCGGCCTGAACGATCTGCCGGGGAAAGAGATCGCCTTCGACCACCCCTATTCCAGCTTCGGCTTCTACGTCCCCAAGGGCATGCTCGCCGGCCACGGCCTGCGCGTGAAGGAATTGGTCCGCGCCGCGGAGAGACCGGCGGCCAACGTGGTCGGTTACCGGTTCGCCCGGCACGACCAGAACACCGCGGTCTGGGTCGCCGTCGCCAAGACCCAGGCCGGCGCGATGAGCGAGGACTCCTTCGAGGGCCTCCCGGCCGAAAGGAAGGAAAACCTGCGCGTGCTGGCCCGCTCGCCGGAATTTTCGCGGCGGTTCGTTTCCTGCCGCAGGGACCTGGACCCGCGGCTACTCAAGGAGATCAAGGCCGCCCTCCTGACGATGGCCGGGTCCGGCCCGGGCCGGGCCGCCCTGGAATCCCTCCGGAAGACCTCCGGCTTCGAGGAGTTTCCCAAGAATTCCGATCCGTACGGGCGGGTGGACGAATGGCTCGGCATGGCGGATTCCGGGCACAGGAACCCGCGGTCCGCCAGGAACGCGCGGAGCGCCCTCATCCTCGGGCAGGTCTCGAGCGATCCCGAACGCCACTACCGCCAGCTGAAGCCCCTGGCGGACTACGTCGCGGAACGGATGCGGGACCTGGGAGTGGAGGAAGGCAGCGTCCGTCTGGCCAAGGACAACGGGGAAATGGCGGCCCTCCTGAAGTCGGGCGAAGTGGATTGGGTGGGCGAGACGCCTTTTTCGGCCGTGCTCTATGAAAGGGAGGCCGGTTCCCAGATGATCCTCCTTTCCTGGAAGGACGGGGTCCCGAGCTACAACTGCGTCTTCATCACGCGCAAGGACTCCCCCATCCGCTCGCTCACGGACCTGAAGGGAAAAAAGATCGCCTTCGTCGACGCGGGGTCGAGCATGGGCTACCACGTGCCCGGCCTCATCCTGAAGCGCCTGGGGATCCGGACGGTCCCTCTGGACAACCCCAGGGACGAACCGCCCAAAGACGCCGCGGGCACCGTATTTTCCGGAAGCGGGATCAACACCACGACCTGGGTGTTCAAGGGCCTGGTGGACGTGGGCGTCTACAGCAATATCGACTGGGAGAACCCGGAGGAGGCCCCCCCGGCCATGTCCCGCGAGCTCCGGATCCTGCACGAAACCCGTCCCTTCCCCAGATCCGTCGAGATCGTCCGCCCCGGCCTGGACCCCGCGGTCAAGAACAAGCTCGTCTCCATCCTCCTCAAGGCCGGGAAAGACCCCCAGGCCAAGGCGGCCCTGGAGGCCTATGACCGCACGGCGAAATTCGAGAGGATGGACGGCCTGGTCTTGGAGAACATGAAGGAGGTGCGGTGGCTCCTGCGTTAAGGCGGCCCCGTCCCTCATGAGACTCGGCCTCCGCCAAAAATACGCCCTGACGATCCTGGGGTCCCTGCTCCTGGTCATATTCGCGCTTTCCGGGATCCTGGTCCTGGAAGCCCGGCGTTCCGCCCGCCGTCTGGCCGAATCCGGCGCCGAAGTGGCCGGCTCGAACCTCCTCGAGGCCTACAAGAAGCGCGGCGAAGGCCTCATCAAATTCCTGGCCCAGGACCTGACCAACCCTCTGTATCATTACGACATGCAGTCCATCCTGGCCGTGACCAGCATCGTGCGCGGCCAGGAGGGCATACTCTACGTCTACGTTTACGACCCGGAGGGCCGGATCGTCCATGACGGCACGAGGGAAATATCCTCCCTGAACCGGATCCTCGACGACGAGATCAGCAGGAAAGCGGCCGGCTCGAGGCAGATGCTGGTCCAGACCGCCGCCAACGTCCTCGACGTCTCCGCCCCCATCCGGCTGGCCGACCAATTCCTGGGAGGGGTCCGGATCGGCATCTCCCTGGACAGCATCCACAGCGACATCTCCAAGATGTCGGAACTTTTGGACGATATCCGCTCCCGCAGCGTCAGGAAGAACGCGGTCATCATCGCCGGCTTCAGCCTGGCGATCCTGATCCTGGCCGTGCCGGTCACCATCCTCATCGGGCGGAACCTTTCCAACCCCATCGAGCTCCTGTCGCGTCTGGCCCGCCAGATCGGGGCGGGCGACTACCAGACGCGGATCTCCCTCAAACGGACGGACGAGCTGGGCGAGCTGGCCGGCGCCTTCAACGTCATGGCCCAGAACCTGCGGGAGACCACCGTCAGCAAGCAGTACATGGACGACATCCTCCGGGCCATGACGGACGTCCTCATCGTGACCGACGCGCGTCTCACGATCCTCTCCGTCAACCGCGCGACGTCGGAGCTCCTCGGCTACCCGGAGGAGGCCCTCGCCGGCCAGCCTTTCAGCCGCGTCCTGCCCGGGGACGCCCGCCTGACCCAGGAGGACCTCGCCGCGGCTCTGCGGAAAGCCCCCATCCTGGGACTGGAGATGGAACTGCAAAGCAGGAACGGGAAACGGTTCCCCGTCCTTTTTTCCGCGCAGGCCATGCAGACGGGAGACGGCGGCGCGCGGAATTTCGTCTGCGTGGCCCGGGACATCACGGAGCGCAAAAACCTCGAAGGCATGGTGCTCCAGTCGGAAAAGATGTCGGCGGTGGGGCAATTGGCCGCGGGCGTGGCGCACGAGATCAACAACCCCCTCGGGGCGATCCTCGGCTTCGCCCAGGGGATGGCCCGGCGCACCCCGCCGGGTGACCCGAACGAGTTCTCGGTCAAGTCCATTGAGCGCGAGGCCATCCGCTGCAAGAACCTGGTCCAGAACCTCCTCGCCTACTCCCGCGCTTCCAAGGAGCCCCCGGCCCCCATCAGCCTGAACCAATGCGTCCTCCGGGCGTTGAGTCTGGTGGAATCGCAGGCGAACCTGACCGGCGTGACAATCGTCCAGGACCTCGCCGAGGACCTGCCGGGGATCCTGGGGGTCGCCAACCATATCGAGCAGGTCGTGGTGAACCTGGCCGGCAACTCCCTCGACGCCATGCCGGGCGGAGGCGCCCTGAAGGTGAGCACGCTCCTGGAGTCCCCGGAGGGGAACGGGCAGGTGCGGCTGGACGTGGAGGACACCGGGTCGGGGATCCCGCCGGACATCCTCAACCGGGTCTTCGAGCCTTTCTTCACCACCAAGGACCCGGGAAAGGGAACGGGCCTGGGGCTGGCCATGATCTATGAGATCGTGCAGAAGCACCAGGGGACCATCGACGTCAGGAGCGATCCGGGAAAGTCGACGGTATTCACTCTCCGTTTCCCCGCCCTGCCTCCCTCCTGAACCGGATGACGGGGCGCTTGACAAAACCCCGGTTGCCTGGTATAGAAATGCTGTGTTTCCTTATAATATCTGCCAATAAGATGATCTGACGTGGCCATACCCATCTCGCTCCGCAAAGACGTCAAGATCCTCGTCATCGATGATGAAAAGGGATTGCGCGACATGCTCCGCCAGGAGCTTGGCGCCGAGGGCTATTCCGTGACTTCCGTTGAGAGCGGGACGGAGGCCCTCGACCTCCTTAAACAGAGCCGTTTCGACCTGGTGATCTCCGATATAAAAATGGCCAACATGGACGGCCTGCAGGTGCTGGAGGCGATCAAGCAGGTCGACCCGGGGATCGAGGTCATCATGGTCACGGGCTACGGCACCATCGAAAGCGCCGTCGCCGCCATGAAGAAGGGCGCCTACGACTTCGTCCAAAAACCCTTCACCTTGGATGAGATGCTCAACCTCGTGGAAAAAGCCCTGGAAAAGGCGGAGCTCAAGGCCCTGGTCAGTCTTTACGAGACGAGCAAGGCCATATTTTCCGCCCTGAAGGCCCATGACCTCCTGCCCATGCTGGTGGAGAACGCCCGGCGCTTCCTCAAGGCGGACGACGTCGCCATCATGCTCCGGGATGACCGGGGGAAACTGCGCCTCCGGGCCTCGATCGGGCTGGAAGGATCCAAGGCGGAGTCGGCCCGGCTCGAACTCGCGGAAAAGGCGGTCGCCAAGGCCGAAGAGACGGGGGAAAGGACCCTGGCCGGGCTGGAACTCGATGAGACGATCCAACCCCTCATCGCCGAAGAAAGGATCCATCCTCCGATCCTCTCTCCCCTCCCGTCCAAATCCGGGATCCTCGGGATCCTCTGCGCGGCGAGGAAAGCCGGTTCCGATCCCTTCACCGGAACGGAACAATGGCATGCCTGCGTCTTCGCCTCGCAGGTATCGCAGGCGATCGACAACGCCCGGCTTTACGAGGAGCTGGAGCGGAAGCTTGAAGATCTCAAGGAGGCCTACGCCAAGCTTTCCATCACGCAGAATGAGCTCATCCGGTCCGAGAAGCTCGCCGGCATCGGGCGGCTGGCCTCGGAGGTCGCCCACGAGCTGAACAATCCCCTGACCGTGATCATCGGGTTGATCGAGCTTCTCCTCAACCCCGCCTACAGGTCCGAGGACCATCCGGGGGACCTGAACACCATCCGTGAACAGTCCCTGCGCTGCCGCAGGATCGTGGAGAATCTCCTGGAATTCGCCCACAGCCGGCCGGGAGAGAAAACGCCCGTCCAGCCCAACGTGATCCTGGACAAGACCCTGGAGCTGGTGGAATACGATCTGAAGGCCTCGGGAGTCCGCGTGGTCAAGGACTATGATTCCGGACTGCCCCTGGTCCGGGCCGATCCCGTCCAGCTTCAGCAGGTCTTTCTCAACCTCATCAACAACGTCCGCGACGCCCTGGATGGGATCGCGGAACCATCCCTGATCTTAAGGACCCGGTCCCAGGAGGGAGCGGTGCGCATCCTTTTCGCCGACAACGGCCGCGGCATCCCGAAGCAGCTCCTCGGCAGGATCTTCGACCCTTTCTTCACCACCAAGGAAGTGGGCCAGGGTCCCGGGCTGGGGTTGAGCGTCTCCTACGGCATCGTCAGGGACCACGGAGGCGAGATCCGCGTTGAGAACGGTTCGGAAAAGGGAAGCATCTTTTGCGTTCAACTGCCCGCGCTATCCGCGTGACCCCGGCCCCAACGAACCTCTTCTAAACCGCCGGACCTCCATCCTTCGGCGCTCGCCCCAATAACCGGGCCATCCTTCCGCGCGCCCACCGCATCGTCTCGTCCAGCACCAGGTAGAACATGGGGATGAAGAACATCGTGATGGGCGTGGCGAAGGCCAGGCCCCAGGCCAGGGCGAGCGACATGGGCTGGACGAACGGCTCCTTGCCGCCCCACCCGTACGCCGTCGGGAAAAGGGCGACCAGGGTGGTGATGGAGCTGGCCCAGATGGGCCGCAGGCGCCGGACCCCCGCCTCGACCACCGCTTCGCGCAGGGAAACTCCCTTGGCCCGCTCGTGGTTGATGAAATCCACCAGGAGAACGGCGTTATTCACCACCACGCCCGTCATGGCCACCGTGCCCAGGAGCGCCATGAAGCTGGCGGGCTCGCGGTGGACGATGAGGGCCCAGGCCACCCCCACCAGACCTATGGGGATGGTCTGCATGATGATGAAGGGCTGGACATAGGACGAAAAGAGTCCCGCCAGGATGACGAAATTCAAGAGCAAAGCCACGATCAGCCCCCGCCGCAGGGAAAGCATGGATTCCCTGGTATGCTCTTCCTCCCCTCCGAATATCAGCTCATAGCCCGGACGCTCCTTGGAAAGGCCCTTGAATTTTTCGGCCAGGGCCTGGTTGGCCTGGTAGGAGGTGAGCCGGACGTTGTCCACATCCGCGAACACCGTGAGACTGCGCCTGAAATTGTAGTGCTCGATGTAGGCCGGGCCGCCGCGCCTCGAGGTTTGGACCGCGGACCCGAGGCGGATCTCCCGGCCCTGGGGATTCAGGACCCTCAATCTTTCTATCAGGTCCGGCCTCCTCTCGTCTTCCGGACGCAGCTTGACCCGGACCTTGATCTCGTCGTCGCCCCTCTGGATCTCGGTGGCTTCGGACCCGTCGAAGGCGAAGAGGAGTTCCCTGGCGATCCGGGTCGCGTCGAGCCCGGAATAGGCGGCCTCCTCGGGGTTCAGGCGGACCTGGACCTCGTCCTTGCCGCCTTCGAGACTGTCGCGGATGTCGAAGGTTCCCGGCAGGCGCGCCAGCTCCTCCTGGATCTCCTCTGAAATCTTCTTAAGGACCTCGAGGTCCCTGCCCCGGACCCTCACCTGCACCGCCCGCCCGGTCGGCGGCCCGGGCCGGAGTTTTTCCACGGTCAGCTTCGCGATCCCCGGTATCCGCTCGAGCTGGGGACGGAGCCAGGCCAGGATCTCGTCCGTCCGGCGCTCCCGGCTCTCCTGGGGGGTGAGGAAGACGCGCTCCTGGGCCAGGTGCGTGCCCCGCCTCACGCCCTCCTCGTAGCCGGTGAGCCCCACCGTGCCCGTGATCTCTTCCAGCTCGCTTTTGGGCAGGGTCAGGAGGACCTTCTCCACCTTGTCGAGCGCCTCTTTCGTGGTCTCGAGGGACGTTCCCCGGGGCGTCTCGATCTGGACGAAGAACTGGTCGATCAGCCCTTCTGGGAACATCACGATCTTGATCCGCGCCATGCCGATCAGGATGGTGACGGCCCCGAGGATCACGGCGAACGCCATGAACTTGTAGCGGTGGTCGATGCACCAGTTGAGCGACCGCCGGTAATATTTCACCACCGCCTGGAACCAGAGGCCGGCGTCCTGCCTGGCCTTCCCTCCGAGCCGCATGAGACCGAGAGCGTGGGAAGGGAGGACCCAGAATGCCTCGAGCATGCTGGCCAGGAGGCAGAGGATGACGGTCACGGGGATCATGAATATGAATTTGCCCATGATCCCGCTCACCATCCCGAAAGGCACGAATGCGGCCATGGTGGTGGTGACGGCGCCCAGGACCGGCAGGATGACCTCCTTCGTTCCCCGATAGGCCGCCTCGTCCGGCGGTTCGCCCCTCTCCATGTGGTTCTGGATGTTCTCCGCCACGACCACGGCGTCGTCGTTCAGCATGCCCAGCACGATGATGAGGGCGAGCAAGGTGAGGAGGTTCAGGGTGAAGCCGAGAGGGATGGCGATGGTCATGGCCGCCAGGAAGGCCAAAGGCACGCCCCAGGCCGCGGCCACCGCCACCCGCCAGTCCACGAAGAGGAAGAGGGCCACGAGGATGAAGACCCCGCCGATCATCATGTTGTTCCGCATGACCTTGAGCCGCCGGGTGATGAAATAGGAGATGTCGTCCGACTCGATGAGCTCAAGCCCCAGGGCGCGGGCGCTCGGCTCCATCTCGCGCCGGAGCGCCTTCACCCTCTCCGCGATGTGGATGGTGTCCCCTTTCTTCTTTTTAAAGACCTGGAGGTGTATGGCCGGCTTTCCGTTGGCGCGGGGCTCGAGCTTCTCGTCCTCGAAGGTCTCGCGGACCGCGGCCACGTTTCTGACGCGCAGGAAGCTCCTCTCGTCGTTCCCGCGCAGGATCACGCCCGAGACGTCCTTCGCCGTTTCCAGCTCCCCCACGGTCCGCACCATGAGCTCCCGGGTCCGGTCCGGGGCGGTTCCCGCCGAGAGGTTCAAGTTGCGCTCCCGCAGGATCCGGGCGACCTCTCCCAGGGTGACGCGGTGCTCGAGGAGCTTGTCCAGGGACGCCTCGACCCATATTTCCTTGGGAGAGTCCCCGGTCCCGACCACGCGCGACACGCCGGGAACGTCCTCGAGAGCGTCCTCGAACTCCTCGGCGAAGCCGTCCCGGGTCGCGGGATCGGCCCCGGCCACGCTCACCGTGATGAGCGGCCGGTCGCTCGTCATCTCCTCCACCAGTGGGTCCTCGGCCTCGTCGGGCAGGTCCTTGACCCGGGCGACCGCCTGCTGGATGTCGGAAACGACGCGGCTGACCCGGCCGTCGGACAGCTCCTCGTCCAGGCGCGCCAGGATGAAGCTCCGGCCTTCGAGGGAATAGGACTCGAGCTTGTCGATCTCGTCGATGGCGCGGAGCTCGTCCTCGATGGGGTTGGTCACGAGGCGCTCCACGTCCTCGGGCGAGGCGGCCGGATAGATGGTGGTCACGGTCACCATGTCGAACGTGACCTCGGGGAAGGCCTCCCTCCGGACCGTGACGAAGAGAGTCCCCCCCACGATGACGAAAAAGGCCGTCAGGAGGTTGATGATGACGTTCCGGTGCAGGAGGAACTTGATCACGGGCGACTCCCGCCTTCCACCCAGTCGAGGAGGATCCCGGAAGCTTCGGCGAGCTCGGCCGAGGCCAGGCGGTGGTCGAGCTCGGCCCCGAGGCGGCGGATCCTGGCCTGGCGCACGTCGGTCATGAAGCGCAGGACCAGGTCCGTGTTCGACCGGCCCCGCGCGAAGTCCTTTTTCTCCGCCTCGAGCTTCTCCTCCTCGAGCTGGACGAGGCGGTCCACGGCCTCCAGGCGGCCGGCGGATTCGCGCTTCTTCTCGAGGGCCCGGCGGACCTCGAGCTTGAGACCCCGCGCCAGGGTCTCCAGGTCGCGCCTGGCGGCGGCCAGGCGTTTCTCCGCCTCCTCGATCCGGATCTTCTCCTTCCGCGAACCCAAGGGCACGTTGAGGAACAATCCTCCGGAAAGGACCCGGTGGTCGAAGCTTCCCATGTCCGACATGGCCGGGCCGGCGCTCCGGTCGAGGCCCGCCGCCGCGTAGGAACCCACCAGACTCAAGTCCGGGAGTCTTTCCAGCCGGCTCACCTTGAGCCCCCATTCCAGACGCTCGACTTCGGACCGCAGGGCGGAGAGGTCCCCGCGCCGGGACCCGGCCAAAGCCAGGGCGGCCTCTTCCGTTCCCGGCAAGGCGGCGTCGGGAGGGTCCTCGAGGTCACCGCCGGCCTCCTCCACGCCCATGGCGTATTTCAAGGCGTCGCGGGCCAGGTTCAACCGGGAGCGCGCCAATTCCGTTTCTATGGACCGGGCTTCCACGGAGGCCCTGGCCTGAAGGAGGTCGGTCTCTTCGACCAGGCCGTAAGGGCGCTTTTCGGCATAGGTCTTGAGAAGAGCGCGGGAGTCCTCTTCTTCCATTTCAAAAATGCGGAGCTCGTCCAAAGCCGTCCGGACGCGGAGATAGGCCTGGACGGTCCCGGACGCGACCCGTTCGCGGACGCGGTCCAGGGCCCTTTCCGCGGAGCGGACCTGGGCCCGGAACTGGCTTCGCTTGGCCTTGTCGGGCCGGCCCCAAAAGCGTTTGAGGAGGGGCTGGCGGACCTCGAACGTCAATCGGGAGTCGACGGTCGGGTCCAAAAGCCGGAAAATGGCCGGATTTTCAACCCTTTCATTCGTGAAGGAGAGCTTCGCCTCGGTCCCGGTCAGGAGGGTCTCCGAAAGGGCCGCGGAATAGGTCCGGGACTTGGTGAAGGAGCCCTGGAAGGCCGGCGCGGCCCTGGGAGAGCGGTCATCTAAGAGGGACGCGCCCGCGGAGAATTCCGGGTCCGTCTCCGCCAGGAGGCCCGGCTCGGCCAGACGGGCCAGGCCGAGCTCTTCCATCGCCCGGGCGGCCTCGGGGCTGTTGTCCAGGGATATCCTCACCGCTTCCCGCAGGCCCAGGACCGGTGATTCCGCGCCGGCCGCGGAAACGGCCAAGGACGCGGTCGCGCAAAGAAGGATCCATTTCCCCGTCATCGGATTTATTATAGTGTTTACCTTGCGCATTATCAACGAGAGAGCGCGGGCCGCTTGAATCCCCGGCCGCGGTAAAAAAATATCTCCGCTTGAATTTTTTCCTGATGTGTGGTAGGGTCTAGTTATTAAGGAAGAATGCCGCACATGAGAAATCGCGATGTCGAACGGTGAATCGAAAAAAAACCTGAAGTTCCTGTGCGTTTCGCGCCTCGGCTGCGTGGGCGACCTCTGCATCCGCCTGCAGGAGGAAGGCCACAAGGCGCGCTACTATATCGACGACAAGGAGGAGAAGGACATCTCCGACGGGTTCGTCGAGAAGGCGGAGCGCTGGGAGGATTTCAAGGACTGGGCCGACGTCATCGTCTTCGACGACGCGGATTTCGGCGGGACCGCCGAGGCCCTGCGCAAGGAGGGCAAGGCCGTGATCGGCGGCTCGACCTACACCGACCGGCTGGAAATGGACCGCGAGTTCGGCCAGCAGGAGATGAAGTCGGCGGGGCTCTCGATCCTTCCTTCCTGGAGCTTCACCACTTTCGACGAAGCCGTCAAGTTCGTCAAGGAGAATCCCGAGCGCTACGTCGTCAAGCCGAACGGCAGCGCCCAGAACGACAAGGTGCTCTCCTTCATCGGACAGGAGGAGGACGGCCTGGACATCCAGACCATCCTCGAGCGCTACAAGAAGGGCTGGTCGAACAAGATCAAGAGCTTCCAGATCCAGAAATTCGCCCCCGGCGTCGAGGTCGCCGTCGGAGGGTTCTTCAACGGGAGCGATTTTTTATTGCCCATCTGCGTGAATTTCGAGCACAAGCGACTCTTCAACGGCGACATCGGCCCGACCACGGGGGAGATGGGCACCTCCATGTTCTGGAACGACGGCGGGATGCTGTACGAGGAGACCCTGCTCAAGATGAAGGACCGCCTGGCGCAGGCCGGCTATATCGGTTATTTCGACATCAACTGCATCGCCAACGGGCGCGGCATCTACCCCCTGGAATGCACCTCCCGCTTCGGCATGCCGACCTTGAGCATCCAGATGGAAGGGATGCTCTCGTCGATGGGAGAATTCCTGCACGCCCTCGCCAACCGCCAATCGCCCGCGCTCAAAGTGAAGAAGGGCTTCCAGATCGGCGTGGTGATCGCCGTGCCTCCGTTCCCTTTCGAGGACCTCAAGACCTTCAAGAGATATTCCGAGGACAGCGTGGTCATCTTCAAGAAGCCGATGAAGGAAGGCCTCTGGCCCGCGGACGTGAAGCTCGTGGACGGCGACTGGCGCCTGACCGGCAGTTCCGGCTACGTCATGGTGGTCACGGGCTCGGGCGCCACCATGGAAGACGCCCGGACCCAGGTCTATAACCGCGTCCGGAACATCGTCATCCCCAACATGTTCTACCGCACCGACATCGGCGAGCGCTGGAACCGGGACGGAGACCTCCTCCGGACCTGGGGCTATGTGACGTAACCCGTCCTACCGCGGGCCTCCAGAATTTACTACAATAAAGCCGGGTCCCCCTGAACCCAGTGAACCGTATGCCCCCAAAACCTGAAACCGACGGCGGACGTTCCGGATTTTCCCCGGACATCTTCTGCGGGACGGACGCGAAATCCATGAAGGCCTCCTTCCAGAACCACCTCCGCTATTCCCTGGTCAAGGACGAGTACAGCGCGACCCGGCGCGATTGTTTCGAAAGCATGGTGCGCGCCGTGCGCGACCGCCTCGTGGACCGCTGGACGGAGACCCAGCAGACCTACTACCGCCGGGACGCCAAAAGGGTCTACTACCTGTCCCTCGAGTTCCTCATGGGCCGGGCCCTCCGCAACGCCTTGCTCAACCTGGACTTGGAGACCAGCACCTCCCGGGCCCTGGCGGAGATGGGGACCGACCTCTCGCAGCTGGAAGACATCGAATTCGACGCGGCCCTGGGCAACGGCGGACTGGGACGCCTGGCGGCGTGCTTCCTGGACTCCATGGCGACGCTGGAACTGCCGGCCTACGGCTACGGGATCCGCTATGAATTCGGGATATTCTTCCAGAGGATCCGCGACGGCTACCAGGTGGAGACCCCCGACAACTGGCTGCGCTACGGCAACCCCTGGGAGATCGAGCGCCCGGAATACCTCTATCCCGTCAAATTCTACGGACGGGTGAACCGCTATCACGACCGGGACGGGACCCTCCGCTGCGAATGGGTGGACGCCGAAGAGGTGATGGCCATGGCCTACGACACGCCCGTTCCCGGCTTCCGCAACAATACCGTCAACAACCTGCGGCTGTGGGCGGCGAAATCGACCCGGGAATTCGACCTGCGCTATTTCAACGACGGCGATTATGAAAAGGCCGTTTCCGACAAGGCCCTCTCCGAGACCATCTCGAAGGTCCTTTACCCCAACGACAACGCCCTCCAGGGCAAGGAGCTCCGGCTCAAGCAGGAATATTTCTTCGTCTCCGCGACCCTCCAGGACATCCTCCGGCGCTACAAAAAGAGCCATCCCGAAAGTCTCGACGCTTTCCCCGACGCCGTGGCCATCCAGCTGAACGACACGCACCCCGCCGTGGCGATCCCCGAACTCATGCGCCTTTTCCTGGACGCCGAGGGCCTGGGCTGGGGCAAGGCCTGGGACCTGACCGTGAAGACCTTCGGATACACCAACCACACCGTCCTGCCCGAGGCGCTTGAGAAATGGCCGGTGGACCTGTTCGGGCGCCTTCTGCCCAGGCACCTGGAGATCATCTATGAGATCAACCAGAGATTCCTGGATGAGATCAGGAAAAAAGGGCCCCCGCTTTCGGAACAGATCGCGGACCTGTCCATCATCGAGGAGGACGGAGGGAAGAAGGTCCGGATGTCCCACCTCGCCATCGTGGGCAGCCATTCCGTGAACGGGGTCTCGGCGCTGCACACCGACATCCTGAAGAACGTGATCTTCAGCCGGTTCCAGCCGATCTTCCCGGAGCGGTTCAACAATAAGACCAACGGGATCACCCCGCGGCGCTGGCTGGCGCTGTGCAACCCGGGCCTCGCCAAGCTGATCACCCGCCGCATCGGCGACGGCTGGCTGACCGACCTATCGCGCCTGCGCGAGATCGAGGGGTTCGCGGCGGACGGGTCCTTCCGGGAGGAATGGCGGGATGTCAAGGACTCCAACAAGGCGCGGCTGGCCGACCTCATCAAGAGCGAGACCCGGACCGTCGTCGACCCCAAAGCGATCGTCTATTGCCAGGTCAAGCGCATGCACGAATACAAGCGCCAGCTTTTGAGCGTCATGCACCTGATCGCGCTCTACAACCGCCTGAAAGCCGACCCGCAATCCTCCCCGGTCCCGAAGACCTTCGTCTTTTCCGGAAAGGCCGCCCCGGGGTACTTCATGGCCAAACTCATCATCAAGCTCATCCACTCCGTCGCGGACTGCGTCAACCACGACAGGTCCCTGGGGGACCGGTTGAAGGTGGCGTTCCTGCCGAACTACGGCGTTTCCCTCGCGGAGAAGATCATCCCCGGGGCCGACGTTTCTCTGCAGATCTCGACCGCCGGCACGGAGGCCTCGGGCACGGGCAACATGAAATTCGCCCTGAACGGCGCCGTGACCGTCGGGACGCTGGACGGGGCCAACGTCGAGATCCGCGAAGAGGTGGGCGACGGGAACATCTTCATCTTCGGCTTGACCGCCCGGGAGACCTCCTCCCTGCGCTCCGCCGGATATTCCCCCCTCTCGTTCTATGAGGGACATCCCGAGCTGCGGCAGGTGCTCGACATGATCGCGGATGGATTCTTTTCCGCCTCCCAGCCCGACCTCTTCCGTCCCTTGACGGACTCCCTCCTGGGCGGCGACCCCTATTTTCTACTGGCCGATTTTCCCGCCTACGCCCTCTGCCACGAGGCGGTGGAGGCCGCTTATAGGGACAGGGAGAGATGGACGCGGATGTCCATCGCCAACGTGGCCCGGTCCGGAAAATTCTCCAGCGACCGGACCGTGCGGGAGTACGCCAAGGATATCTGGAACGCGGAACCGGTCCCGATCCGCCTTCCCGTGAAAAAATGAGGCCGTTCCATCGCATGCCCTGAAGGAGTCCCAACATGATGAGAAGCTCAAATCCAGCCCTGAATTCCAAGACGTTCGCCGGGTTCGACAGGTCGGTCCCGGGAGGGGAGGTCATGACCCTGGAGGGGACCGTCAACAAGACCGGGATCCTTCTTCTCTTGGCGCTCGTCTCCGCCAGCTGGACCTGGGGATTATTCTTCACCCAGAGGAATCCCGCGGCCGTGGCCCCATGGATGGTCCTGGGAGCGATCGGCGGCTTCGTCGTCGCCATGGTGACCGTGTTTAAAAAGGAATGGTCCGGGATCACCGCCCCGGCCTACGCCCTCCTCGAAGGGCTCCTTCTGGGAGGCCTGTCCTCTCTCTTCGAGGCCCGCTACCCCGGGATCGTCATCCAGGCCGTGGGGCTCACGTTCGGGACGCTCTTCGCGCTCCTGGTCGCATATAAATCGCGGCTGATCCGGGTGACCCAGAACTTCCGTCTCGGCGTGGCGGCCGCCACGGGCGGGATCGCCCTCTTTTACCTGGCGAGCATGGTCATGGGTTTCTTCGGCTGGCGCATGCCCTTCATCCATGAGACCGGGATCCTGGGCATCGGGTTCAGCCTGTTCGTGGTCGGGATCGCGGCGCTCAACCTCGTGATGGACTTCGATTTCATCGAGAACGGCGCGGCCGCGGGCGCGCCCAAGTTCATGGAGTGGTACGGGGCTTTCGGATTGATCGTGACCCTGGTGTGGCTGTATCTCGAGATCCTGCGTCTCCTGGCCAAGCTCCGGGACAGGAAATGATCCGGAGGCAGGACGTCTCGCCATGAAGACCGTCCTTGGAGCGGCGTTACTCCTGGTCCTATCCGGCCTGCGCCAGGGCGCTCTCGCCCTCACGGCCGACGTGGACCGGTACGACGACCAGCAATACGCCCAGGTCAGCGCCACGGCGAACGTGGTCTACCTCCACGAATGCGCCCGCAAGAAGCTCCAGAGCTACCACTGGAAGATCTGGGTGGGGAACTACGGCCTGAAATCCTTCGTTCAGCCCGTGGCCACGATCACCGTCAAACGCGAGCCGGAAGAGGCCATCCAGACGCCCACCCAGCTCTACTTGCAGAAGGCCCTGGAGGCCTCGGCCGGCATCGGAGGGAACATCCTCTGCTTCATCACCCTCAACCAGAACCCCTACGTGCCCGGAGCCGATTCCATCATTTTCAGGTCCTACAAACAGATATTCCTCTCCAGCCACGACGGCCTCGTGGACTACTACAACGAGCGCGTCATGGAAGGCCATCCTCTCACCCGGGACGACTTGAAAGAGGCCGGGAAAAAATCGGAGACCGGCCGGTGAATCGAAGGCCCCTCGCCCTCCTGGCCGCCTTCATCCTCCTCGCCGCCCTGGGCGGCTGCGGCCGCGCCAGCGATGAGCTGGAAAAGATGACCCGGGAAGCCCGGCCCGCATTCACCCTCTCCGGCGAGGAGCTCTTCCGCGATTATTCCGACCGCGACGCCGGGGACAAAAAATACAAGGAAAAGATCCTCCAGGTGAGCGGTCCGGTAGTCCGGATCAGGTCCAACGTCGCCAACGATCGGGTCCTCCTTCTCCGGGGCGCGGAACATGCGGGCGACATCCAGTGCCATTTCTTTGACAGCTATTCGGAACAGGTCTCGAAACTCCGTCCGGGGGACAAACTGACCGTCCGCGGGAAATGCACCGGGAAGATCATCAACGTGATCCTCGATCCGTGCGTCATCATCCCTTGACCGCCAATCCCCCCCACCAGTCCCATTCCATTTAAAAAAACCGTTCTCCCTGCCGTCCTCGTTTTGAGCGCGACCGGACTGATGTTCTGGCACGCCGGCCGCGCCTCTTTCACCTACGACGAGACCGGCCACGTCCAATGCGGCTTCTACATGCTGCGCCACGGCGATTTCGAGCGCGGGTTGGAACATCCGCCCCTGATCAGGATTTTGGCCGGATTGCCGGTCGCTTTCCTTCCCCTGACGGATCCCGAAACCCGATACCCTCAATTCCAAAAGAAACCGATCTCCGTGTCCCAGGAACAGCTCTACGGGACGCTCCTCATCCACCGAAGCCCCAAAGTCGGCCCGGCGACCGTGCGCATCCTGTCGCGAAGCGTGATGATCGGAGCGACGGCCCTGCTCCTGCTCCTGGCCTGGGCCTGGTCGCGCCGCCTTTACGGCGACGCGGGCGGGCTATTGACCCTGGGGCTCCTGTCCCTGACGCCGGCCCTCCTCGGGCACGGGTCCCTGGTGAACACGGACGCGGGCGGGGCCCTCGGCGCCCTCGCGGCCCTGGCGGCCCTGACAGCGGCCTGCCGACGCCCTTCCGCCGGGAACCTGGCCCTGGCGGGGCTGGCTCTCGGACTCGCCCAGGTCTGCAAGCTTTCCAACCTGTTCCTTTACCCGGTCTTCGCTTTCTGCATGGCTTTCTATCCCGGGCTGGAAGGAAAAAGCTCCCGTTTCAGGATCCTGGCTTTCATTGGAGCAACGGCTCTTTCCGGTCTCGTCATCAACGCCGCCTACGGATTCCAAAATTTCCTTCCGCCCCACCTGCTTCATCCCAAGGACCTCGAGGCCTACGGCTGGCCGAAAATCGTCGCATGGGCCTATCGCTGGGCGCCCCTGCCCGATTTCTATCTCATGAGCGCCGGGTTCATGAGCTACCATGTCCGCGAGGGATATCCCGCGTTCCTTCTGGGGCGGATCCACCCGCACGGCGTCTGGTATTACTTCCCCGTCAACTTCATCTTAAGGACTCCCGTATCGGCCTTGCTCGCGATCCTCCTCGCCGCCGGGTCGTTCCGAAAACTTCCAATGAAAAAGGAGGAATTCCCCCTCGCGCTCGCCGCCGGGTCGTACCTCGCCATCCTGTGCCTGTCCCGGCTGGACCTGGGGATCCGTCACATGCTGCTGCTTTATCCCCTGGCCGCCGTCCTCGCCGGCAGGCTCGCCTCGCCGGAGATTTTCTGGGGTTTGAAGCGATGGATCCCGGCCGTCCTGGTCCTGGGGCAGCTGGCCGAGGCGGCATGGTCCGCGCCTCACTTCCTTTCCTTCTACAACTTCGCCGTCGGCGGACCGGGAGCCGGCATCCGCTACTCGAGCGACCTGGACTACGGCCAGGGGCTCAAAGACCTGGGCCGGTTCATGCGGGAGAGGCCCGGAGCGGAACTGGTGCTCTCCTATTGCGGGACGGACCTGCCGGAGGCCTACGGTCTGGACCCGCAGGAGCTCATGCCTATGGGGACGCTCCTCCATTCGGAAAAGATCAATTCCGATTCTCCCCGCGCGGAATTCCTGGCCGTGAGCGCGTCCCGGCTGCAAGGCGCCATGGACGGCGAGAACTCGTTCTCCTGGCTGAAGTCCCGCGAGCCGATGGATGTCCCGGGCTTCTCCATCCGCGTCTACGATATCACCGTGGACCCGGAAAGCCACGAGCGGCTCGCGGCCCTGTATGAGAGGCTCGGCCAAAAGGAAAAGTCCCGGAGGCATCAAGCGCGGGCCGTCGCCTTGAAAACGGGCAAAATCCCGCTATAATTGGGGGGATGGGCCCTCGGAGATATTTCGCAGCGGCCGCCGTGGCGATCGGGACGGCAGGCGCTCTCGCCGGACCGGCGCAGGCGGGGCATGCCTGGCTTAGATTCGCGGAATCGGACCGGTGGACCTCCAGGGAAATCCTGAAGACCCCGGCCATCGACCCCGCCACGAAGAGGATAGGAGTCAAAGAGACGGAATCGTCCAAGGACATGGCCGTGCTCAAGGTCTTCAAGGATGGAACGGCCCTCCTCCAAATCGCTTCTTCAAGCGCTCCGGACGGCAAATCCTACCTTCTGGTCACTCCGGATGGAAAGATTTACCGGCCCCAAAGCTCCCAGGATTCCTCCGAAAAAAAGACCATCATGATGGAAATGGGCACGCGGGACGACCTGACGGTCCTCTTGGAGACCGCCGGTCCGGAGGAGTGGCTGGACCGGGCGCCCGAACCCGTCCCGATCGACGACTATAAATTGCCGCCCAAACCCATCCGGACCGGAAGAAAGGTTGAACGGATGATTTTTGGCGAGGTCTGGACCATCGAAAGACTGCCGGACGAGAAGGTCCGCGGGACGCCCTGCCGGAAATTCCGGGCCGTTGCCGTCCGGGGCGGGACCGAAACCACTGAAACCCTCTGGCTGGACGCCGACAAAGGCGCGGTCCTCCAGAGGACCATAGAACAAAGCGGACCCAGCCCCTACGCGGTCCTGCAGACCCGGGAAGACCCATGACGCCCGGCGGCATTTGCCGGAAGCTTCCAATTCTGGCCTGGGGGGGCCGGAAATAGTATAATGGCTCGGATTCACGGGCGGGGGCGGTCTTTGTTTTTTTAAGGACGGGTGGCCGCACCTTTTTCTTATTCCTTTAAAATTAAGGAAAAGGCACAGGCCACCTGATCTTATGATGTTTTTTAAGGACGGGTGGCCGAGCGGTTAATGGCACAGGTCTGTAAAACCTGCGGGCTTTCGCCCTACAGAGGTTCGAATCCTCTCCCGTCCAAACATCCTTATAAAGATTTCATAAGGCTTTTGGACTGTGCCGTTTCCTAAAAAAAGAAGGAATAAGAAGAGGTGCCGCCACTGCAAATTTATCATCGAATTAGGTGTTTGGGGCTGTCCCCTCCGCTTCGCTGCGGGGACTGCCCCCTTAAGAAGTTTTTTTAGGAAAGGGGCTGTAGCTCAGCTGGGAGAGCGCGTCGTTCGCAACGACGAGGTCGAGGGTTCGATCCCCTTCAGCTCCATAGATTTCGATTGGGAGAGCGCCTCGTTCGCAACGAGGAGGCCGTGGGTTCGGGCGCAACGCGCCCGTCCCATCATCTCCACCAATTTAGATGACAGAAGGTTGCAAGAGAGTGCATAGAATTTGAGTCCCACGGTATTCAAACACAAGAGCTATCGTTTCTTCTTCTTTTCGAGAGAAGAAAGGCGGATCCACGTCCACGTCTCGTGCCCTGACGGGGAAGCCAAGTTTTGGCTTGCGCCTAACGTATCGTTAAGCCATAACTACGGTCTGTCCGCGCGTAAGATTAGAGAGCTGAAGAATATCGTTGAGGAGAGAAAACATGAAATCATCGAAGCGTGGAAAAAGCATTTCCGTTGAGGTCCAGGGCATCCAGAAGCACGGGGTCTGGATTTTCGTCAAGGGTAATGAGTATTTCCTTCCATATCGATCCTACCCGTGGTTCAAGAATTCCCAGACGTCAGAGATCTTCAATGTAAAATTGGTCAATAACAAGTACCTCCATTGGCCAACTTTGGATATTGATCTTGAAATGAAATCTATCATGAAACCGCATCAATATCCTTTAATTTACCGATAGGGTCTCTTTGATACTTATCGGGACTTTATGTCCTATCTCATTCTAGCCCGCAAGTACCGGCCAACGACAATTAAGATTATCGAGTCGTTTGTCACCTACTTGACAAATGACGGAACATTTGTTATAAATAATCATCATCCCTATAAGATCCCGTATCTTGTAGGCCCCAGATCCGCATGGGTCTGGGTTTCTTGTTTTATAGGCCTGTCGTGAATCGTGTCGAATTCTTCGTTGACGGGTTCAACCTCTACCATGCCCTCATTGACAATCACTACAACAGATACAAGTGGCTGGACCTGCTAAAATTGGCAAAATGCTTTATTAAACCCCAGGATCAAGTTATCGGCATAAATTACTTTACCTCGTACGTTGTTTGGGACCCTCAAAAGGTTTCCAGACATCAAGTCTATACATCGGCTTTGCAGTCCGTTGGCGTCAAGATTGTCTTCGGAAGCTTCAAAGCGAAAGACAGGAAGTGCCGTAACTGCAATGCGGTGTACAAAACATTCGAGGAAAAACAAACAGACGTAAACATCGCCATAAAATTATTCCAGTCAGCTATCAATAACGTGTTTGACACGGCGATCATCGTTTCAGGGGACAGTGACCTCGTGCCAGCGATAGAGGCCGTGAAAACCACATTCCCAGCCAAATCGGTTGGGGTTGTAATTCCGATCGGGAGGCGAGCGGAATCTCTAAAAAATGCGACTGACTTCCACATGAAGATGAAGGAAAAGCACTTGTCCACCTGTCAGTTTCCCGACGCAATTACACTCCCCGGAGGCAGGCAATTATGCCGCCCCGTTCAATGGAAGTGATGAAATGTCCTATCTCATTCTAGCCCGCAAGTACCGGCCTGGGAGATTCTCCGACCTGACCGGCCAGGAGACCACGGCGAAGATCCTCCAGGCCGCCATAGAGAAAAACCGCGTGGCCCATGCCTACCTCTTCTCCGGGCCCCGGGGCACGGGGAAAACCACCACGGCGCGCATCTTCGCCAAGGCCCTCAATTGCCGGGAACCCAGGAATTCGGAACCCTGCAACGCCTGCTCCTCCTGCGCGGAGATCGACAGGTCGTCCTCCATCGACGTCCTGGAGCTGGACGCCGCCAGCCACACCAAGGTGGAGGAGACCAGGGAGGCCGTCATCGACACCGTGGCCTATTCCCCCGTCCGCGACCGCAACAAGGTCTTCATCATCGACGAAGTCCACATGCTTTCCTCCCACAGCTTCAACGCCCTCTTGAAGACCCTGGAGGAACCTCCGCCCCGCGTCGTATTCATCCTGGCCACGACCGAATTCCACAAGATCCCGGCCACCATCTCCTCCCGCTGCCAGCGCTTCCGCTTCCTGCCCCTGACGCGGGCGCAGATCTTTTCCACATTGAAGCGCGTCGCCCAGGCGGAAAAGATCCCCGTTCCCGACGACGCCCTTTCGCTCCTGGCGCGCGCCGCCCAGGGATCCATGCGCGACGCCCTCTCCCTTTTCGACCAGGCCATCTCCCACGCTTCCAGAGAGGGCGGGGAAGGGACGGATCTCGCCCTGGGGACGGTGGAGGATGTCCTGGGGTTGGTCCGGGAGGACACCCTCGCGGAGATCGCGAACAAGATCGCCGACAAGGACGCCAAAGGCGTCCTGGAACTCGCGGGACGCCTGCAGAGGGAAGGCCAGGACCTGTCCTATTTCCTGCGGGAACTCCGGGAAGGATTCAGGGAGATGCTGATCGAAAAGTGCGGGTACCGTGATCCCGACGACTTTGACGCGGGGAACGCCGTCAAGAGGGACCTCCCGGCGGGACGCTTCACCCTGGAGGAACTCCTGCGCGCGACCCAGGTTCTCTGCA
>MGUT01000059.1:226-8843 GCA_001800095.1 Elusimicrobia bacterium RIFCSPLOWO2_01_FULL_64_13 | reverse complement strand
CGGTCCGGCCCGCGCCGCGAACCGAGCCGGGCGAAGCGGAGAAGCCCTCCGGCCAGACGCTTCCCGAACCCCGGGAGAAGCCGAAAATATCCGGCAACGCCCCGGGTCCGTTCCCGAACGCCTGGAAAGGAGTTCTCGAAGCGGCGCAATCCTCCAAGCCGTCCCTTCTGCCGGCGCTCCAGACCGCGGCCCCGTCCTGGTCCGAAGGCAAGGTGGAGCTCGCGTTCCCCAAACGCTTCTGGCTGGACAGCGCCAGGAGGAACCAGTCCTTCATCGAAGCGGAACTGGGCAGGATCCTGGACAGGAAGATCGGTCTGGAATTCAAGCTGTCGGAAACGCCTCCGGCCTCCTCCGGCCAGTCCGAACCGGCTGGAACGGCCGCCGCGGACGCGACCGAGCCGGAACCGTCGGACGAATCCGGAACGGACGGGGATGACACGGTCGTGGTCGAGCCCCTGTCCGCCGTGCGGGAATCCTATGACTCCGAAGAGGTCTTCGAACCCCTGGGAAGCAGTCCTTCCGCCCTGGAGGACGCCGTCGAGGACGAGGGCCTCAAGAAATTCCTGACCCACTTCCACGGCAAAGTCACCAGGCATTCCTCCCAATCCGGATGATTCCCCTCCCTCCTTCCTTTGAAAAATTGCTCGCGCTCCTGCGGACCCTCCCTTCCGTGGGGCCGAAAATGTCGGAACGGATCGCGTTCCACCTGTTAAGGCTCCCGGAGGACCAGATCCGCGAATTCATTTCCGCCGTCCAGGAGACTTACCGGACGGTCCGGCCCTGCTCCATCTGCGGCTATTGGGACGACGACTCCCCCTGCCGCATCTGCGGCGACGATTCCCGCGACAAGAGCGTTCTATGCGTGGTGGAAGGGTCCCAGGACATCCAGGCCATCGGCCGGGTGAGAAAATTCAACGGCCTCTTCCATGTCCTGGGCGGCATCCTCTCCCCTCTGGACGGGGTCGGCCCCCAGGATCTGGAGATCGACTCCCTCCTCCGGCGCCTGGAAAATGAGCCGATCGGCGAGGTCATACTGGCCCTGAATCCCGACATGGAAGGGGAAACGACCTGTCAATATATCGCCAAGAGGATCCAGGCCCTGTCCCAAAGGATCAAAATAACCCGACCGGCCCAAGGACTCCCGGTCGGGGGGGAACTGGAGTACATGGACGAGCTGACCCTCACCCGCGCCCTGGAGGGCCGCAGGGACGTCAGTTGACAATAATTTTTCAGGAATGATATAATGATTGGAATATTGACGGCAACCAGGAGGAAGATATGACCAGCCAGACCAAATCTCTAGCGCCCCGGAAGGTATCAATCCGTATAGGCGGGGCGGCGGGGGACGGCATCGCGTCCGTCACGGAAACCCTCGCCAAGGCCTGTTCCAGGAAGGGGCTCTACGTCTTCGCTTACAATTCATACCAATCCGTCATACGCGGAGGACACATCAATATGCAGGTCCGGATCGGGTCCAAGAAGGTCTGGTGCTCCGGCGACATGTGCGATTACCTGGTCGCTTTGAACCTCGATACGGTCAACCGCCACGTCAAGGACATCACTCCCGGCGGAGGAATCATCTATAATAAGGAAAAGATAAAGATCGCGGACGGTCAGCTCCCGGCCGGCGTCAATGATTTCGGAATCCCTTCCACGGCCATCGCCAACAAATTCGGCAAGAGCCCCATCATGCAGAACACCGTGGCCCTGGGGGCCCTCTCATTCCTCGCCAACTTCCCGTTCGACGCGGTCGCCGATGTCATCGCCGGAACGTTCAGGAAAAAGGGCGACGCCGTGGTCCAAGCCAACGTGGGAGCCGCCCAGGCGGGCCACGACTACGCCAAAGAGAACTTCAAGAAAACGGAATTCACGTGGAAATTCACGGAAGAGAAGCGCATGTTCCTGACGGGGAACCAGGCCATCGCCCTGGGAGCGGTCGCGGCGGGCTGCAAGTTCTTTTCCGCCTATCCCATGACCCCGGCCTCGGGGATCCTCCATTGGCTGGCCCTCAAGGGGCCCAAGTACGGCATGGTGGTCAAGCAATGCGAAGACGAGATAGCCGCCATGAACATGGCCGTGGGGGCCGGAAACGCCGGCGCCCGCTCCATGACCGCCACCTCCGGAGGCGGATTCGCCCTCATGACCGAAGCGATCGGCCTCGCCGCCATGATCGAGGCCCCGGTGGTGGTCGTGAACTGCCAGCGCGGCGGCCCCTCCACCGGCCTCCCCACCAAGACCGAACAGGCCGACCTTTTCCAGGCCCTGGGCGCGTCCCAGGGGGATTACCCCAAATTCATCATCGCCCCGACCACGGTCGAGGACGCCTTCTACGCCACGGCGGAGGCCTTCAACCTCGCCGACATCTACCAATGCCCCGTCATCATCCTCTCCGACCTGCTCCTTTCCGAACATCACGAGACCATCGACAATCTGGATTTTTCCAAGGTCAAGATTGACCGGGGAGAGATCGTCACGGGCCGGCCCAAGGGCGAGTACAAGCGCTATCTCTTCACCCCTTCCGGGATATCCCCCCGCGCCTTACCGGGCAATCCGGGGACCGTTTTCATCGCCGGTTCCGACGAGCATGATGAGGACAGCACCCTGATCTCGGACGTTTTCACCAACCCCAAGATCCGCAAATTGATGATGGAAAAGCGGATGAGGAAGATGGAAACGGCTTTGAAGAGCCTGCCCGAGCCGAAAGTCGAGGGCCCGGCGGACGCGGACCTCACGTTCGTCACCTGGGGTTCGAGCGCCTACGTGGTCCGGGACGTCCTCCACCGCCTGGAAAAAGAAGGCGCAAAGGTCAACCATCTCAACATCCGCTACCTCTGGCCCTTCCAGTCCCAGGCCGTGAGCAAGATCCTCAAATCCGCCAAGAAGCTCCTGATCGTGGAGAATAACTTCTCCGGCCAGCTCGAGCGCCTCATCCGCCAGGAGACGGGGATCTCCATCCCCAACCACTATAGGAAATACGACGGAGAGCCCTTCGGCCCGGACCTGGTGCATGAAAAGGCCAAGGAAGCCCTGGCCCTAGCCAAGGTCCCGGAGCTGGTCGGCCGCTGAATCCATTTCAGAAGGAGAAACCCCAATGCCAGAAATCCTAGAAATCCCCAAGTTCAAATCCAGGATCGCCCCGGACTGGTGTCCCGGCTGCGGCGATTTCGGCGTCCTCTCTTCCCTGCAGAAGGCCTGCGCCGCTCTCGGACTCGACCCGAAGGACGTGCTCGTGGTGTCCGGGATCGGCTGTTCTTCGAACCTGCCGGGATTCTTCGGCTCCTACGGGATGCATACCCTCCATGGACGGGCGGTCGCGGTGGCCGAGGGCGCCAGGCTCGCCAACCCGGACCTGACCGTGGTGGTGACTGGAGGCGACGGGGACGGCTACGGCATCGGCCTTGGCCACTGCATCCACGCCATGAGGCGCAATATCAACCTCACGTACATCGTCATGAATAACCAGATCTACGGCCTGACCACCGGGCAATGTTCCCCCACCACCATCTTCGGCACCCAGACCAAGTCCACGCCTGACGGCAGCATAGAGACCCCCATCAATCCCATAGAACTGGCTCTGGTCTCGGGAGCGACATTCATCGCCAGGGGGTTTTCCGGAGCCGCCGACCGCCTGGCCGAGGTCATGGCCGAAGCCATCCAGCACAAGGGTTTCTCTCTCGTGGATGTATTCAGCCCCTGCGTCACCTACAACAAGGTCAACACCTACCCCTGGTTCCGCGAGCGGGTCTACGACCTCCAGGCCGAGAACCACAAGACGTCGGATTGGGAAGGGGCCCTCAAGGCGGTCCGCCAGCCCGACAACCGGGTCCCCATCGGGGTCTTTTACAAGGTCCAGCAGCCGACCTATGAAGAGCTGGATCCGGCCTTCAAGTTCGGCCCGCCCGCCAAACAGAAAACGGGCTTGAACGCGGAGGACGCCAAAGCCCTCGTCGAAAGCTTCAAGTAACCGCTCCCCACTTCAAAAAGAAAGAAGGCGCCGCCCGCTTGGGCGTCGCCTTCTTTCTTCGCGGGACCGGCGATCCCCCGGCCGGGCGGTCAGCCCAGCCTTTTTTTCATGCCGCGGAATTCCTCCCAGATCTCTTCCGGGAACTTTGATCCGAATTTCTTGAAAAAGGCCTCCTGGTCCGCCAGGTCCTCTTTCCAATCGGCGGGAACGACGGAGAGAAGCTGGTCGAGCGCACTTCCGGGCAGGTCCAGCCCGGTCATGTCGAACTCCTCTTTTTTCGGCACATGGCCGACCGGCGTTTTGACGGCGGACACTTTCCCTTCGCATCTCTCCAGGACCCATTCCAGGACCCTTAAATTTTCCCCGAATCCCGGCCAGAGGAATTTGCCCTTCTCATCGGTGCGGAACCAGTTGACGTGGAAGATCTTGGGGGGCCTGGGCGTGCGCTTGCCCATTTCGATCCAGTGGCGGAAATAATCGCCCATGTTGTATCCGCAGAATGGGATCATGGCCATCGGGTCTCGGCGGATCTCGCCGACTTTCCCTTCCTGGGCCGCTGTCCGCTCGGAGCCCACGGTCGCCCCGACGTAGACCCCGTGGTTCCAGCCGAACGTCTCATACACCAGTGGAGCGACCCGCGCGCGGCGCCCGCCGAAAAGAACGGCGGATATGGGCACCCCCTCGGGATCCTCCCACTTCGGCGATATGCAGGGGCATTGGCTCGCCGGGGCCGTGAAACGGCTGTTGGGATGGGCGGCCTTGATGGGATTATCCTGCTCGTCGATGATGCCGGGATGCCAGTCATCTCCGCTCCAATCCAGGGCCTTTTCCGGAGCTGGTTCGTCCGATCCTTCCCACCAGACCGTATTGTCCGACTTCAGGGCCACATTGGTGAATATGGTGTTCCTGGAGATGGTGGTCACGGCGTTCGGATTGGTATTTGAGTTCGTTCCCGGCACGACTCCGAAGAAACCCGCCTCGGGATTGATGGCCCGTAGAGAGCCGTCCGGATGGATCCGGAGCCAGGCGATATCATCTCCCACGGTCCAGACCTTGTAACCTTTGGCTTTCAACCCCTGCGGAGGGATCAGCATGGCCAGGTTGGTCTTGCCGCAGGCGCTGGGGAACGCGGCGGTGATGTATCGCACCTCCCCCTTGGGGTTCTCTATGCCGAGGATCAGCATGTGTTCCGCCATCCAGCCTTCCGTTTTGCCCAAGTAGCCCGCGATCCGCAGGGCCAGGCACTTCTTTCCCAGGAGCGCGTTGCCTCCGTACCCGGAACCGACGCTCCAGATTGTGTTGTCCTCCGGAAAATGGAGAATAAGGCGCTTTTTAATGTCCAGATCGGCCTTGCTGTGGAGGCACTTGGTGAATTCTCCATGGTCCCCCAGTACCTTGAGGACATCATTGCCGATACGGGTCATGATCCTCATGTTCAATACGACATAGATGCTGTCCGTGATCTCTATGCCTATCCTGCTGAATTTTGAGCCTACCGGACCCATGGAAAATGGGATGACGTAGAGGGTCCGTCCCTTCATGCATCCCGTGAAAATCTTCCTGGCTTTAAAATAGGCCTCTTCCGGAGACATCCAGTTATTGGTAGGGCCGGCATCTTCCTTGGTCTTTGTGCAGATATAGGTAAGACTTTCTGTCCTGGCCACATCGTTCGGATGGGACCTGTGATAAAAGCTGCCGGGATGCTTATCCTGGTTCAGCTCTATAAGTTCTCCTATCGAAACAGCTTCATTTTCCAGACGTTTTTTTTCTTGCTGGCTTCCGTCAATCCATACGATTCTCTCCGGCTGACAGAGCTTTTCTATGTCCTGGACCCATTTCAAAAGTTCCTGGTGCTTGGTTGGGGTTTCCATGGTGATCATCGGCTTATCGTCTCCATTTTCATGTAGGGTTGAAGGACTTTAGGCACAGAGACATCTCCATTCTTTTTCTGATAATTCTCCAATACGGCGGCCAGGAGCCTGCCTACTGCGACACCGGACCCATTCAAGGTATGCACGTATTCTCTTTTGTTCTGCTGATTCTTATACTTGATGTTCATTCTCCTCGCCTGAAAATCGGTGAAACAGGAGCAGGATGAGATTTCCCTCCATTTCTTTTCTCCCGGCATCCAAACCTCAATATCGTATGTCTTAGCTGAAGCGAATCCAATGTCAGCGCCGCATAGGACCATAACTCGATATGGAATTTCAAGTCGTTTCAATACGTCTTCCGCGTCATTTGTAAGGACTTCTAAATCATCAAATGATCTTTCCGGCAATGTAAACCATACCAATTCTACCTTATTAAATTGATGGTTACGGATTAAGCCCTTAGTATCCTTGCCATAGGATCCGGCCTCCCTGCGGAAGCAAGCGGAATAGGACACGTATTTCCTGGGAAGTATGGACAAGTCCATGCAATCGTCCCGATGCTGATTGGTCACGGACACTTCCGCCGTCGGGATGAGATAGAGATCGTCTTTCTCCGCCTTGAACATTTCCTCTTCGAATTTGGGAAGCTGGCCTGTTCCTTCCATGGATTTCCCGCTTACCAAATAGGGCAAAAATACCTCTGTATAGCCGTGTTCGCCGACATGCAGATCCAGCATGAAGGATATGAGCGCCCTTTCCAAGGCAGCTCCGGCTCCTATCAAGGCCGCGAATCGGGACCCTGACATCTTCCCGGCCGAGACAAAATCCAAAATACCCAATGACTCCCCTATTTCCCAATGGGGACGGGTTTCGCGGCCTAGATCCGGCTTTTGCCCCCAGGACCGCGCCTCGATGTTGTCCTGGGGCCCGGTTCCGTCGGGAACGCCGGGATGCAAGGCGTTGGGAAGCCTAAGGAGAGCGTCGTTCAGGGCTCTTTCCAGGACCCCGAATTCCGCCTCCCTGGCGGCCATGCGGGTCTTGAGTTCTTCGATCTCCCGGGTCAGGACGGAAGTGTCCCGCCCGCCCCTTTTAAGACCGGAGAATTCCTCGCTGATCCGGTTCCTCCTGGTCCGGAGGGACTCGATCTCCGCCAGGGTCTCCTTGTGCTTGACCAGAAGGTCGTTGAATCCTTCCCGGTCCAGCCCCACGCCGCTCCCCTTCCAAGGATTGTCCACCCCTCTCCGGCCGAGGATCTCTCGAAGGTAATCGGGTTCGTCCCGGAGTTTTTTTTGGTCCAGCATCGTCATATTATATTAAATTATTTGCCTTTATGGTCTTAATCTGTTACACTAATATGTCGTCTAGAGGTGAAATTTTATGTCAGAGAAACAACCCAATCCGCCATCTCAAAACCCATCTGAAGACCTGCGCCGGCGCGTGGAGACGGCTCTCGACCAGATCCGCCCGGCCATCGAAATGGACGGCGGGGACGTGGAGCTGGCCTCGATCGACGACGGAGTGGTCTACGTCCACATGCAGGGGGCCTGCGGTTCCTGCCCTTCCAGCACCATGACCTTGCGGGCGGGGATCGAGCGCATCATCCTCGAACAGGTCCCCGAGATCCGTTCCGTCCAGGCCGTCTGACCCGATCGGAAGCGATCGGCGCGCCGAAAACAATCTTAAAATAACGCTTGACAACCCCCTGATAATTTCCTAACATAGATCAGTTGCAAAATTGATCTTTGACAACGCGCAAGACTCAAACACCTGATTTCGACGGAATCGCAAGAGCGATCAGCCGGGGAGACGGCTTCTCTGATGAACGCTCTTTGTTTTTTCTTGAAGCCGGGTGGAGTCAATGAGCGCCCCAAATATCCCAAATGTCTGATTTGGGATTATTTAGTCAAGAGTCAACAGACACTTGATTGTCAAGCATTGAGAGTATCTCAAGGCTGACGGAATTGAGAGCCATTCACTCAAACCTCTAATACAAGCGGCAGACGGCCGGCCCGGCCTCAAAATCGGGCCCCATTTGCCACTGGCTTTAATTTGGAGGGTTTGATCCTGGCTCAGAGTGAACGCTGGCGGCGTGCTTAACACATGCAAGTCGAACGGGTGCTTTTCCGTAGCAATACGGAAAGGCGCTAGTGGCAGACGGGTGAGTAACACATGGGTGATCTACCTCCAAGAGGAAAATAACCCCGAGAAATCGGGGCTAATGTTCCATAAGACCAAAATCCTTCCTAAAAAGGATATGGGTCAAAGTCCCGCAAGGGACGCTGGGAGATGAGCCCGTGTCCTATCAGCTAGTTGGTGAGGTAACGGCCCACCAAGGCTAAGACGGGTAGCCGGCCTGAAAGGGTGATCGGCCACACTGGAACTGAGACACGGTCCAGACTCCTACGGGAGGCAGCAGTGGGGAATTTTGGACAATGGGGGCAACCCTGATCCAGCAACGCCGCGTGAAGGATGAAGGTCTTCGGATTGTAAACTTCTTTTGCAGGGGACGAAAATACCCGTGAATAGCGGGAACTGACGGTACCCTGCGAATAAGCCACGGCTAACTACGTGCCAGCAGCCGCGGTAATACGTAGGTGGCAAGCGTTACTCGGAATTACTAGGCGTAAAGCGCAGGTAGGTGGTTGGGTAAGTCCGTAATGAAATCTCCCGGCTTAACTGGGAGGGGTTTAGGGATACTGCCTGACTTGAGTGTGGGAGAGGTGACTGGAATTCCCGGTGTAGCGGTGAAATGCGTAGATATCGGGAGGAACACCAATGGCGA
>MGUT01000058.1:5067-10775 GCA_001800095.1 Elusimicrobia bacterium RIFCSPLOWO2_01_FULL_64_13 | reverse complement strand
CAAAAGTTCGGTAACATCTTATATGAGTTGACCAGTCCTGGTTCGGTAACATTTTAGATGAGTTGATTCGCCGGGTTGTCCCGCGTGGACCGAAATGATATAATTAGAAATGATTCGGATATCCGGACTGATCTTTGATCTGGACGGGACCCTGGCGGATTCCGCCCCGGACATAGCGGGATCCGTCAAATATACCCTCAAGACCCTCGGACTGCCGCCTAGGTCCGGCGGAGAAGTGCGCCGCTTCATCGGCGACGGCATGAGGACTCTCCTGGAGCGCGCCACGGGCCGTACGGAAAAGCCCTTCCTGGACAGGGCCGTGGAGGTCTTCCGGCCCCATTACATGGAACATTGCCTGGACCGGACCCGGCTCTATCCGGGCGCCGTGGAAACGCTCCGATTTTTCCGCCGCAAACCCATGGCCGTGGTGACGAACAAACCCGTCGCCATGACCGTCAAGATACTCCGGGGATTGGGGATCGAAAGATATTTCAGGACCGTCCTGGGCGGCGAATCGGTTTCCCGCAGGAAACCCCACCCCGAACCCATCCTGAAAGCGCTCCGGATCCTGGGAACGGACCCGGCCGACACCCTGGTGGTGGGGGACGGCACCGCGGACATGCTCGCGGGACGGGCCGCCGGGACCCCGGTGTGCGCCGCGGCCTACGGATACAAGAGCCGCGCGGAACTGGACTCCTGCCGGCCGGATCACCTGATCCGCCGTCTGAAAGATTTGAGGAAGATCGCCGCATAGACCGGACATGGAGGCGTTATGCCGCTGACGAACGAACAGATCCAAAGATATTCCCGGCACCTGATCATGCCCGAAGTGGGCGTGGAAGGGCAGGAGAAGCTCCTGAACGCCAAGATCCTTCTGATCGGGGCGGGAGGGCTCGGCTCCCCGCTGGGGCTGTACCTCTCCGCGGCGGGAGCGGGCACTCTGGGCCTGGTGGATTTCGACCTGGTGGACTTCTCCAATCTCCAACGCCAGGTCATCCACGGGACGGAGAACGTGGGACAGCCCAAGGTGGAATCGGCCCGCGCGCGGATCCTCTCCATCAACCCCGAGGTCAAGGTCAACGTCTATTCCACCCGCCTCACCCGCGAGAACACCCTCGACATCCTGCGCGATTACGACGTCGTGATCGACGGGACGGACAACTTCCCGACCCGCTATCTTGTCAACGACGCCTGCGTATTTTTGAAAAAACCCCTCGTCTACGGCAGCATCTTCCGTTTCGACGGCCAGGCCACCGTCTTCAAGACCCCGGAAGGCCCCTGCTACCGCTGCCTTTACCCGGAGCCGCCGCCTCCCGGGATGGTCCCGTCCTGCGCCGAAGGCGGAGTCCTGGGCATCCTCCCCGGCATCATCGGGGTCATGCAGGCCACGGAGGCCATCAAACTTATCCTCGGAAAAGGGGAGCCCCTCATCGGACGCCTGGTCCTTTTCAACGCGATGGAGATGCGCTTCCGGGAAGTCAAGCTGCGCAAAGACCCGGACTGCCCCGTCTGCGGAAAAAATCCGACCATCAAGGAACTCATCGATTACGAGCAGTTCTGCGGCCTCGCGGGCGGCAACGGCTCGAGCTCCGCGGACATCGACGAGATCACGGTCAAGGAACTGAAGGATATCATCGACAGCCGCGGATCGAAGGTGCAGGTCATCGACGTGCGCGAGCCGGAGGAATACGACATCGTCCACCTGCCCCGGTCCAAACTCATCCCCCTGGGGACCCTCAAGGAGCGCCTGAACGAGCTCGACACCGCCGACGAGATCTACGTCCACTGCAAGATGGGGGGCCGGAGCGCGAAGGCGGTCCGGATCCTCAAGGAATTCGGCTTCAAGAAGGCCAGGAACGTGAAGGGCGGGATCGACGCCTGGGCCGACCAGATCGACCCTTCCCTTCCGAAGTACTGAACGGCTCCCCGGAGGTGCCGGAATGGCCCGCCCCAGGAAGGTCCTGATCATCGACGACGACTTCACGGTCGTGGACTATGTCTCCGAGCTCCTGGCCAACTGGGGATACGAATGCGCGGCCAGCGGGACGGGCGCCGACGGGATCGAGAAGTTCGCCGACGGCGGATTCGACCTGGTGCTTTTGGACGTGATGCTGTCGGACACGGACGGAGTGACGCTCTGCCGACGGCTCAAGTCCGCCATGAGGGAGCGGCAGGTCCCCATCATCGTCATGAGCTCCCTCTCCGACCCCACCACCATCCAGGACGCCCGCATGTTCGGCGCGGCCGACTATATCCGCAAGCCATTCGACGAAAAGCAGTTCAAGGCCAAGATAGAAAAGGCCCTGGACCGGGCCTAAGGGAAAGGTTTGCCGGAATGAATCGGCACTACCCCGGCATGCTTAAGATCGTTGATATAAGGATTGCCGGGGGGCGGAATTGAACCGCCGACACACGGTTTTTCAGACCGTTGCTCTACCAACTGAGCTACCCCGGCAGCTACATTATAAAAACTTCTTAAGTCTCTGCCGGATGTACCGCTTCCTTAATTTTTAGGAATAAGAAAGCGGTGCCCCGGCAACAAAGGAATAAGGGCAACAAGCGCCCCGGCACACATAAGGACGTTCCCATTATACTTTTTTATATCTATTTTTTGTAGAACCCGTCTCTAACCCATGTCTATCTCCGCCAAACTCATCCTCCTGGCCGGTTCCGCCTTCCTCCTCTCCGCCCTGGCCGCCGCCGGCGACGATCCCGCCTCCGTCGAGCGCGGGCGAAAGCTCTATCTGAAATACTCCTGCGGCGCCTGCCACGGCCCCGAAGGCAGGGGGGGAATCAAGAACCCCAACGCCATAGGCGGGGAAGTCCCGCCCCTCGCGCGCGTGCGCGAAGGATACACCCTCGCCGAACTGAAGGAGAAGATCGAGGACGGCTTCCCCGCCGTCCTCCAGGAGGACCCCGACGGCCCGGAGCCGCCCCTCTTCATGCCGGCCTGGAAAAAAGTGCTCTCGAAAAAGCAGATCGACGGCCTGGCCCGCTACCTCATGAGTCTCCTGCCGGAGAATGAAATGGAGGACTGGGAGTGAAGCCCCGCCGGAAGGCCTTCTGGACCGCCGCCGCCCTTTTTTCCGCCGGCGCCGTTCTCTTCCCGCTCTCGCGGGACGCCGGCGTGGCGGATTCCGCCGGAACGCCGGAGCCCCCCTGGGAGTCGGAGCTCCGGCCGCGAATGCCCCGGACGGACGCCCTGCTCGAGCTCGGACAAAAGGCCTACGGACGCAACTGCGCCGTCTGCCACGGGGAAAAGGGCGACGGCAGGAGCGACGCGGCCGAATTCATGGATTTGAAACCGCGCGATTTCCTCGCCGGGTCGGTCAAGGTCAAGTCCACTCCGCCCGGGTCCCTCCCTTCGGACGAGGACCTCTTCCGCACCATCTCGGCCGGGTTCCCCGAATACGGCATGCCGTCCTACCGCTACCTGTCCGTTGAGGAACGATGGGGGCTGGTCCATGTCCTGAAGGATTTCATGAAGGCGTCCGGCCGGAAGGAAGGAGAGGCCCTGGACCTGGGCGCGCCGCCGCCGGGACCGCCGGACCTCGGGCGCGGCCGCGAAAAATACGTGGCGTTCGGCTGCGCCGCCTGCCATGGGGATTCCGGCGGCGGCGACGGCCCGCTGGCGCGGTACTTCCCGGGAACCTTCCTGGACGCCCGCGGCTCGACCGCGGCGCCGAGGAACCTGACCCTGGGCCCGTACGCCTTCAAGTCGGGCGGCAGCCAGCGGGATATCGTCCGCGCCCTGGCCACGGGGTTCGAGGGCACGCGGATGGCCTCCTATATCCCCGCCCTCGGGCCCGGCGGGGACAGGTCGCCGCTCTGGGAGATAGCGGCCTACGTCCATTCCCTGTCCAGGGACAAGAGATGAACTTGCCGGCCCTTTTTGATAAAATAGAACAATCAACGCTTCACATCGCAAGGAGGCACCCAGTGATACAAAGACAATCCCGGCAGTATACGTTCGCGGCCATTTTCATGGGGATCCTGATCTCGGGGATCGCGGCGCCGGGCCTATCCGCCGAGAAGGCCGCCGACTCCGCGGCGGAGGCGGAGAGACAGAAGGCCCTCAAGAACCCCTATCCCAACGATTTCGGCCCGGACAAGATCGACGCGGGCAAATATTCCGCGGAGGCCAGGCAGGGTTACGAGCTGATGCAGGTCAAGTGTTCCCGCTGCCATTCTCCCTCCCGGGTCCTGAACTCCCAGTTCGTGGACGTCAAGCCCGAGGAACTGCCCAACCTGAAAAAGACCGATCCCGCGATATTCAAGGACCCCCTCGTCTGGCAGGTGGAGCCCAAGATCTGGCAGCGCTACGTCAAACGCATGATGTCCAAGCCCGGCTGCGAACTCGCCACCGAGGACGGCAAGAAGATCTGGAAGTTCGTGGTCGAAGATTCCCTGAAGAGGAAGACGGGAGCGGCCGCCGCCGCCTGGAAGGAGCACCGGCGGAAGCTCCTGGACGATTTCAAGGAAAAACACACCAAGCAATACCAGGAGCTTTTCGAACCCAAGCCGTAACCGGCCGGAACGGAGCCGGCCGGAATGAACCGCGCGAACGCCGCCGTCCGGATAAAATAACATAGCGGAAGTTCCCACCTACGAGGCGGTAACGGTTGCCGAATCGTCGAAAGTATAGTAAAATCATCAATTCGGGAACCCGATTTTAAGGGCGCATAGCTCAGCGGTAGAGTGTCCGCCTCACACGCGGAAGGTCAGAGGTTCGAAACCTCTTGCGCCCATGCCTATGATAAACGAAAAGCTGAAGCCGCTTCTGGAGCTCCAGGAGATCGACAAACGGATCTCCGCGACCGAATCGCGCCTGGAGAGGATCCCTCTCGAGATTGCCAAAAAAAACGCCGAGATCGCCGCGGCCCAGGCCGCCTTCGAGCAGGAAAAAACGCGCCTGACCGCCATCCAGGTGGAGAGGAAGCAGCGCGAGTTGGACCTCGCGACCCAGGAAGAGAAGATCCGCAAGCACGAGCTCGAGCTCAACCAGGTCAAATCGAACGACGCCTACCGCGCCCTCCAGAACGAGATCAACGGCGCCAAGCAGCAGAAGAGCGAGACCGAGGACCAGATCCTCATCCTCATGGAGGAATACGACAAGACCCTTCTGGACCTCAAATCCGCCGAAGCGCGGGCCAAGAGCGTCCAGGAGGACCTGCAGGCCCAGGTCCGCGAGCTCCAGAACGAGATCCTCAAGGAAAAAGCCGCGATCGAAGCCGAGACCAGGAATCGCGAGACGTTCATCCCGCGGGTGGCCCCGGACGTCCTCTCCCGCTACGATTTCATCCGCAAAAAGAAGAAGTCCCAGGCCATCGTCGCCATCTCGGGGGAATCCTGCGCGGGCTGCCACACGATCCTCACGCAGAGCACGCTGAACGAAGTCAAGAAGGGCAGGGAGCTCATCCTCTGCGACTCCTGCTCCAGGATACTTTACTTCGCCGACGCCCAGCCCGTCGCCTGATGGAACGGCTCGCGATCTACATCGACGGGGCCTCCCGCGGCAACCCCGGACCCGCGAGCTACGGCGTCCTCATCCAGGACGAAGCGGGGAAACTGCTCCGCGAGATTCATGATACCATCGGAGAAGCGACGAATTCCGTCGCCGAATACCGCGCCCTCCTGCGGGCCCTGGAAGAGGCGAAGAAATTGGGGGCCCGCCGCCTGGAGATCTACACCGATTCCCAGCTCGTGGC
>MGUT01000058.1:490-5029 GCA_001800095.1 Elusimicrobia bacterium RIFCSPLOWO2_01_FULL_64_13 | reverse complement strand
CCTGCGGGAGATGATGGGCCGGATCCGCGCCCTGGAGGAGGAGTTCGCGTCGGTGACGGTGACCCACATTCCGCGCTCGTCCCATCCGGGCAACGTGCGCGCCGACCGCCTGGCCAATATCGCCCTCAACCGCGCCCTTCATTAATTTTTTTTTAAAGATCTCGAGTTCGGTCGGCGCCGGAAGATCGCTCCGCTCCGCCTGTAGTGCGGCGGGCGGGGAGGAAAGTCCGAACTGCGCAGAGCGGGATGGTCGCGAAACGCGACTCCGCCCGGGAGGAATCCCCGGCGGGGGAAAGTGCCACAGAAACCAGACCGCCCGTCCGACGTGTGGCGGGCAAGGGTGAAAATGTGAGGCAAGAGCTCACATCCCTCCCAGCGATGGGACGGGAGGACAAACCCCATCCGCAGCAAGGCTAAGTAAAGAGAGTCCCCGCCGATAAGGCGGGATAGACCGGCTCGGTCGAACCTCTCGGGGTAAGCCGCCCAGATGAATGATCTTCGCCCGCCCGCAGTGTGGCGGGGACAGAATTCGGCTTACAGGCGTCCGACCGCATCGCCCCGTCCGCCACACACCTGACGGACGGGGTTTTTTTCCTTCCCAAAAATACGCCATTTTCCACTTGACAAGCTCCGGGCATTCTGTTACACTCCAGCCATAGTGGGGAAAAGTGGGGGATTGTGATGAGCTTGCCCAATTTTGTCGGGGTTTATTTCTACTCCATGGACTCCAAGAACCGCCTGGCGGTCCCGGCCAAGATGCGCCTGGCCATGGGGGAGACCAGGGGCATGATCTTGAGCTGCGGCCTGGAGGGATGCTTGAGCCTGTACCTCGGCGAGGCCTGGCGGAAGCTGAACGCCAGGCTGGAAGAGGCGCCGCTGAATAACCGGATGGAACAGCGGGCGTTCAAGCGCATGCTCTACGCCAGCGCCTGCGAGGTGGATTTCGACGACGAAGGCAGGATACTCCTCCCGCAGCATCTGGCGGACTACGCCCAGATGAAGCGCGAGGCCGCGATCATCGGCGTGGGGGAGAAGATCGAGATCTGGGCCAAGGAACGCTGGTCCGCTTATCAGAAAAGGGAGGCGCGGGCCTTCACGCGCCACGCTTCCCGGCTCGAGATTTGAGCCGACAGCTCCATCGGCCGGTCCTGCTTGAAGAAGTCATGAGATTTTGGCGCGTCCGTCCGGGAGGGACGTACCTGGACGGGACCCTGGGAGCGGGAGGACACGCGGAAGCCCTGCTTTCCCTGGACCCGTCGGCCCGGTGCCTGGCCCTGGACCGGGACCCTGACGCGGTGGACGCCGCATCGGAACGCCTGAAAAAATTCGGCGGGAGGGTGATCGTGGTGCGAGAGAACTTCAGCAACGCTCAAGCGGTCATGGCCCGGTTCGGGATACCGGCCCTGGACGGGTCGCTCCTGGACCTCGGGGTCTCCTCCATGCAGCTGGACCGGGCCGATAGGGGTTTCAGCCAGATCCGTTCGGGGCCTCTGGACATGCGCATGGACCCCACGCGCGGGGAAACGGCCAGGGACCTGATCGTCCGTCTCCAAGCCGGCGAACTCGCCCGCGTGATCCGCGAGTACGGCGAGGAGCCGCATGCCGGCAAGATCGCCCGGGTTCTGAAGGAGGCCGTTTCGGCCGGGCGGCTGAAAACGACCGTCCAATGCGCCGACCTGGTCTCCCGGACGGTCCCGTCCGGCTCCGTCCGGCCCGGCCGCCACCCCGCGACCCGGACCTTCCAGGCGCTTAGGATAGCGGTCAACGGAGAACTGGAGAGTCTCGCACGTTTTCTGGATTTTTTTCCGGAAATGCTCGCGCCCGGCGGCCGGGCGGTCTTCATCTCATTCCATTCCCTTGAAGACCGGATGGTCAAGACCGGCATACGGAAGTTCTCGCGCAGGTGCGTCTGTCCCAATGATTTTCCCAAATGCGTGTGCGGCAAACCCGGCATTCTCCGCGAGACCATCCGGAAGGCGGTCCGGCCGTCTCCGGCCGAGATCGAGAGCAATCCGAGGAGCCGCAGTGCGCGCATGCGCGTGGCCGAAAAAATCTGACGCCGCCCGTCGGGGCGGACACGATATGAGGGTGCGGTACTCAAACTCGGCGGGGTACCCACCCTCACCTTTTTACGGAACGGCTTAGCGCCATGCCCCGGGAGGATTTCATCCCCAAAAGGAGCCGGGAGACCTCGAGGAGATTCCGCGGGTTCTGGACCGGCCTCTTCGCCATGGTCTCCTGCCTGCTCGTCCTCGTCAGCCTGACGGTCCGCTCCACGCAGATCTCGTACAGGATCGACGCCGTCAAAGAAGAGATCCGCAAGGAGGACCTCCGCAACATGGAACTGCGGGAGGCCCGGGACCGCATGATCTCGCTGGAGGCGATAGAAAGGTCCGCCAGGAAGAGCCTGGGGCTCATCGATCCCGCGAAAGACAACATCGTCATCCTTCCATGACCTCCCGCCGGCTCCAGTGGGCTTTCTCCTTGGTCTTGTTCCTTTTGCTGCTCCTGGCGGCGCGGCTTTTTCATATCCAGGTCCTGCGGGGAGTGGCCTTCACCGAACGGGCCGAAAGGCAGTTCCTCCAGAAAGTCGTCTCGGAGGCCACCCGGGGGGACATCCTGGACCGGAAAGGCCGGGTGCTGGCGTCCAGCGTGGAGAGCCGATCGATCTACGCCCACCCCGGCCGGTTCGAAGCCAGCCCCCAATCCCTGCAGATGCTCGGGACGGCGCTGAACTTCACGGAAGCGGACCTCCACGCCAAGCTCTCGGGGCGTTCCAAATTCGTATGGCTGGCCAGGAAGGTCAGTCCGGCCGTCGCCCGGAAGATCGCCGACCGGAAGATCCCGGGGCTCGGCAGCGTATCGGAACAGAAGCGCTACTACCCGAACGGGGAACTGGCCTGCCATCTGATCGGTCCGGTCGGCCTGGATAACAGCGGCCTTTCCGGAGTCGAGCAGCATTACAATTCCTTCCTGCGGGGCCGGTCCGTCACCACGCGGGAACTGCGGGACGCCAAGGGCAGGATGATCGGGCCCGGAGGCGACCGGTCCCCGGAAGCGCGGATGAACTCCGTGACCCTGTCCATCGACAGGTCGCTCCAGTACATCGCCGAGAACGAGCTGCGCAAAGCCGTCGATGAGTACGGGGCCGAAAGCGGGATGGCCCTCATCCAGGATCCCGGGACCGGGGAGATCCTGGCCGCGGCCGGCGTTCCGGGATTCGATCTGAACCTCCTCTCCCGCGGGATCCTTCCCGAAGGGTTCGCCAACGCCAGCCTTCGCAACCCGCTCTTCGCGCGCGTCTTCGAGCCGGGCTCCACTTTCAAGGTCGTGACTCTGGCGGCCGCGCTCAACGAACGGCTTTTTTCTCCCGCGGACGTGCTTTTCTGCGAGAACGGGAGATGGTCCCCCGGGGCCGGTTTCCATATCAACGACCACGAGCCGGAAGGGCGCCTGACGTTCGCCCAAGTGCTGGAAAAATCCTCGAATATCGGCGCGGGAAAGATCGGCCTGGCCCTGGGAAAGGAGAGGTTCTTCCGCTACGCCCGGGCCTTCGGGTTCGGCACGCGGACCGGGATCCAGATGCCGGGGGAATCGGACGGCCTCCTCCGCCCTCCGGAGGATTGGTCCGGGGTCTCCCTCCCGGTCCTGTCCTTCGGCCAGGAGATCGGGGTCACGGCCGTGCAGATGATCGGCGCCTTCTCGGCCATCGCCAATGGAGGGACATTGATGGAGCCCATGATCGTCAAGTCCCTCCAGGGATCCGGTCCGGTCGCGGAGGACGAATGGGCGTCCGGATTCCTCCGGGAAAAAGGCAGGGTCCGGTTCGAGCCCAGGGCGGTCCGGGCGGTCGTCCGGCCGGAAACGGCCCGGGCCATGCGCGAGCTCATGGCCCGGGTGGTGAAAACCGGGACCGGCCGGAAGGCCGCCGTCATGGGTTACACGGTTGCGGGGAAAACGGGCACGGCCCAAAAGATCGACCATAAGACCGGCCGCTACCACGCCGACAGCTACCTGGCGTCGTTCTGCGGTTTCCTCCCGGCTGAAAATCCCGCCCTCGTCTGCCTGGTGCTCCTGGACAATCCCCGGAGGACCTACTGGGGAGGCGAGACCGCCGCCCCGGTGTTCGCGCGCATCATGTCCCGAACGGTGAAGGTGCTCGGGATCCCTCCGGACGCTCCGTCCGATCCGCGATGGATCCGCGGCCGGAGCGACGTCCGCGTGGCCCTCTCCAAGCGGGACCCATGAAGCTTTCCCGCATCCTCTCCGCCCTCGACCGGGAGCTCCTCCCGGGACGGACCGGGCCCGCCGGCGCCGACCCCGAGATCCTCGACCTCACCGAGGATTCCCGCGCCGTGAGGGAGGGGTCGCTCTTTTTCGCCAGGGCGGGCCAAAAGACCTCCGGGCTCCGGTTCGTCCGCGAGGCCGTGTCGCGGGGAGCGCGCGCCGTGATCAGCGACGAGGATATCCCCGGCCTCACGGTCCCGGCCGCCCGGGTCGCCTCCATGTCCCGGGCCCAGTCCGCCGCGGCGGATTTTT
>MGUT01000058.1:0-478 GCA_001800095.1 Elusimicrobia bacterium RIFCSPLOWO2_01_FULL_64_13 | reverse complement strand
GAGGCCGGCTGGAGGACCGGCGTGATCGGGACGGTGAACTACCGCCTTCCGATCCAGGGGGGAACGGGCGTCGAGACCATCGCGGCCCCCAATACGACCCCGAACGCGCTGGTCCTGCAGCGCGCGCTCCATGAGATGCGCGGGAGAGGGGCGGACCTGGCCGTGCTGGAGGTCTCCTCCCACGCGCTGGAACTCGACCGGGCGGACCGCGTCGATTTCGACGGGGCCGTTTTCACCAACCTGACCCAGGACCACCTGGACTTCCACAAGGACATGGAAGGCTATTTCGCGGCGAAATCAAAGCTTTTTTCCCGCATGACTTCCGAACCCAAGGCCATTCCCGGCTCCAAGGGCCGTCCGGGGAAATTTTGTATAATAAACATGGACGACGCCTACGGAAAGAAGATGGCGGACGCCTGCGCGGTCCGTCCGACCGGCTACGGCATCGATTCGCAGGCGGAGATCACGGCGAAGAACC
>MGUT01000057.1:8641-9928 GCA_001800095.1 Elusimicrobia bacterium RIFCSPLOWO2_01_FULL_64_13 | reverse complement strand
AATCCTACGCTGGGTCTTATCCTCTGCGCGGATAAAAACGATGCAGTCGTTAGATACACTCTTGGCGAACATCAAAAGAAGATTTTTGCCAGCCGATATAAGTTGCATCTGCCAACGGAGGCAGAACTAAAAGCCGAGATCAAACGCGAGCTTCTGTACTTGCGTCACGAAAAGTCTCAACCGTAAGTTAGAACCTGGGATGTGCCTTCTGGCAAGCGCGGCGGAGAAACTCCGCAGGGTGATCGGATCACCCTCACCCGGCCTTCGGCCGTCCTCTTCCCTCAAGGGAGAGGGGGCACAGCCAAGACATTCGCTATTCTGCTAAGAAGAGCTTCATCCTCGCCATAAGAATAAGATAGCGGAGGATGGTCCGGCCCGCCTTCATCTTGCTCGGTCCGCGCTTCAGGTCGTAGCGCAGGACCAGGGGGACCTCCTCTCCCCGGATCCCCAGGGACCGCATCCCAAGCAGGAGCTCCGGCGTCGAGGCGAAGCCGTCCTCGCGGAAAAACCTCCCTCCCGTTTTCCGGGAAAGCCGCTCGATAGCTTCCGCCCGGAACAGCCGGAAACCCGACGTGTAGTCCCGTATCCCGGCCATGGGGAACAGGATTTTCAGGAGCCCGTTCGCCGTCCGGCTCATGATCCTGCGCGGGACGCTCACCCCCACTTCCTTCCCGCCTTCCGCGTAGCGCGAAGCCACGACCAGGCCGGCCCCCTGTCCCAATTTTTCCGCCATGAGAGCGATCAGTCCCGGCGGGTGGCTGCCGTCCGCGTCCATGACGCAGAGGCAGTCCTCGATCGGGTCCGGACGGTCCTTGAGGAACCGCGCCAGGCCGCTGCGGACCGCGCAGCCCAGGCCGAGGGTCCTGGGGTGGGTCACGATCAGGACCTCCGGCGCCCCCCGGACGTTCCCGGCCGCTTCCCCGGTGCCGTCGGCCGAGCCGTCGTCCACGAGGATCATCCGGACCCGGACGCCGGGACCCAGCCGTCCCGACCGGGCCAGCTCGCCGGCGGACTCGATCAGGGAAACGATGTTCCGGGATTCGTTGAGGGCCGGAAGGAGGAGGGTGACGCTTCTCAAGATTCCGGCTCGGGCGGCGTCAAGAGATGCCAGTCCGTCCGGGACTCGTATTGCGCGGCCGCCCGCAGGAGGACGGCTTCTTCGAAGGGCCGGCCCAGGAACTGCAGGCCGACGGGCAATCCGCCCGCGAACCCGCAGGGAATGGAAACGGCGGGAACGCCGGCGAGATTCGCGGAGATGGTGAAGATGTCGGACAGGTACATGGCCAG
>MGUT01000057.1:8283-8591 GCA_001800095.1 Elusimicrobia bacterium RIFCSPLOWO2_01_FULL_64_13 | reverse complement strand
CGTGACGAGGACGTCCACCTGCTTGAAGGCCGCGTCGAAATCCGCCGCGATGAGGCGCCGGGCCTTCTGCGCCTTGCCGTAGTAGGCCTCGTAGTAGCCGGAGGAAAGGGCGTAGGTCCCGAGCATGATCCGGCGCTTGACCTCCGGACCGAAACCCTCGTCCCGGGACTTCTCATAAAGCTCGAGCAGGGACCCCGCCGCCCGCGAGCGGTGGCCGTAGCGCACCCCGTCGTAGCGGGCGAGGTTCGCGCTCGCCTCCGACGGGGCGAGGATGTAGTACACGGCGGTCGCGTACTCCATCCGGGGGA
>MGUT01000057.1:4925-8264 GCA_001800095.1 Elusimicrobia bacterium RIFCSPLOWO2_01_FULL_64_13 | reverse complement strand
CGAAATATTCCCTGGGGAGGCCGATCCGCAGTCCCTTCACGGGCCGGTCGAGCCCGGCGGCGAAGTCGGGGACCGGGACTTCGGCCGAAGTCGAATCCATGGGATCGCGTCCGGAGATGGCCCCCAGGATGAGCGCGCAGTCGCGCGCGTTCCGGGCGAAGGGGCCGATCTGGTCCAGGCTCGAAGCGAAGGCCACCAGGCCGTACCGGGAGACGCGCCCGTACGTCGGCTTCATGCCCGTCACGCCGCAGAATCCGGCGGGCTGGCGGATGGACCCGCCCGTATCCGAGCCGAGTGCCAGGGGGGCCATCCGCGCGGCCACGGCCGCGGCCGAGCCACCGGAGGAGCCGCCCGGTGTCCGTTCCCGGTCCCAGGGGTTCCGGGTCGGGAAGAACGCCGAATTCTCCGTGGAAGAGCCCATGGCGAACTCGTCCAGGTTCGTCTTGCCGGGGAAGACGGCCCCGGCGCCGCGCAGACGGGCGACGACGGCGGCGTCGTAGGTCGAAACGAAATTTTCCAGGATCTTCGAGCCGCAGGTGGTCTTCTGTCCGCGCACGCAGAGGTTGTCCTTCAAGGCCACGGGCACGCCGGCCAGGACCCCGGGATCCGCGCCCGCCTGGACCTTCGCGTCCACGGCCCGGGCCGACGCGAGCAGGGATCCCTCTTCGAAGCGGAGGAACGCCCCGATCCGATCGTTCAGATTCCGCGCCCGGTCGAGGAACGCCCGCGCCACTTCCTCCGCGGACACGTTCCCCGCCCGGACCTCGCGCGCGATGTCGGCGGCGGTCCAGTCCGTTAGTTTAGCTTGAGGTTCAGGCATGCGGGATGGGGGCTATTCGATGATCCTGGGGACCTTGAAGAAATCCCCGTCCCTCTCGGGAGCGTTGCCGAGGATGTCTCCGGCGTCCTTGGGCGGGACCGGGCGGTCCTCCCGCCAGGCCGTTTTCAGCCGGGAGCCGCTTTCAGACGGGATGCGGGAAGTGTCCAGCTCGTTCAGTTTGCCGATGTAGTCGAGGATGGCCCCGAGCTGAAGGGTGAAACGTTCCTTTTCTTCCTCCGTCAGGGCCAGCCGGGCGAGGCGGGCCGCGTGCTCCACGTCCCGTTTCGTGATGGCGCTCAACGAATCCTTTCCAGCGGCGCGTATTTGACGAGGAGCTTCTTCCATTGGCCGGAGTCGAAGACCACCACGACCTTCAGGTCGTCCCCCGAACCGCTGCGGTCCGTGATCCGGCCGGCGCCGAAATCGGCGTGGCGGACCCTCTGGCCCACGCGGAACGGCCCGGAAAGCGCCCTCGGCGCCGGCTCCGGGGAAGCGTTCTCCGGCGAGGAGGCCGCCTCCTTCATCCTGACGCCGGCCTCCTCGATGAACCGGGAAGGCAGGTTCCAGCGCGTCTGGCCGAAGAGCCGCCGGCTGGCCGCGCAGGACAGGAAGATCTCGTCCTTGGCCCGGGTCATGCCCACGTAGGCGAGGCGGCGCTCCTCCTCCAGGTCCTCCTGGCTGAACTGGGATTCGCCCAGGGGGAAAAGGCCCTCCTCCAGCCCCGTCAGAAAAACGACCGGGAATTCCAGTCCCTTGGCGATGTGCACCGTCATGAGAGTGACTTTCGGGGATTTTTTGTCCCCGCTGTCCAGGTCGGTCACGAGCGAGACCTGCTCGAGGTAGGCCGGCAATCTCTTGTCGGGGGACTTTTCCTCGAACTCCTCCACCGCGTTCATGAGCTCCTGGATGTTGTCGAGCCGCCCGGCGGCGTCGGGATCGGTGCGGGCATCCTCTTTGAGGAGCTCCAGGAGCCGCGTCTCGGAAAGGACCCGGTCCAACAGGGCGGAGGCGGAGAGGGATTCCCGCTCCGCGATCCAGCCGCGCGCCATCCCGGACAGTCCGGCGGCCCCGGCCCGGGCGCGGGACGGCAGTTCCGCCAGGACCTCGGGCAGGGCCAGGGATTCGAACAGCGCCAGGGCCCGGACCGCGGCCGCGCTTTCCATGATCTCCAGGCTGGTCTTGCCGATGCCGCGCGGCGGGACGTTCAGGACGCGCTTGCAGCTCAAATCGTCCTTGGGATTGGCGATCAGGCGCAGATACGCCAGGACGTCCTTGACCTCCGCCCGCTCGTAGAAGCGCACGCTCCCCACCAGGACGTAAGGGATGCGGGCCGCGCGGAAGGCGTCCTCGAGGACGCGGGACTGGGCGTTGGTCCGATAGAAGACGGAGAAGCCGGACCAATCCATCCGGCGGGAGACGCGGAGTTCCGCGATCTGCTCCGCCACCCAGGCGGCCTCGGCCGCTTCGTTGCCGAGCTGCTCGGCCGTGACGGGAGCGTCCGATTTCCGGACCGTCCAGAGCTTTTTTTCCTTGCGCATCTCGTTATGGCGCACGAGCTTCCAGGCCGCGGAGAGGATGGGGGCGGTGCTGCGGTAATTCTGCTCGAGCTTGACGATCTTGGGGTCCGGGTAGTCCTTTTCGAAATCGAGGATGTTGCGGATGTCGGCCCCGCGCCAGGAGTAGATGGACTGGTCGTCGTCCCCCACCACGCAGATGTTCCTGTGCCTGGCCGCGAGGATCTTGGTGAGCACGTACTGGGCGCGGTTGGTGTCCTGGTATTCGTCCACGAGGACGTGGCGGAAGCGCTCCTGCGTCTTTTCCTTGAGGGTCGGGTGGTTCTCGAGCAGGTCCACGGTCTTGAGGATCAGGTCGCCGAAATCCAGCGCCAGGGCCCGGTCGAGCTTTTTCTGGTAGAGGGAGTAGACCGAGGCCAGCATCGCCCGGTTCGGGTCGCCGCTGGCCAGGGCCGCGATGGCATAGGATTCCGCGTCCATGAGCTGGTCCTTCTCGCGGGAGATGCGCCCGGCGAGCATGCCCGGCCGGAGCTTTTTCTCGTCCAGATTAAGCTCCTTCAGGCACTCGCGCAGGATCTTCTTCTGGTCGTCCTCGTCGTAGATGGTGAAGTTCCGGTCGAGGCCGTGCCGCTCCCCTTCCGAGCGGAGGAAATGGGCGCAGAAGGAGTGGAAAGTGGATATCCACGCGCCGGCGGCGGCCCCGCCGCCTCCGCTCCCGGAACGGGTGAGGGCGTAAACCCTCTCCTGCATCTCCCTGGCGGCCTTGTTGGTGAAGGTCACGGCGAGGATGTGCCAGGGCCTCACGCCCCGGTCGATCAGGTGCGCGATGCGGTGGGTGATGACGCGGGTCTTTCCGGAGCCGGCCCCGGCCAGGATGAGGATGGGCCCGTCGCCGTGAGTGACGGCGTCCAGCTGTTCGGGGTTCAGGCCCCGGAGGGCGGGCGGGCCGCCGTCCGCGGGCGGTTGGGGGTATCGGGGAACGGGTTCCATGCCGCTGGGGGGAGA
>MGUT01000057.1:2450-4870 GCA_001800095.1 Elusimicrobia bacterium RIFCSPLOWO2_01_FULL_64_13 | reverse complement strand
GTCCGGGCCGGGATTCGACCGAGATCGCCCCGCCGTGGGAGTCGACGATGTATTTGGCGATGGTGAGGCCGAGGCCCGTGCCGCCCCGGTCCGTGGCGGCCTGCTTGAATTTTTGGAATATGAATTTGAGGGCGTCCGGAGCGATGCCTTCGCCCGTATCCTTGACCGCCACTTCCGCCCGGGAGCCCGCGTCCCGCACCGAGACCTCCACCTCCCCGCCCGGAGGAGTGAACTTGAGGGCGTTGTCGACCAGGTTGCCGATCGCCCTTTCCAAAAGCTCGGAATCGCCCGTGACCCGGATCTCCGGGATCTCCGGCCTGGGGGCGCCGGGTTCGGCCGGGGCGACGGCCGTCTCCGCGACGCCGGAGGCCGCGGGGACGAAGACCTTTTCGGAGAGCCGGACCTCGTTGGGGATGGCGATGCCCTGGAGCGATTCCAGCACCCGGTAGACGAGCGCGCTCAAATCGAAGGGCTTCTTGGACACTTTCAGCTTTCCCGCCTCGAGTTTCGCCATGTCCAGGATATTGTTGATGAGCTTGATCAGCTTTTTCGTGGAGAGATTCATGATCCGGAAGTGGTGCCTCTGCTCGTCGCTGATCTCGCCGGCGTCGCCGGCCAGGAAGATGTCGATATAACCCTGGATGGAGGTGAGGGGGCTTTTCAGGTCGTGCGTGATGGAGTGGACGAACTCGTCCTTCATCATCTCGAGGTTCTTTTCCAGGGAGGCGTCGCGCAGGGCGATCACCCGCCCGAGGATCTCGCCGGAGGCCGTGGTCACGAGGTTCTTGGTGATCTGGAGGTGGAGGTCGCCTCCCTCCCGAGGGATCCTGTATTCGATGGCCGGGTTCTCCTCGTTGGATTCGTACAGGCCCGCGAGGCGTCCGCGGAGGTCGGAGTCCGCGACATAGTCCAGGAATTTCCTGTCGTAAGGGAAGCGCTTTTCGATGCCCAGCATCTTCTTGGCCGCGTCGTTGAGCATGAAGACGTTGTCCTCGAAGTCCGTCATGACGATGCCGTCCTGGATGGAGAAGAGGATGGCCTGCATCCGGGTCTTGAGGTCGGAGATCTCATTCGGGGAGATGGCGGGACGGGCGCCCCGGCCGCGTTTCAGATGGTTTTTGCTATCGGGGGAAGCCACCCGATTATCATAGCGATTCAGGGAGTTCCGGTCAAGCCGGGATCGTATTGAACGTGTCAGAAGATCTGCCTTATGCTCCTTGGAGTCGCGGCGGCCGCAGCATTTTTGTCTGTTGACCGCTTGAACCGATTTTTATTGTGAAAGACTTTAATTAAGAATATAATTGAGTTGGCATTACCCCGAATGCAAAAAAAACCTGCTGTCATACCCCTCATTGACCAAATCAACCAGATCAAGAGACTGGGGATCATGGCCATCTATTCTGATGACTATCTGATGGATAGGCTTGTTCTGAAGGGGGGCAACGCCATTGACCTCATCTACCGAATCACTACCCGCGGGTCCAGGGATCTGGACTTCTCCATGGAAAAGGATTTCCTGCCCGAGGATCTCCCGAGAATAGAGGCCGTGATCGAATCAAACTTGAAGTTGACTTTCGCCAGAGAAAAGCTCGAGATCTTTGACGTCCGGTTTACGAAGAAGCCCGAAAAAGTGGACCTCAGCAGGGATATCTTTTGGGGAGGTTACAGGGTCGAGTTCAAGGTCATTGAAGCGGACAAGGCAAAGGACCTTGAATCCAAGAGACGCCAATCGGTCGTTCTGAATGAATCGCAGAGCAGAATCTTTAACATTGACATCAGCAAGTTTGAATTCTGCACGGGCAAGGTCAAGAGGGAGTTGGAAGGCCTTACGATTTATGTCTACACGCCTGAGATGATCGTCTTTGAAAAGATTCGTGCCATCTGCCAACAGATGCCCGAGTACGCCTCAAAAAAGCCAGAAACTGCCACGGCCCGTGCAAGGGATTTCTTCGACATTTATACGGTTGTAGACCGGTTCGGGATCGATCCATCTTCGGAGGAGAACCGCGCCTTGCTGAGAAACATTTTCGATGCGAAACAAGTCCCCTTAAGTCTCATTGCAAAGATTCCTCGCTACCGGGAATTCCATCAGGGTGATTTTGCCGCGGTCGAAGATACCGTCAGGGAAAAGGAAAAAATCAAGACCTTTGATTTCTATTTTGACTACGTGGCCGCGTTCTGCGAAAAGTTAAAATCCCTTGGGGACGTGTAATCTCCACTCTTTGATGTATTCGGTCTCCCTCATCCCGTAGGCGATGTAAAAATCGTAGTCCATCCCCGGACTTCTCAGTAGATCAATCTGAGAAGTGTCATAGCCCCCCGCCTTTTGCATATAAAATCCGATTACTTGGTGATACGGGTAAATGTAGTTCAATTTCTTGAGATAGGAAGCCAAAAGATTTATGGAGACGTTCCTGTTC
>MGUT01000057.1:536-2407 GCA_001800095.1 Elusimicrobia bacterium RIFCSPLOWO2_01_FULL_64_13 | reverse complement strand
GCCGGTGTGCATGCTGTTGAGAATCTGGATTTTCTGCCCTTTATAGGTGATGACATTTTTTGAGATTCTTTGAGGGCTGCTGAACGCCCGATTAATGTTCTCCTGCTCAAGACGTCCGGTAGGGCGGTGTTTATCGGGTTGCTCGAAATTGAGATAGACAGTCTTGGGGATCTGCTCTGTGAGCCCGTGAAGGTACATCGCAGTATAGTGGGTGAGGTAGCTGTGGCGCTGAAGAGACAAAGCGAGGCTATAGATGGTGGAATCCCCCCAAAGAAATTTTGTGTAACCACGATAAGGCGAAGTCAACTCGATATGCTTAAGCTTGGTTCCCTTGTGCATGAAATGGAGAAACTCCCCTAGCGTCATTGACTTGGCCAAGTTCCAGACCGTCTTGTTCTCCTCAAAAATAGACCGCAGTTGGGAGAAGGTAATAATCCTATCTGGTAGCGAGTCGAAAAGTCTCTCAATACCGGGTTTGGCGTGATTGAAGGAGTCCTGTTTTTTCATGTGATTATTAAGCTTTATATAGTATATATACTATATAAAGCTTGATTTCAGCAGTTACAGTTCCGTCATAGATTTGTTGCTTTTTATAATGTATATATACATTATAAAACAATATTCTCTATTTGTCAATCCCTCTATTCCACCATGCGTTTGAGCATGACGATGGCTTTTTCGTTATGCGGCTCGCGCTTCAGGACCTCTTCGAACTGCGCCGCGGACTGCCGGATCTTGCCCTGGAAGTAGTAGGCCAGGCCGAGGTTCAGCCGCGCGTCGATCTTGTCCGGGTTGGTCCGGATGGCTTTCTCCCACCAGGCGATGGCCTGGTCGGGCTGGTTCAGGGTGTAGAAGATGTTGCCGATGTTGTTGGGGGGGCCGTCGGCCTGCGGAGCGAGCTCGTGAGCCTTGAGATAGGCCGCCACCGCCCGCTCGGCCATGGCCCGGTCGTTGGCTTTCCCGCCGTCGGGCGACTTGACCTGGATCTCCTTGGCCAGGGCCCAGCCCAGTTTTTCCCACGTCTTCCATTGCCCGGGGAATTGCCGCGTGAGGGCTTCGAGGTCGCGGATGGTCTGGGCGGAGTTCAGGATCTTCTCATCGAAAAAGTCCGGGGTCCGGTCGAGGACTTTCTGCGAGAGGTAGGGCCGCAGGAGCGACGGCAGGAGGCCCGGCCCTTGAGCGGGGGGCTTCTCCCACTCCCAGGACCCGCCTCCGGCCGGGCCGTAGCGGTATATGCCCAGGACGTAGAACCCTCCCCTGCCGATGCCCGCCATCCCGGTCACGGCCAGACAGGACCCGATCCAGAGGATCTTCCAATAGCGTCCGTTCCGCGGGCCCCAATGCCTGCTGACGGGCCGGGAGAGGCGCGCGGAAGACAGACCCATGAGGAGGAAGAGGAACGCGGACGACACGATGAAGCGCATGTCCACCGAGAAGAAATTCTGGATGAGGAGGGCCGCGGCGCCCGCGATGAGGCCGGCGTCGGTCGGGTCCGGATCCGGTTCGGGCGCGGCCGGTCCGGCGGGAGACGAGGTCCGCCGCCCGAGGAACCCCCGGACAGAGGTGAAAAAGAACGCGGCCAGGAGCGCCATGACCACGGTGAAGCCCGCCAGCCCCGTTTCCGCCAGGATCTGGAGGTACTCGTTATGGGCGTCGTTGATGATCTTCTGCCTTTCGGGGAACACGGCGCGCAGCTCTTCGGAGGCGTAGGGGGGGAACTCCACGTGGAACGTCCCGAATCCCGTGCCGAACATTGGATGGGCCCGCCACATTTTAAGGACGTCCTTCCAGATGAGAGTGTGGGTCTGGCTGGTGGCCGTCATGCGCGAGGCGTACAGATAGTCCCGGACCCGGTCCAGCCGGTCCCGGTA
>MGUT01000057.1:0-522 GCA_001800095.1 Elusimicrobia bacterium RIFCSPLOWO2_01_FULL_64_13 | reverse complement strand
CCCATTCGGAAGCGGAGCCATCCCAGCCACTTCCAGTTCCCGCGCCAATCCAGGAGGACCGCCCCCGCCGCCAGGCTGATCGGACAGGCCAAAAAAGCCGCTCGGGTCTCCGTGAAAAGGAGCGCGACCGAGCTCGTTCCGATGAGGGCGAGCCACAGGACCCGCGCGGCCCAGCCCCGCGAGCCGAGCAGCTTCGCCCAGAGGATGGGAAGGGAGGCCACGAGGTACGCCGCCAGGAATATGGGGTTGCCGAACGTCGCGAAGACCCGGTCCATTTGCGGGACGACCACAGGGCCCGCTCCCCCGGACCTTTGCAGGATGCCGTAGATCGAGACGAGGGCGAGCCCGGCCACCCACCCGCGCAGGACGGCGCGCTTGAAATCGGCGGACCGCGGACCGGAACAGGCCTGCGTCGCCGCAAGATACGCGCCCACGGAGAAGACCATCCTTTGGAATTCGCTCGAAGCCACGGCGGGATTCCTGGAGAAGAAACTGTAGAGCGCGGCCAGGAGGACGTAGGCG
>MGUT01000056.1 GCA_001800095.1 Elusimicrobia bacterium RIFCSPLOWO2_01_FULL_64_13 | reverse complement strand
TCCGACAGGGTCGCCATCAAGATCAAAGGCCTCATGGCCCCGGAAGTCGCGGCCATGATCGCCCGGAAATCCGGGGCCTACGTGCTCGTGGCCATCAAGGAGGGCTATCCCAAGGTCAACGGCCTCTCCGTGGACAAGGAACGCTCCCTGAACGAAGGCGACGTCATCGAGGTGGGAAGCACCAAGATGCAGTTCTACCTGAAGTCCGCCTAACCTTCCCCCCTTTCCATCGCCGGCCCGGCCGGGCGCCCATATTTTTGAGGCGCCCGAAAAAAAGCTATAATAGTTTCTCATGATGCGGAAAATCGAGTGGCTTATGCTTTCGGCGCTCTTGCTCGCCGCGGCCGTCTTTACCGCGGATTGGGCCGTCAAATCCGCGATCCACAGCTCCAAGGACGTGACCGTTCCGGACGTGACGGGCCGCCCGTTCCTCGAGGCCCTGGAGGTCCTGTCGCGGCAGAACCTGGCCGTCAAGAAGGAAGGGGCCGAGTTCAACGATGCCGTGCCGGCGGGCACGGTGCTGCGGCAGCTGCCGGACGCCGGCCTCACCGTGCGTGAAGGCAAGGTCGTCCGGCTGACCCTTTCCCAGGGCGGGGAGAACGCGCTGGTCCCCGACCTCACCGGGCTGGACCTGCGGACGGCGGAGATCCAGCTCCGGCAGAACCTCCTCGCCTTGGGGGAGATCCAGCCGCGCCCCTCGCTCAAACAGCCGAAGAACGCCGTGATGGCGCAGAAGCCCGAGCCCAACAAGGTCGTGGGCAAGAATACCCTGGTGCACGTGGAAGTCTCGCAGGGGCCTCCGGAAGACGGGAGGATGCTCATGCCGGATTTCGCCGGCAAGCCCTGGAGCGAGGTCCTGGCCTGGTCGAGACAGACCGGCATCGAGGCCTCCAGATCGGAGGATCCCTCTTCATTCGGGGAGGACACGGTCCTCGAACAGAGCGTCCCGCCGGACGATGACATCGATCCCTCCCTCAAGATCGCCTTCACCGTGGCCGTGAAACGCATGGAGGAGTCGTCCCCCCGGGAACAGGCGGCGGAAGGCCGAACGATCCGTTTCGAGGTCCCGCAGGGAGGTTCCGCCAAGCTTTACAGCTTCGTGCTGGTGGACGACTCCGGCACCAGGGAGATCTGGCGCGGGAATCCCGCCCCGGGGGCCAAGCTCGATATCCCCCTCCCCAAAGTCGCCGGGAGCCGGGCCAAGGTCCGGATATTCGTGAACGGCATCCTCACGGGAGAAAGGGACGCGCGGTGAGAAAGGTCCTGATCGCCCCGTCCATACTCTCCGCGGACTTTTCCAACCTGGCCGGGGAGATCCGCGAAATCGAAACGGCCGGGGCGGACTGGATCCACGTGGACGTGATGGACGGACATTTCGTCCCCAACCTCACCATCGGGCCCGTAGTGGTCGATTCCATCCGCGGGGCCACCGTCCTGCCCCTGGACGTCCACCTGATGATCACCGACCCGGAGAAATACGCGCCCGCTTTCGCGGAGGCGGGGGCCGACAGCCTGACGTTCCATTGCGAGGCGGCCGCGGACCCGGTGAAGACCCTGCGTTTCTTCCGGTCCCTTAAAAAGGGGGTCGGAGTGTCGCTGCGGCCGCGGACTCCCGTGGAAAAGGTCCTGCCCCTCCTCCCGGAGCTGGACCTGGTGCTGGTCATGACGGTCGAGCCGGGTTTCGGGGGCCAGAAATTCATGCCCGACATGCTCCCCAAGGTCGCGGCCGTCCGCAAGGAGGCCCTGGCGAAAGGCCTGAAGATCAGGATCGAAGTGGACGGGGGCATCAATCCGGAGACCGCCGCCCTGGCGGTCCGGGAAGGGGCCGACGTCCTGGTGGCGGGCAACTCGATCTTCGGCGACCGGGACCGGAAGAGGTCCCTCGCGGCCATCCGGAATTCGATTGACAAAATCACTTGAAATTAGATATAATAATCGTCTATGTCAGTTAAAATCAGATTTAAAAGAATGGGGATGCCCAAACAGCCCTACTACCGTCTGGTCGCCATAGACAGCCGCTCGGCCCGCGACGCCCAGGAGCTGGAGACCCTCGGGGACTACAACCCCAGGGACAAGAACCGCACCCTGAACAATTTAAAGCAGGAACGCGTGAAATACTGGCTGTCCTGCGGGGCCCAGCCGTCGGAGACGGTCAGGGAACTCCTCGCCGGTTCCGGCGTATTTTCCGAGCCCAAACCCCAGACCTCCGACAAATCTTCCCAAAAAACCGCCTAGATTTTCGAGGTCCGCCCCCGTGTGGAAGGTTTCCGAATTGGCAGGATCGCGGGTCGAGACGACCGATGGGATGTTCCTGGGACTCCTGACGGACGTCATCCCGACCGGAGCGAACGACGTTTTCGTGGTCAGGGACGAAGACCGGGAGGTGCTCATTCCGGCTTTGAAGACCGTGGTCGTCGAGGTTTCGATCCAGGACAAGAAGATCGTGGTGAAACCTCCGCCCGGACTCCTGGAGATTTACGCCGGCCCGCCGGGATCGGGGAATCCGCGGTGAACCGTCCTCGAAACCGGCTCGAGATCGACATCCTGACGCTTTTTCCCGGGATGTTCTCCGGGCCCCTGACGGAAAGCCTGGTGGGCAAGGCCCGCGCGAAAGGCATCCTCCGGGTCCGCTTGCACGACCTAAGGGACTATTCCCTGGACCGCCACGGCAAAGTGGACGACAAAAAATTCGGCGGAGGGGCGGGGATGGTCATCCAGGTGGAACCCGTCTACCGCGCCCTCAAAGAACTGAAGGCATTGCCGGCGCCGCGGTCCCGGAGAGGCCGGAAACCCTTCGTCGTGTACCTTTCGCCGCAGGGCGCCCCCTTGAACCAGGGGATATTGAGATCGCTCTTGAAGAAGGACCGGCTCGTGCTTTTGTGCGGCCATTACGAGGGCATCGACGAGCGGGCCATGAACTGGGTGGACCAGGAGATCTCCATCGGGGACTACGTGCTGACGGGAGGGGAACTCCCGGCCATGGTCCTGGTGGACGCGCTCTCCAGGCTGGTCCCGGGAGTGGTGAAGGAATGGGAGTCGGTGACGGAGGATTCCTTTTATGAGGACCGGCTCGACTGCTCCCATTTCACGCGGCCCAAGGAATTTTTAGATTTGAAAGTGCCCGAAGTCCTCTTGTCGGGGAACCACAAGGAGATCGCGGCATGGAGACGGCGGGACGCGATGAATAACACGATCAGGAAAAGGCCGGACCTGCTTCTGTCCGGCGGACCCGGCAAGGAGAAATCGTCATGAACATCAATCAAATCATGGGCAGGGTCGAAAAACCCTACTTCAAGGCCGGCATCCCCGCCTTCCGTCCCGGAGACACCGTCCGGGTGCACGTCAAGGTGGTGGAGGGCGACTCCGAGCGGGTCCAGCCTTTCGAAGGGATCGTCCTGCGCCGCACGGGCGGGCGGACCTCGGAAATGTTCACGGTGAGGAAGACCTCCTTCGGGATCGGAGTGGAGCGCACGTTCCCCCTCCATTCCCCGCGCATCGAAAAGATCGAGCTCCTCCGCTCCGGCAAGGCCCGGCGCTCGAAGCTCTATTATCTAAGGAAACTTTCCGGCAAGGCCGCGCGCCTCGCCGAAAAGGAAGACCATTCGCCCAAAGGCGCCCCGTCCGCAGATTCGCCGGACGGGACCGCCGCGGCTCCGCAGGCCCCGGCGATCCAGGCCGCCCCCGAACCCGCCATTTCGCGGTAATGCCGCCGGGCGGAGAGCGCCTCCACCGTTACGACGCTCGCATCAGAAAACTCCGCTCCTCCGGCTCCCGCGAGTTCTGCCTGATCGGCGTGGATGAGGCCGGCCGCGGCCCCCTGGCCGGTCCTGTGGTCGCCTGCGCCGCCGTTCTCCCCCGGACCTTCCGGGACCGCCGCATCGACGACTCCAAAAAACTCACCCCGCGCCGGCGAAACGTCCTCTACGACCATCTGCGCCCCCGCGTCCGCTGGGCCTTCGGGCTCGGGACGGTGGACCTGATCGACGAGCGGAACATCCTCCAGGCCACGCACCACGCCATGAAACTGGCCGTCGCGAACCTCCTGCGGCGCTACCCGGGGCTGTCCCCGGACCTGATCCTGGTGGACGGACGCCCGGTCCCGGACCTGGGTTTTCCGCAGAAGGCCGTCCCGGGAGCCGACGGGAAGAGCGCCTCCGTGGCGGCGGCCAGCATCCTGGCCAAGGTCTTCCGGGACAGGATCATGACCGCCCTGGAAAGAAGCTATCCTCAATACGGCCTGGCCCGGCACAAGGGTTACCCCACCCGCGAACATAAAAGAAGACTGGCCCGGTTCGGACCGGCGAAGATACACCGGAAAAGCTTTTCTCCCGTGAGCGCGCTCCTGCAGCGCGTGCGAGCGTGACGGCGGGCCGCTCTCCCGGCGCGACCGGAGCGGAGGAGGAGGCCCGGGCGCTCCGGCATTTCGAGAAGATGGGCTGGAAACTCCTGCGGAGGAATTACCGGACCAAGGTGGGCGAGATCGATCTCGTCCTGGAAGAGCCCAAGGGAGCCGTCGTCTTCATGGAGGTCAAATACCGCTCCGGGTCCGATTACGGCGGAGCGGCCGCCTCCGTCGGGCCGGGCCAGAGGAGGCGCATCGGCAGGGCCGCGGCCTGCTTCATCAAGGAAAAGAACCTCCAGGGCCGGGACTTCCGCTTCGACGTGGCCAGCCTCACCCCCGAAGGCGTCGAGCACATCCCCGCCGCCTTCACGGTCGCGGGGTTCACCCTCTGACGGCTTGAATCCCGGGCCGAATTCTACTAACCTAGGAATATGAACCCGTCATCCCCCAAGACCGCTCCCGGCGGATCATCGCGCCGCTCCGCCCTGATCGAGATCGTGATCGCGGCGGCCGTCATCGGGACCCTGGCGGTCCCCTCCCCGGCGGAAGAGCCGGAACTTGAGAAAGGCCTCAAGGCCGCCATATCCCTCGCCAACGAAGGCCGGAACGACGATTCCATCGCCATATTGAATTCCCTGGCCGGCCGGCACCCCGGCGACGACCGGGTCTACTTGAGCTTGGGGCTGGTCCTCAAATCAGCGGGAAAGCCGGAGGAGGCCGCCTCGGCGTTCGAGAAGGCGGTCGCCATCCGCCCCAGTTCGGAAGGGTACTATTCCCTGGGACTGCTCCATGAGGCCCGGGCCCTGTCCGAGGAGAAGTCCGGGAACTCCCCCCTCCCCTGGCTGAAGATGGCGGCGGAGGCCTGGGAAACCCTGGCCAGGATCGACCCTTCCGACACGAGAAAGAACGAAGTGGCCCGCAGGCACCTGCAGGGGCTCAAGACCCAGATAGAGAAACTCTCCCAACCATGACCTGCTCCGCCCATGGGCTCGGCCGGGCGCTTTTCCCGGCGGCCCTCCTCTTTCTCGCCTCCTGCTCCCGGGCCGTCGTCGCGGTCAAACCCGGCTACGATTCCGCCAATATCCGGCGGGTGGCCCTTCTCGGGTTCGCCGATTTTCCCTCCGTTCCCGGGTCCGGGGAATCGGTCTCCGGGGTCTTCGAAAAGGCGCTCCTGCGCGCCGGCTACCAGGTCGTGGAGCGGAGGCGGATCGACGAGGTCCTCAAGGAGCGGGGTTTCGAGCTGTCGGGGGCCGTGGACCCGGCCACGGCGCGGGAGCTCGGCCGGATGCTCGGGGTCGACGCCCTGATTCTGGGCGGAATCTCCGCCTACGCCCCCCAGAAAAAGAACATCGTCTTTGTGGACATCCACGAACAGACCCAGGAGCCCATCTTCGAGAAGGAGACCAAGCGGCTCAAGAAGGGCGACAAGTGGGTCACGGTCGAGGAGGAGGTCTTCAAGGGCACCCGCACCGAGACCCGGGTCACCAAGATGCCGCAGACCTACATCCAGGAGGCGGAGGTGGGCCTGGCCGTGCGCATGGTGGACGTGAAATCGGCGGAGCTCCTGTGGGTGGGCACGGACTTCGAGGAGGCGCTGAACGTCCAGGCCGCGGCCGAGATCATCGCCAGGCGCATCCTGAACGCCGCCGGGAAGACCCGGACGAAGAGATGAGTCCGGACGAAGCATGAGTCCGGTCCCGGACTCCCGGTTTGGTATAATACGTCTCACGGCGCTTTTG
>MGUT01000055.1:1819-5966 GCA_001800095.1 Elusimicrobia bacterium RIFCSPLOWO2_01_FULL_64_13 | reverse complement strand
TCCGAGACGTCGGATAGAGGCGCCAGGAAGATATTGGTGCCGATTTCCCTGCCGCCGATCCGGACCATGTTCAGGAACGCGCCTCCATTCGGGTCAAAAGTCTTTTCACCGTGCGGATAGGCAGACCGACCACGGTCTGCCAATCTCCTTTGATCCTGCGAACGAGATTATCCCGTTCATCCTGGCAGGCGTAGGAACCGGATTTATCCGGGTGTTTTTTTCCTATCCTGACCGCCTCGCGGAGCGTGATCCGCCGGAATTCCACCCTGCTGACGTCGACGGCGCTCAACGACTCCGACGTCATCGAGTTCACGACCGCGACGCCCGTATAAACGCGATGAGTTTTCCCTGAAAGCTTCATGAGCATCTCCGCGGCGTGGCGGGGCGAACGGGGTTTGCCGAATATCCTGCCCTTGAGAACAACGACAGTATCCGCGCCGATGACAAGGGAAGGTCCGGACCTGAATCGTCCTGCGGCGACCCGCGCCTTTTGGAGCGCGAGCCGTCTCACCAAGCGGAACGGGCTCTCCCCTCTCTTTCGTTTTTCCGGGACCGGAGTCGAACTGATCTTAAAAGGGACGCGCAGCCCGGAAAGCAGTTTTTTCCTTCTGGGAGAGGATGAGGCCAGCACTAACGAGAACTTCTTTAATTTCAAACTCCGCATGTCAGGAACATTCCCCCATTTTTTACCCATTATACTTATGCCCTGTCCGCCTGTCCAAATTCAAAGCAGGATACCATGGATCGCGTTCTTATGGATGAAGCGCGCTACCATCGTTATGAGAATATTTATATAATGGCTAAAGGCGGTATTTCCGTCCAATCCGGTCGAGTCATGCTGCGGGCCATCGAACGCGCAGAAGGGGTAAAATCATGCCGCAAAGGAACGGACAGAACCCGATCAAGTCGGGGATGGATTTTGGGCGGGGCGCCGGCCATCCGAACGATCCCGCGAACAACCGCTCCAGGCCGAAGAACAACGCCGGCCTTTGCCCGGCCTGCAAGACGGAAGTCCCGCCTAAACCGGGTTTTAGATTTTCCAGACTGAAATGTCCGAAATGCGGGACATCGATGAGCGCGAAGCCATAGACGCCCGCGCTCCGGGCTCGGAACGGCCCGGATCCCCGTTCAACCGGCCTGGATATCCGGGGATATCTCCGCCTGGAGAGCTTCGATCTCTTTGCTGATCTTCCGGACTTTCACGTAGTCCCCGTAAACATGGGGCTGCTCCAATTCACGCGTCAGTTCATCGATGCGTTCCCTGGCCGCGGCGCCGCGGTCCGTCCTTCCCGCATCTTCCTTCTTTCGCCGGCTCTCCCGCTCCCTGGCCCAAGCCCTCTGCCGCCTGCCCTCCCTGGCGCTCGGCCGGCCGGTCTTGTCCGGCGTCTTCTCCCGCGGCTCCGGCCTTTCATCCGATCGAGGCGGGGCGCGCTCGTTCTGTTCCATCCTTCTTTCATAATATTCATAATTGCCCGGATAAAGGGTGACCTTGCCCTTGTCGACGTGGACGATATGGTTCGCCAAAGAGTTGACGAAATAGAGGTCATGGCTGATGAAACAAAGGGTCCCCTCGAATTCCGAGAGGGCGGAGATCAGGGCTCCCACGCTCTCCAGATCAAGATGCGTCGTGGGCTCATCCATCAAAAGTACGTTGGGGGGGTCCAGGAGGATCTTCACCAGCGACAGGCGGCTTTTCTCCCCGCCGCTCAAGAACTCGACCATTTTAAAGACCGTATCGCCCGGAAATAGAAAGCTGCCCAGGACGGTCCGCACGGCCTGTTCGGACATCTCATGGCCGGCATTCATGGCCTCTTCCAGGACGGTCTTCCCCGGATCGAGGGTCTTGGCGCGGTGCTGGGCGAAATAACCTACCTTCACGTTCATCCCCGGAATCCTTTCGCCCTTGTCGACGGGAATGACGTCGGCCAGGATCTTCATGAGCGTGGATTTCCCCGCGCCATTGTGCCCCACGAACCCCACCTTCCATCCTCTCTCCAGCTCGAAATCGAGGCCCTCGTAGACCTTGGTCTCTCCGTAGGACTTATGGACGCCTTTGAGGGCCAGGGTCCGCACGCCCACCCGTTCCGGCTGGGGAAAACGGATCTTGACCGTCCTGGCGTCCGCCGGCAATTCGATCCGCTCCAGCTTCTCCAGGCGTTTGATCATGCTCTGGGCCCTGCCGGCCGTGGAAGCCCGGACGCGGTTGCGGGCGATGAAGTCCTTCATGTCCTCGATCTGGGACTGCTGTTCGCGGTAGGCCTGTTCCAACCGCTCCCTCTCCGCGTCCCGCTCCTTCAGGTAATATTCGTAGTTCCCGTGATAAACTTTCAGGGTCCTGTCCTGGACGCTCACGACGGACCTGCAGATGGCGTTGATGAATCCCCGGTCATGCGAAATGAGGAATATGGAACCCCGGTAATTCAGGAGATAGTTCTGGAACCAGAGCATGGATTCCAGGTCCAGGTGGTTGGTCGGCTCGTCGAGCATGAGGAGGTCGGGCTCTTCCAGGAGCAACCGGGCCATGGCGGCGCGCATGGCCCACCCCCCGCTCAAAGTATCCGCCTTGCGGCCGAAGTCCTGTACCTTGAAGCCGAGCCCCATGAGGATGGACTTGGCCTTGGCCTCGGACCTGCCCGTGGGGTCGGACGTCATCGCGAGGACTTCTTCCACGACGGTCAGGCAGGAGACGGGAGCGTTCTCCTGGGGCAGGTAGCTGACGGCCACGCCCCGCCGGAATTGGATCTCGCCCGAATCCGGCCGCACCTCGTTCAAAAGCATCTTGAAGAGCGTGGACTTGCCCGACCCGTTCGGGCCCACGAGCGCGAACCGGTCCCCCGAATTGATCTGGAGGTTCGCGCCCTCGAAGAGGGTCTGGACCCCGAAAGCCTTATGGACGCTGCGCACGGTGATCATGGCGATGGTTAAGAGACGATACTATATAAAATTATCAACGCCGAAAAAAATAGTATTTATCCCGGTAAAATCGTCCTCGGGACCGCGCGGTCCGTTTTTTGTAAAATATCCTGTAAGGATTCGGCCGGAGACGGGACAAACGTTCGACGGGAAGTCGAATGAACACGGCAATACCATAGGAGGAACTCATGTCCAAGCGGAACGCCCCATACGTCGTCGAGGAGCAGCCGGGAAGGAAGGCCTGGTGCTCCTGCGGAGAGTCGGAAAAGCAGCCCTACTGCGACGGTTCCCACGCCCGCAAAAACACGGGGATGAGACCGATCGCCGTCGAGATCGCGGAGCCCAAGACCGTCGCCTGGTGCGGCTGCAAACAGTCGGGCAACAAGCCCTACTGCGACGGCACCCACGCCAAGTTGAAATAACCCCTTAATGCCGCGCAGTAAAAATCATCAACGGCCTCTCGCGGCGTTCGGGGCACTTGCGGGCGTTCTCGCGCTCGCGGGGATCGGCGGGTCGATCCTCCACGGCCAGAAAGGCATCCCCGAACGCTCCATCGAGTTCAATGAGAGCGTGACCCTTACGGTCCCGAAGGGGTCCGGCCGCGTGCGGATATGGATCCCGGTCCCCGCCGATGACGCAGATCAACGGACCGAAGTTCTGGCCGTGCGGTCCCCCTACCCTTACCGCGTCACCCGGGAAACGGCTTTCGGCAACCGGCTTCTGTACGTCGAGGCCGAACCGCTCCCCCGGGACGGGGCGATAGAAATAAGGACCGCCTATAAAATCGTCAGGAAAGAACAGGGCGGATCCGGCCGGGCAGGCAAGACCCGCGGGCCCGAGGCCGCGCCGGCTCTCGCAGATTACCTCAAGCCCCGGGGGCTGGAGATCGTCTCCGAAAAGATAGGCAGGATCTCGCTTGAGACGACGAAGGGGCTCCGGGACCCCATGGAGAAGGCGCGGGCGCTCTATGAGTACGTGCTCCGGCACATGAAGTACGACAAGACGGGGACGGGGTGGGGACGGGGCGACCCGATCTACGCCTGCGACGCCGGCAAAGGGAACTGCACCGATTTCCATTCCCTGTTCATCGCCCTGGCCAGGGCCAGCCGTATCCCCGCGCGGTTCCGCATGGGGATCCCCCTGCCCCGGGACCCGGAGGGCGCTCCTTCCGGGTCCTACCATTGCTGGGCGGAATTCCATGTCGAAGGCCGCGGCTGGATCCCGGTGGACATTT
>MGUT01000055.1:354-1785 GCA_001800095.1 Elusimicrobia bacterium RIFCSPLOWO2_01_FULL_64_13 | reverse complement strand
TTTCTTCGGGCATCTGGACGCGGACCGGATCCTTTTGAGCACGGGCAGGGAGCTCGAGCTTTCTCCCAAGCAAAAAGGGGCCCCCCTCAACTATCTGTCCGGACCGTATATCGAGATCGATGGAAAGCCGCTAAATGATTTCAAGTTGGAGCGCCGTTTCCGGAACATTTAGCAGCAAAGATGGAAAAAGAGGAGGCAAAATGAAGACTAAAATAGCGTTCATAGCGATAAGCCTGTTGCTTGGCGCGCGGGGGTTTGGCATCTCCGCGGAGCACCCGGAACACCCCGAGCACCCGGCTCCGAAGCAGAGCAAGGGGCACGAGCATCCCAAGGAGCAACCCGATAAAGGAGCGCGGAAAGCCTTCCAGAACGACTTTGAGAAGTTCGTGAAGGATCACGTCGCTTCCGAAGCGCAGAAGACGGGCGGGGTCTATACCATCCACGACGACGCCGCCAAGAAGGACTGGAAGTTGGATCTGGTCAAGGTCCACAAGGACAAGATCTGCATGCTTCAGGAAGGGCGGTCCTGCTTCGCCTGCGCCGACTTCAAGGAAGCGGGCGGCAAGAACAGGCTGGACCTGGACTTTTACGCCGCCAAGTCCGAGGACGGGACGCTGACCATGGAAAAAGTCCTGATCCACAAGGTCAACGGCAAACGGCGCTTCACCTACGACAAGGACAACAACATGGTGCCGATGAAATAGCGTCCGCGCCCGGAGCGGCGGCCCTGGGTTCGGGCGCAATCCGATTTCCGAACCTGACCCCGGTTCAGACGGATTTTTCCAGGGCGGAGGCGGCGTGCCCGCTCAATCGTTCCAGGAAGGCCAGGTCCTCGGGGCCGAAGCGGTTCTCGGCGTGGTTGATGAGCTCGATCACTCCGGCATGGTCCCCGTGGAGGGGCATGGGGGCGCAGAGGACGGATTTCGTGACGTAGCCGGTCTGCTTGTCGTAGAGCTTGTTGAAGCGGGGGTCCTGGTTGACGTCGTTGATGACCAGGGGCTCGCCGTTGTGGGCCACCCAGCCGCAGATCCCCACCCCGAACCGGAAAGGAAGCGCCTGGAGCTTTTCCATGGGAGTCCCGATGGAGGCCTTCGGGATCAGGGCGGCCATGCCCAAGTCGCACACAAAAAAAGTGCCGCCTTCCGCCCGAAGGGCTTTCGCCGCCTCTTCCAGGACGTAGCGGTAGATGGAGTTCTGGTCGCGCAGTTTGCCCAGCCCCGAGCGGATGCCCTCGAGAGATTTCTCCCTCTCCGGCCCCAACGCCCCGCTTTTCTCAACCATGGACTCTATTTAAACAAAGGCGGGCCATCCCGTCAATCTTAAGAATCGGGGAAAGACGCTTTCGCAGCGGGTGAGGAGGAAACGTCTGCGCGGGGTCCCTTGGACCCGCATTCGGGAAACAGGATGCGAAATTCGGTGGAGCCCGGCCGG
>MGUT01000055.1:0-223 GCA_001800095.1 Elusimicrobia bacterium RIFCSPLOWO2_01_FULL_64_13 | reverse complement strand
GATGCCCGCCCCCGTGTCGCGGACCACGAGGCGGACCCAATGACCGTCGTCCCGGGACACGCGATCGGTGGCCACCGCCAGGGTCCCTCCATCCGGCATGGCGTCGATGGCGTTCTTGCAGAGGTTGATGACCACCTGCTGGATCTGATTCGAGTTCCCCATTATCGGAGGAAGGCCCTGCCCCAATTCGGTCTTGAAATCCACCGACCTCACCTTGCAGTCC
>MGUT01000054.1:16018-20306 GCA_001800095.1 Elusimicrobia bacterium RIFCSPLOWO2_01_FULL_64_13 | reverse complement strand
CGCCGGCGTCGTCACCGAGATACTGGAATAGACCGCCCATGGCCATGACAGAGCCGCAGATCGCGACACAGCAGAAGATCAGGATACGCCTGCGGGCGTACGACCACCGCATGCTGGACGATTCCCTCGGGAAGATCGTGGAGACGGTGCGGCGCTCCGGCGCTTCCATCGTGGGGCCGGTGCTTCTGCCGACCCAGATCAAGAAATACACCGTGCTCCGCTCCCCGCACACGGACAAGAAGTCCCGGGACCAGTTCGAGATCCGCATCCATAAGCGCCTGGTGGACATCATGGACCCCACGGCCAAGACGGTCGAAGACCTGATGAAGCTGGACCTGCCCGCCGGGGTGGAAGTGGAGATCAAAACGGGAGTGGCCCGCTAGAGAGCGATCTGATGAGCGAAACGGAAAAACAGCCCCTCTCCCCCCGGGTCCTCCTGGGACAGAAGGTGGGCATGACCCAGATTTTTTCAGAAGCGGGGGAGCGGATCCCGGTCTCCGTGATCTTCGCCGGATCCTGCGTGGCGACGGACGTCCGCACCAAGGAAAAGAACGGCTACGATTCCGTCCAGCTCGGCGCGGGCGAGTGCGGGAAACACGTCTCCAAGGCCGTCCTGGGGCAGTTCACGAAGAGATCGCTCCAGCCGGTCAAGTGGCTCAAGGAATTCCGCGCGCCCGGCGTCCAGGGATGGGAGATCGGCCGGAAGGTCCCGGTGGATATCTTCTCCGCCGGCGATTATGTCGACGTTTCCGGGATCTCGAAAGGCAAGGGATTCGCCGGGGTGATGAAACGGCACGGTTTTTCCGGATTGCCCGCTTCGCACGGGGCTTCGGACAAGGAACGCTCGCGCGGTTCGAGCGGAGGCGGCTCGGGCGAGCCCCAGCGGGTGCTCAAGGGGACCCGGATGGCGGGCCGCATGGGCGGGGAATGGGTGACCATCCAGAAGCTTGAAGTGGTGAAGGTGGACCCCGAGAACGGGCTTCTCCTGGTCCGGGGGGCCGTGCCCGGAGCGCCCGAGCAGATCGTCGTCGTCAAGGAGACCACGAGGTCGCGCAAACGCGTGGTGATCCATCAGGCGGCCAAGTCGACCAAGAAGGCCGCGATCAAGAAGGCCGTTAAACCGGCCAAGCCGGAAGGGAAGAAGACATGACCGAGATCGACATTTTGAACCGGGGAGGCGTGGTGTCCGGCAAGGCCGACCTGCCCGAGATCTTCAACCAGCCCAAGGTCAACCCTCATCTCGTCCACGAGGTGGTGACGGCCTACCTGGCCAACCAGCGCCGGGGGACCCACTCGACTTTGAGCCGCGGCGAGGTCAGGGGCGGGGGCAAGAAACCCTGGAAACAGAAACACACCGGGCGGGCGCGAAGCGGCACGTCGCGGTCGCCTCTGTGGCGGGGCGGGAGCATCATTTTCGGGCCGAAACCGCGCTCCTACCGGCAGGACCTCCCGCGGAAAAAAGTGCAGGCCGCCCTCGCGCAGGCCCTGACCTCCAAGGCGCGGGCCGGCGACGTGGTCGTGGCCGAAGGTCCGGAGCTGGAGACGGCCAAGACGAAAAAAGTGGCCGAATGGCTGAAAAAGATATCCTGTCCTCCCAACTCGCTTTTTGTCGTGGTCCATGGAGACCCCAAGCTCACTCTCGCCTCCAGGAACCTGCCCGATTTCCAAGTGGCGGAGTCCCGGAGCCTGCACGCGTTCCACGTCCTGAACGCGGGCAAGGTGATCCTGACGCCCGAGGCCGTTAAGACCCTATGAGGAACGAATTCGACGTGTTGAAATCGCCGGTCATCACCGAGCGCTCCGCCATCCTCAAGGAGAAGTTCAACCAGTACGTATTCCGGGTCGATCCCGACTCCTCCAAGGGCGAGATCCGCAGGGTCATCGAGAAGATTTTCAACGTGAACGTGGAAAAGGTCCGCACCGCCAACTGCAGGGGAAAGCTCCGCCGGCTGGCGATGGGCCGCCCCCAGGGGAGACGGCCGGACTGGAAGAAAGCGATCGTCACCCTCAAGAAGGGGCAGGAGATCAAGATCGAACAGGAGGCGAAGTCCTAGGCCATGGCCATCAAGAGTTTCAATCCTTATACGCCCTCGCGCCGCTTCATCACGGTCGAGGACTTTTCCACCCTGACCCGGACGAAGCCGGAGAAGTCCCTCACGCTGTCCCTGCGCAAGAAGGGCGGCCGGAACAACACGGGCGAGGTCATGGTCCGCCACCAGGGCGGCGGCCACAAGCAGAGGTACCGGATCATCGATTTCAAAAGGGACAAGGACGGGGTCCCGGCCAAGGTCGTCTCCATCGAGTACGATCCCAACCGCAGCGCCCGGATATCGCTGGTGCATTACGCCGACGGGGAAAAGCGCTACATCCTTCATCCGGAAGGATTGGCCGTGGGCGACACCATCCTTTCCGGCCCCCAGGCCGACATCAAGACGGGCAACAGCCTGTCCCTGTCCGAGATGCCCGAAGGGACTCTCCTGCACAATATCGAGCTCATTCCCGGCAACGGCGGGCAGATGGTCCGTTCGGCCGGGACCTCGGCCCAGCTTATGGCCAAGGAGGGCGACTACGCGACGGTGAAGATGCCTTCCAGCGAGATCCGTCTTTTTTCCATGCGCTGCCGGGCCACGATCGGACAGGTCGGCAACATCGAGCACGAGAACGTGACCCTGGGCAACGCCGGCAGGTCCCGCCACATGGGCGTCCGTCCCACGGTGCGGGGCACCGCCATGAACGCGGTGGACCATCCCCACGGCGGCGGCCGGGGCAAGTCCAAGGGAGCCAACCATCCGTCGTCCCCCTGGGGCCAGCCGGCCAAGGGATTCAAGACCCGCAAGAAGAAGGTCTGGGACCGTCTCATCATTTCCCGGCGGCAGACGGGCGGCAAAGATAAACAGGTCCTGGCCTGATCAAGGAGAAAATCGATGTCGCGTTCGACGAAAAAAGGTCCTTACATAGATGAAAGGCTGCTGGGCAAGATCACGAAGATGAACCAGGCCGCGGAGAAGAAGGTCATCAGGACCTGGGCCAGGGCGTCCGTGATCACGCCGGATTTCGTTGGGCACACCCTTGCCATCCATAACGGCAGGAAGTTCTTCCCCGTCTATATCTCCGAGCAGATGGTGGGACACCGCCTCGGGGAGTTCTCTCCCACCAGATTTTTCAAGGGCCACGGCATCGCCCATACCAAAGAAGCGACTTCGCTGACCTGACGACCATGGAAGCCATAGCCCGAGGCAGATTCGCGCGTTTCGCGCCCAGAAAAGTGAACCAGGTCCTGGGACTCATCCGCAGGAAGCCCGTTCCCAAGGCCTTGACGGCGCTGTCCTTCGTGACGAAGAGCTGCGCCACGTTCATCGGCAAGACCATCAAGAGCGCCGCGGCCAACGCCGGGGACCCCGAAGCCAAGAACCCGCGCCTCATCGTTTCGGGCGCCTGGGTCGGCCAGGGCCCGGTGATGAAGCGCATGCGGGCGCACGCCATGGGCCGGGGCGCCACCTACAAGCGGAAGACCTGCCACCTGACCGTGGTGGTCTCCGACCAGTCCGCCAGAGGGGGAAGATAGACCGTGGGACAAAAAGTTCATCCGAAAGGCATCCGCCTCGGCTACATCGCCGACTGGGACTCGAAATGGTTCTCGAAGCGCGACTTCCCCACGCTTCTGGAGGAGGACCAGTCCATCCGGAAATATCTGCGGGACAAGCTCAAGCTGGCCGCGGTCTCCCGCGTGGTGATCGAGCGCGCCGGGAAATATCTGCGGGTCAACATCTACACCGCGCGCCCCGGCATCGTCATCGGCAAGAAGGGCCAGGACATCGAGAATATCATCAAGGACCTCGAGGAGCTCACGGGACTCAAGGGTTCCGTCAACGTGAGCGTGCTGGAGATCCAGCGCCCCGAGCTCGACGCGAAGCTCGTCTCCGACAGCATCGCGCTGCAGCTGGAGCGCAACATCGGCTACCGCCGGGCCATGAAGAAGTCCATCGAGCGCACCATGCAGGGCGGCGCCCAGGGCGTCAAGATCATGGTGGGCGGACGGCTGGGGGGCAACGAGATCGCCCGCCAGGAATGGATGAAGGAAGGGCGTGTGCCCCTGCAGACCTTCCGGGCCGACATCGATTACGGGTTCAGCGAGGCCAACACCAAGATGGGCAAGATCGGAGTGAAGGTCTGGATCTTCAAGAAAGAGCTTTATAAGAAGACCGAGCGCGAGATCATCGACGAAGCCGCCAAACTCGTCGAGAAGGAACGCATCGAGGAACTGGCCCGCGTGGCCGAGGAGACCCAG
>MGUT01000054.1:3887-16002 GCA_001800095.1 Elusimicrobia bacterium RIFCSPLOWO2_01_FULL_64_13 | reverse complement strand
GCCGCGGAAGAGAACCCGATCATCGAGGAAGGCAAGGACGGGGTGGCCTGACATGCTGATGCCTAAAAGGGTCAAATACCGCAAGAGCCAGCGCGGCCGCCTGAAAGGCTGGTCCAAGGGCGGCAACGAGGTCGCCTTCGGGGAATACGGCCTGCAGGCCATGACCTCCTCCTGGGTCACCGCCCGCCAGATCGAGGCCACCCGCGTGGCCCTGACCCGTTTCATCAAGAAGGGCGGAAAGCTCTGGATCCGGATCTTCCCCGACAAGCCGATCTCGAAGAAGCCCGCGGAGACCCGCATGGGCAAGGGGAAAGGGGCTCCGGAATTCTGGGTGGCGGTCGTCAAGCCGGGACGGATCATGTTCGAACTGGAAGGCATGACGCCGGAACTGGCCAAAGAAGCCATGACCCTGGCCACGCACAAGCTCCCGTTGCGGGCCCGGTTCGTGCAGAGGTGACCATGAAGACCCAGGATCGCGCCCTGATCCAGGCCCTGCCCAGACCCGAACTCCTGGCCCAGCTGAAGGAGACGGAAGAGAAGCTGTTCAAGCTCCGGCTGACCCACTCGGTGAGCCCGTTGAAGAACGGCCTGCAGATCCGCAATTTGAGGAAGCACAGGGCGCGTCTGAAGACCTGGCTGCGTCAAAACGAAATAGGTGGAAAATCATGAAACAAGAACGCGTCGGTTTCGTCCTTTCGGACAAGATGAACAAGACCCGCGTCGTCCGGGTGGAGCGGACGGTGCGCCACTCCATGTACGGGAAGACCCTGAATATGCGCGGCAAATTTTACGCTCATGACGAGCAGAACCAGTCCAAGACCGGCGACAAGGTCCGCATCCGCGCGACCCGGCCGCTGTCGCGGACCAAACGCTGGACCATCGTGGAGATCTTGAAAAAATGATCCAGGAACGCTCCATCCTCAAGGTGGCGGATAATTCGGGGGCCCGGTCCATCCGCTGCTTCCGGATCCTGGGAGGCACCCGGCACCGCACGGCGTCGTTGGGGGACATCATCATCGCCTCCGTCCAGGACGCCCTGCCCACCGCGGCGATCAAGAAAGGCCAGGTGGTCCGCGCGGTGATCGTGCGGACCGTCAAGGAATGCCACCGCGCCGACGGCTCCCTCGTCAAATTCGACGACAACGCCGCCTGCGTCGTGGACGAGGAAGGGGAACCGAAGGGCACCCGCATCTTCGGCCCGGTGGCGCGCGAGCTGCGCGAAAGGAATTTTTTGAAGATCATCTCCCTGGCGCCGGAGGTCGTGTGACCGGCGCGGGAAAAGCAGAGGCATGTATCCCGTGAGACTGAAGAAAAAAGACAAGGTCATGGTGCTTTCGGGCAAGGACCGCGGCAAGCGCGGCGAGATCCTTCGCAGGGAAGGCGGGGAAAAGTACATCGTCTCCAAGATCAATATCGTGACCAAGCACCAGCGCGCCAAGCAGAACGAGCAGGGGGGCATCCTCAAGGTGGAGGCCCCGGTGCACCAGTCGAAGCTCATGCTCATCTGTCCGAAGTGCGACAGCCCCACCCGCCCCAAGACGGAGATCTTGAAGGACGGCGGGAAAGTGCGGACTTGCCGGAACTGTTCGGAGATGATCGAATGAGCGGGACCGGCGCGGTGGCGGAAAGAATGGAACCCAGGCTCAAGCAGCACTACCTCCGGGAAGTCGTGCCCCAGCTCAAGGAGAAGTTCGGCTACAAGAACGACCTGGCCGTGCCCAAGCTCGAGAAGATCGTCGTGGGGGTCGGGCTTTCCGAGGCCAGGGAGAACGTCAAGGTCGTGGACCAGGCCTCCGAAGAGATCGCGGCCATCACGGGCCAGAAGCCCGTCGTGACCCGGGCCAAGCGCTCCATCTCCAATTTCAAGGTCCGCCAGGGCATGCCCATCGGCATCAAGGTGACCCTGCGGCGCTGGCGGATGTATGAATTTTTCGACCGGCTGGTCACGATGGCCATCCCCAGGATCCGGGACTTCCGGGGGCTGGAGGACGGAGCTTTCGACGGACACGGGAACTACAACCTGGGCCTGACCGAACAGCACATCTTCCTCGAGATCGACCTGGAAAAATCCGAAAAGATCCGCGGGATGAACATCACGATCGCCACCACCGCGAAGACGGACGATGAAGCGCGGACGCTCCTGGAGCATCTGGGTTTCCCGTTCAAGAAAAGGAAAAAATAGGGTTTTAGGAGATTTCATGGCAACGATCGCTTGGATGGCGAAGATGAAAAAGAAGCAGAAGTTCGCGTCGCGCTTCCGCAACCGCTGTTCCCAGTGCGGGCGCGCCCGGGGCTTCTACAGGGATTTCGGGGTCTGCCGCATCTGTTTCAGGAATTTGGCGCTGCGCGGGGAGATCCCCGGAGTGACCAAGTCCAGCTGGTAGCGGGACTTCCAGGGAGAGTCAAATGGATCCGATAGCTAATTTTTTGACGTCGATAAGGAACGCCAGCGCCAAAGGGCACGAAAAGGCCGACGTCCCCCAATCCAAGATCAAGCTGGCCCTCGCCAAGGTCTTGAAAGACGAGGGATATATCGCCGGTTACCGGCTCATGGAAGAGCATAACGTTCCCTTTCTGCGGATCCAGCTCCGATACACCGACTCAAAAGAGCCGGTGATCAGCGGCGTGAAGCGGGTGTCCCGGCCGGGCCTGCGGGTCTACCAGCCCGCCGACCGCATCTCCCGGGTGAACGGAGGGCTGGGCGTGGCCATCCTTTCCACGTCCAAGGGACTGATGAGCCATAAGAAGGCCCGCGCGGCCAAATGCGGCGGCGAAGTCCTCTGCCACGTGTGGTGAAATCATGAGCAGAGTCGGAAGGAAACCCATACCGATCCCGGACAAAGTGACCGCCAGGGTCTTGGGGTCCGTGATCGAGATCAAGGGCCCGGGCGGGACCCTGTCCAAGGCGATCCCGGCGGAACTCGAGGTCCGGGTGGACCAGGGGACGATCCTGGTGTCCCCGAAGACCCCGGCCTCTTTGAACGCTCCGCTCCTCCACGGCCTCACCAGGACCCTGATCGCGAACATGGTGTCCGGGTTGGTCCAGTCCTGGAAAAAGGAGCTGGAACTGCAGGGAGTGGGATACCGCGCGGCCAAGAACGGACAGGTCCTGAATCTTCAGCTGGGTTTTTCCCATCCGATCAATTTTCCCGTGCCCCCGCTCGTGCAGTTCAGCGTGGACCCGAAGCAGACCCTCGTCACCCTGACCTGCCCCGACCGGGACCTCCTGGGCGTGACCGCGGCCAAGATCCGCTCCCTCCGCCCTCCCGAGCCCTACAAGGGCAAGGGCATCCGCTACCTGGGCGAGCGCGTCGTGCGCAAGGCGGGGAAGGCGGCCGGAGCCGCCGGAGCCGGAGCCGGAGCGGCCGGGGCCAAGAAATAGAGAGTGAAAGTAGAAGTAGAAAGAGGATAAGGAGACAGAAAAGTGGGATCGAGGTCTAAGAACTATTCTTTCAGGAAGAGCAGGGTCCGCAGGAAGGTCTTCGGGACGCCGCTGCGTCCCCGCCTTTCCGTTTACCGGAGCCTGAAGCACATCTACGCCCAGGTGGTGGACGACGCGTCCGGCAAGACCCTCGTCTCCGCCTCCTCGCGCGAGGCCGGCGAGGGCGCCAAGGGTTCCGGCGGGAACATCGACGCCGCCAAGAAGGTGGGCAAGCTCATCGCCCAGAAATCCATCGGCGCCAGCATCAAGAAAGTCGTTTTCGACCGGGGGGGACGGGTGTACCACGGCAGGGTCAAGGCGTTGGCCGACGGCGCCAGAGAAGCAGGACTGGAGTTCTAAATGAGAATCGATTCGACGCAGTTCACTCTTTCCGAGACCGTCATCACCATCAATCGCGTCGCCAAAGTGGTCAAGGGCGGCAAGCGCTTTTCTTTCAATTGCCTCGTGGTGGTGGGCGACGGGCAGGGGCACGTGGGCGTATCCATGGGCAAGGCCCGGGAGATCCAGTCGGCCATCGCCAAGGCGGCGGCCCGGGCCCGCAAGGGACTGATCCATGTGCCTCTTGTGGGTTCCACCATCCCCCATGAGGTGATGGGCGTTTTCGGGGCCGGGCGGGTCCTCATGAAGCCGGCGGCCCCGGGGACCGGGGTCGTGGCCGGAGGCGCGGTCCGCGCGGTCCTGGAAGTCCTCGGAGTCAAGGACATCCTCACGAAGTCTTTGGGAACGACGAATTCCTTCAACGTGGTCTACGCCACCATGCAGGGGCTGGAGAGCCTGCGTTCCAAGGAGTCCGTCGCGAAGCTGCGCAACAAGGAGCTGGCGGAGGTCTGAACATGAAACAGAAAGCCGAGCTTTCCTTATCGAATCTCCGGCCCGCGGACGGGTCGCGCCACCGCAGGAAGATCGTCGGCCGCGGAGTCGGCTCCGGCCACGGCAGGCACGCCACCCGGGGAATGAAGGGACAGCGATCCCGCTCCGGCGACGGAAAGATGATCGGTTTCGAGGGCGGCCAGATCCCTCTCATCCGCCGCATCCCGAAGCGCGGTTTCACGCCCCCTTTCCCCGAGAGGAACTCCGTCGTCAACGTCGCCGAGTTGGGCAAGCGCTTCGGTCCCAACTCGGAAGTCACTCCCCAAGTCCTGGCCGAGGAGGGTCTCGTCCGCTCCAACCGCGCCGTCAAGGTCCTGGGCGAGGGCGAGATCACAAAACCGCTCAAAGTCTCCGCGCAATCCTTCTCCGAGAAGGCCAAGGCCAAGATCTTGGCGGCGGGGGGGACCGTCACGGTTCTCTAGAATTTCCTTCGGGAAATTCAATCACGCCCTATGGGCAGAATCCCGATAGCCCGTGAAGGGTTCCCCTTCATCCTTTCCTTTCTCGCCGGGGCTTGCCTCCTCATTCCCATCCCCATGACCGTCTGCCGGGTCCTGGGCGCCATCCTCCTCATTCTGGCTCTGTTTTCAACTTATTTCTTCCGTGACCCGGCGCAAGCCGTCCCCCAAGACCCCGGCGCCATCCTGGCCCCAGGGGACGGACGCGTCCTGGAGGTGGCAGAGGAATGGAGCCCGGAGCTGGGGGGCCGGGCCAAGGTCATCCGCATCTTCCTTTCCATCTTCGACATCCATGTCCAACGTTCCCCCATATCTGGTATAATAGGCGATATCCGATATATTACGGGAAAGTTCTTGGACGCCAGGGACCCTCGCGCCTCGTTCGAGAACGAACAGAACCTGATCGTGATCGAACAGTCCGGAGGACGGGTGGTCGTCAGGCAGATCGCGGGGTTCATCGCCCGCCGGATCGCCTGCTGGGTGCGTTCCGGCCAGCCGGTGGACGCGGGGGAACGCATCGGCCTCATCCGGTTCGGCTCCCAGGTGGACCTGGCGGTGCCGGAAGACTCCGTCATCTGCGTGTCCAAGGGAGAGCGCGTGATCGGGGGGGCGTCCGTGGTCGCCTGGAGGAAGCGGGCCGTTCCTCCCGCCTGACATGATCTCCGGCGTGTTCGTCCTTCCCAGCCTGATCACCGCCGCCAACATGGGCCTGGGAGTCTATTCCATGGCGGCCTCCATCCGGGGGGAGTGGCACACGGCCGCCTGGTGCACGATCGTGTCGATCCTCCTCGACATCCTCGACGGCAGGGTGGCGCGCTGGACGGGGTCCTCGAGCCGCTTCGGGGTCGAATTCGATTCCCTGGCGGACCTGGTCAGTTTCGGGATAGCGCCGGCCTTCATGATGTATCTCCTGGTGCTCAAGGACTACGGCCGGATCGGGTTCGCCCTCACGGTGCTCTACATCATCTGCGGGGCGCTGCGCCTGGCGAAATTCAATTTGAAGGCCCTCGCGGAGGAAGAGTCCTCCCCGTATTTCATCGGCCTGCCCATCCCGGCCGCGGGCGGCATCCTGGCGAGCTTCGTGATCCTTTACGATATCTGGTCCGGCGGAAAGAAGGCGCGGACCATCGCCCTGGTCATGAAGCAGATACCGATCTTCTTTCATCTTTTGCCGGGCATCATCTTCGTTCTGTCGGTCCTCATGGTCTCGGGGCTGCGTTATTCGTCGCTGAAGCGGATGAACCTATTCAAGCCGAGGTCCCTGCGGGCCTTCCTCATCATGGTCCTGGTGTGCCTGATGATCTACGCCTATCCCCAGAACACCCTGTTCGTGGTCTTCGTGGGCTACATCGCTTCGGGGATCATCGAGTATCTCTGGCGGACGTACCGCTTGAGGCGCATGGCCGCCTCCCGCGGATCTTGAAAAAGGAGGGAAAAAAAGTGGATCGCGTCATCATCTTCGATACGACCCTGCGCGACGGGGAGCAATCTCCGGGCTGCAGCATGGATGGAAACGACAAGCTGGAGGTCGCCAAGCAGCTCGCCCGTCTCGGCGTCGACGTCATCGAAGCGGGTTTCCCGATCTCCTCTCCCGGCGATTTCGCCGCGGTCAAGCGCATCGCGGAGACCGTCGGCCGCGCCGGGCGGAAGAACGGCGAGGGTCCCGGCCGCAACCCCCCCGAGATCTGCGGCCTGTCCCGCGCGATCCCCGGCGACATCGACGCCTGCTGGAACGCGGTCAAAGGGGCCAGGCACCCGCGCATCCATACCTTCATCGCGACGAGCGACATCCATATCAAGCACAAGCTGAAGATGACCCGCCAGCAGGTCCTCGACCGCGCGGTGGGGATGGTGAAGCACGCCCGCCGCTATACCGCGAACGTCGAATTCTCTCCCGAGGACGCCGTGCGCTCCGACTTCGACTATCTCTGCCAGGTGGTCACGGCCGTGATCGACGCCGGCGCCTCCACGGTCAACATCCCGGACACGGTGGGTTATTCCATCCCGTCCGAATTCGGGAGCCTGATCCGCGCCCTGTACGAGAAGGTGCCCAACATCAAAAAGACCGTGATCTCGGTCCATTGCCATAACGACCTGGGCCTGGCCGTTTCCAATTCGCTGTCCGCCGTGCTGAACGGCGCCCGCCAGGTGGAGTGCACCGTCAACGGCCTGGGAGAGCGGGCGGGGAACGCCTCATTGGAAGAGATCGTCATGGCCCTGCGGACCCGCAGGAAGCTTTTCAACGTCGAGACCGGGGTCCGCGCCGGGGAGATCTACCGCTCCAGCCGCCTGGTCAGCCAGATCACCGGGATGGCCGTCCAGGCCAACAAGGCGGTCGTCGGGGCGAACGCGTTCTCCCATTCCTCCGGGATCCATCAGGACGGGATGCTCAAGCATCCCATGACCTACGAGATCATGAACCCGTCCGACGTGGGCATCGAGGAGAGCGTCCTCTTGCTGACGGCGCGCTCGGGGCGGAACGGCCTCGACAACCGCCTGAAGCACCTGGGCTACCGCCTTTCCGCCAGGGAGCTGGACCAGCTCTTCGGGCGGTTCAAGGCCCTGGCGGACAAGAAGAAGTACGTCTTCGACGACGACCTGGTCGCTCTCGTGTCCGAGGACAAAAGCGTCGCCCGCACGGTCTTCTCGCTGGATTACCTGAACACCTCTTCCGGGACCGGGACCATTCCCACGGCGACCGTCAGGCTGAAGCGCGGGGGCAAGGTCACGCAGGAAGCCGCCTGCGGGGACGGTCCCGTGGACGCCACGTACCGGGCCATCGACAAAATGACGGGGTGGAAGCCCGTCCTGGAGGACTATTCCCTGCGCGCCATCTCGAGCGGCAAGGACGCCCTGGGGGAGGTGACGGTCCGGCTGGACGACAAAGGCCGGAAATTCCTCGGCCGGGGGGCCTCGACGGACATCATCGAGGCGAGCGCCAAGGCGTATCTGGCCGCGGTGAACCGGATGCTGACGGCCCCGAAGAAGAAGGGTGGCAAAACCGTTCAGGAAAAGATATGATACAGGCGATTGTGAAGAACTCCGCCCGTTTGAGTCTTTCTCTGGGCTTGGCCGCGGTCCTGTCCGTCCCCGCCGCGGCGGTCAAGGTCTCTCCCGTCATCAACGCCCGGCTCCTGGGCGGGCAATACTTCTTCGAGAATCAGGATTCCGACCTTTCCGGGAACGTCGGAGTCACGGCGGCTCCCGCCGTCACCCTGAACGAGCAATGGACCCTCATCCCCACCCTCTCCGGCTCCTGGCGGGGGACCAAGTCGGTCAAGGACCTGGTCGGAGGCGGGACCCTGTTCCAGCAGACGCAGGACCACGCCGTGAACTTCAAGGCGGTCTGGAGCCCGCTCCGGGCCTGGCAATTCAAGACCTCCGGCGGCTACCGCATCCAGCTCCTGAAGGAGACCGCCGACGAAAAGTGGGGCAAGGGCCTCTTCGACTTCGAGAAGGAATCCACGAACCTGGAAGCGGAACGGTCCCTGGGCGAGGAGTCCTCGCTGCGGCTGGGCTACGATTTCTACCACATCAATTTCCGCAACTACGCCAGCCTCGAATCCCAGGAGAAGAACCTGGGCCGGGAGAACGCGGGGTCCAAGACCCTGAACACCGACAACCACGGCTTTTACCTGGCCTACCGGACGCCTTTCCCGTTCTTCGGCGGGCAGAAGGCGCGGGCGGAGGGATCGTATTTTTTCACCCGCCGGGGCTTCACCGACCAGAAGATCGTGCTCCTTTCCGGCGACCTGTCCGGGAAGGGGCGCCGGGATTCCAGCCACATCCTCTCTTCCAGCCTCGAGCTGCCGTTCGCTTTCAGCGAGAACGTGAAACTGCTCTCCACTCTCGGAATGACCTTGAACCTGCTGTCCTCCAACCAGAACAATTACGACGCCGGCAAGACCCGGTTCAACTCCAATTATTACGCCTACAAGGAAGTCTCCGTCGCTCCCGGATTCAATCTCCTGCTCGGCCAGAGGCCCTGGATCCTGTCGGCCGGCTTCACCTATGTCCGCCGGAATTACTCCGACCGTCCGGTCCAGGATTCCGGGGGCGCTTACGGAACGGACAAGATCCACGCCAACGAATATTACGCCAATTTCGGCCTGACCTACCCGGTGACGCGCAACCTCCGGTTCCAAGCCCTGAACCATCTCGGCTGGTCGCGTTCCAACATGAAATACGAGCAGACCTACCGTTATAATTACAGGACTTTCTCCTATCTTCTGGGTGTGGTCTACGATTACTAAGTTCTAGCGCTCCGCCGGCCCTTCGGATGAACCTCAAAGACATCGAACCGCTCCTCAACGCGAACCGCATCCTCGCCTCCACCCTCGACATCGACCGGCTGCTCAAGGTCGTTCTGGAGCTGGCAGCGCAGGTCGTGGGCGCGGAGACGGGGTCCCTCCTCCTCCTGGACCAGAAGACGAATGAGCTCGTCTTCGACATCGCCCTCGGCGAGGCCGGCCGCGAGCTCAAGACCATCCGCCTCAAGATGGGCGAGGGCATCGCCGGCTGGGTCGCCCAGGAAGGGAGGCCCCTGATCGTCAACGACCCGAAAACGGACCCGCGCTGGACCCGGCGGGGGGACGAGAAGACCAAATTCGTCACCCGCTCGATCCTGTGCGTGCCCATGGTCTACCAGGGGAACCTGATGGGCGTGGTCCAGGCCATCAACCGCAAGGACCCGAACGGTTTTTCCGAAGAGGACAGGATGCTCTTGGAGGCCTTCGCGGCCCAGACGGCCGTGGCCATCCAGAACGCCCGGCTCTTCTCCTCCCTCCGCCAGGAGAAGGAGAAAGTGGAGACCATCTTCGCGCAGATGGCGGAAGGGGCGGTGCTTTCCGACGAGGAAGGCCGGTTCCTGGCCGCCAATCCCGCGGCCCGCGCGCTGCTCGGAGTCCAGGAAGACGGTCAATCCCCCGAGAACATCTGGGAGCTGCTCTCCCATTTCCAGACCGTCCCGGCGATCCCGTCCCTCCGGTCCGAGAAGGCGTCCGAGTCGGCTTTCGAGGCCTCCCGCGCGGAGGGGAAGACCCTCATCCTCTCCGGCCTCGTGAAGCTCATCCAGTCCGACAAGGGCGAATTGATCGGACACCTGACGGTCTTCCGGGACGTGACCGCTGAAAAAAAAGAGGAAAGGCTCAAGCGGGATTTCCTCTCCCTCATGTCGCACAAGCTGAAGACGCCTTTGGTGGCCATCACGGGATATACGCCCATGATCCTTGAGGACGAGGCGATCATGGGGGCGAGCCCCTTCACCAAGAAGGGGCTCCAGGCCATCCACACGCAGGGCCTCCACTTGAAAGGGCTCGTGGAAAAACTGATCTCCTTCTCCATGGTCGAGGCCGAGCAGATGACCCTGGACCTGAAGCCCTGCTCCCTCAAGGCCCTGGCGGAGGAGTCCGTGGCCGCCATGGAGACGTTCCTCGCCGAGAAAAAGGCCAGGGTGGCGCTGGACTCCTCCCTGGATTCGGCCAGGCCGGTGAACGTCGACGCGGAGAAGTTCAAGGAGGCCATCAAGGGTCTCGTGGAGAACGCGGCCAAATTCAATTCGAAGGAGGAGAAGATGATCACCCTTTCCTCCGCGGAACGGGGGAATGAGACATCGCTTATCGTGGAAGACGACGGGGTGGGCATTCCCTCCGAAGAACTGGACAAGATTTTCCAGAAATTCTACCAGGTCGAGGAGTCCTTCACCGGCCAGGTGGAGGGGGCGGGGCTGGGGCTGGCCCTGGTCAAGCGCCTGGTCGAATCCCACGGCGGGAAGGTCCGGGTCGAATCGAAGATCGGGGCGGGCAGCCAATTCACCATCACGCTGCCCGCGTCCGGTTGACCGCCATGGAACAACCGGACCTGGGGACGCTTTCGCGGCACCTCTCCCACGGGGACTACGCGGAACTCTACGCGGAGGACTCCCGCGGGACCGGCCTCACCTATGAGGACGGCCGCGTCGACGAGATCCAAACCGGGGAGGCCCGCGGGATCGCCCTGCGCTTCATCGCGGGGGAAGAGACCCGCTTCGGGCACGTGGACGGCTGGGAAGACCGCGCCGTGGAACGGCTGTCCCGGGACCTGTCGGCGGGCCTGACCCGGAGGACCGGCGGGCAGGTCCGGACCCTTTCCCAAAACCCCCGGACCGAGCGCCACGAGATCCGCAGGGACCCGTCTGAAATCCCCCTGGAGGAGAAGGTCCGGCTCCTCTCCAGGGCCGAGGCCGCCGCCCGCGCCCATCCCCGGGCGGGGGTCATACGCCAGATCAGCCTCACCTACGGCGAGAGGCGCAAGACCGTGGCGGGCGTGAGCCTGAACGGCGGGAACGGCCTCTCGGCCTTCTCGGAGGAGAGGGTCTATCTCGTCTTCGCCGCGACAGTGGTCGCCGAATCCGGCGGGGTCCTCCAGACCGCGACCGAGGTCCTGGGAGCCCTGGCGGGCTATGAGCTCTTTGATGCGAACGATCCTTGTAAAATTGCGGTCATGGCGGCGGACCGGGCCATCCGGAAACTCTCGGCGCCCCCGGCCCCCGTGGGGGAGATGCCGGTGGTCCTCGAGTCCGAGGCGGGAGGCACCATGATCCACGAGGCCATCGGCCATTCCCTTGAGGCGGACGGGGTGCAGAAGGGGATCTCCCCGGTCTATTCCGGCAAGGTGGGGAAGACGGTCGCCCATGAGAAGGTCACGGTGGTCGACGATCCCACTCTCAAGAACCATCGCGGCTCATTCATTTTCGACGACGAGGGCACCAGGTCCGAGAGGACGGTCCTGGTGGAGAAAGGCGTTCTCCGGACCTATCTCTACGACCGGCTGACCGCGGGCAAGGACGGGAGGCCTTCCAACGGCCACGGCCGCAGGGAATCCTACCAGCACAAGCCCATCCCGCGGATGTCGAACACTTTCATCGGCCCGGGCCCGGACGATCCCCGGGATATCCTCGCGTCCGTGCCCAAAGGGCTCCTGGTGCGGCGGATGGGCGGGGGCCAGGTCAACCCGGTGACGGGCGATTTCGTTTTCGAAGTCGAGGAAGGTTACCTGATCGAGTCCGGCCGCGCTCCGGTGCTGGTGCGGGGAGCGTCGCTTCTGGGCAACGGTCCCGAGGTCCTGGGATCCATCGATCTGGTCGGGAGGGACATCGGCTGGGGAGTGGGGACCTGCGGCAAGGACGGCCAGGGGGTCCCGGTGTCCGACGGACAGCCGACGCTCCGCATCCCCAAGCTTTTGATCGGAGGGCAGTAGGTCCGGACATCCAGCGAGAGGGAGGCATGAGATGCGAAAATTGAAGGGATGGTTGATCGTGGGAATGGTCGGGATGGCGGCGGCGGGGAACCTGTCGGGAGAGGAGAAA
>MGUT01000054.1:0-3861 GCA_001800095.1 Elusimicrobia bacterium RIFCSPLOWO2_01_FULL_64_13 | reverse complement strand
CGCCGGCGAGCTCCGCGCCGTTTTCGAGACGTCCCTGGGGAAGATCGTCTGCCGTCTTTTCGAGAAGGAGACGCCCGTCACGGTCGCCAATTTCACGGGCCTCGCCAAGGGAGAGAAGGAATGGACGGACCCGAAGACGGGGCAGAAAGTGAAGCGCCCCTTTTATGACGGATTGACCTTCCACCGCGTCATCCCCAACTTCATGGTCCAGGGCGGCTGCCCCATCGGCAACGGGACGGGCGGACCGGGATACCGTTTCCAAGATGAGATCGTGCCGGGGATCGTGTTCGACCGTCCGGGTCTTCTGGCCATGGCCAATTCCGGGCCGGGCACCAACGGGTCGCAGTTCTTCATCACCCATGTCCCCACCCCCTGGCTGAACGGCCGCCACACCATATTCGGCGAGGTGATCTCGGGCCAGGAGATCGTCACCAGGATGGGCGCGGCGGAGAAGGGCCCGAACGACAAGCCCGTCACCCCCATCATCCTCAAAAAACTCGTGATCGAGCGGGCGGGAGCGGCCGAGCCGGAGCGGCCCGCTCCGGCCAAGAAAAAATGACCCGGGAACGGTTCTTTCTGATCCTGGGGGCCGCGGCCGCGCTCCTGGCCGCCGGCGGGGCCGGGGCGGCCGAAAAAAAGTCCGGGCCGACCTGGCTCAAGCCGCAGATCTCCATCTACCAGCCGCCGCCCGTCGAGGGGTCCACGAGCACCGTCTTCCGGACCGTGGATCCCCAGATCATCCAGAAGCTGATCGAGCTTCTCGACGAGACCAGCCTGGGCAAGTCCGAGTCCACCGGGTCGGAGGAGACCCCCCTCCTGGAGGACTTGAAGACCTTCGTGACCCCGGAAGGACTGGAGCTCAAGAACCGCTACACGCGCCTGGGGGTGGCCCTGGCCGAGTCCCTGGGGTGGGAGGGCATCAAGCACGTCCGCGTCATCAGCGAGCAGAACCTGAAACAGCGCCTCACCACGGTCGCCCGCTGGGACAACCAGCCCAACGTCCGTTCCATCGCCCTGATCGCCCTGGCGAGCTTGAAGGACAAGAACGACGCCGTTTATTTCAAAGAGGCCCTGTGGTCGCGGAACATCGGGATCCGTTTCGCGGCGATGGAGGCGCTGGAGACCTGGGGATTCCCCGAGGCCGTCCCCATATTCGAGGACTCGGTCAAGAACGACGATTCCCTGCTCATCCGCGTGATCGCCGCCCGGGGCCTGGTCGCGCTGGGCCGGAAGCCGGGCCTGGATTATCTGCGGTCCAACCTGACGTCCAACGACTGGCTGGTGCGGGCCCTCTCGGCCAAAGTCCTCGGGGACGTGGGCGCCGTCGAGGACTACGACCTCCTCGTCGACCAGATCAACCGCGAGCAGACGCTCTCCTCTTCGAACGAGTTCGTGATGGCCGAGATCAGCATCGCCGCCCTCAAGCTCTTTCCGGCGAAGATAGAACAGGACCGGCAGAGGCGCGAGCGCAAGAGGCGGCCGGAGGCCCCGTCGCAGTCCGTGACGGAGAAAACCGTCAAGCCGGCGGCGGACGTGCTGTTCGAACTGGAACCCCTCATCGTCACGGCCCCGCGGCTGCGGATCCCCGAGGACGAGCCGGTGGATTCCAGGGTCAATTTCCAGCTTTTGAAGATGCTCCGGGAAAAGGAGGACCTGCGCCTGACGGAGGACATGGCCAACAAATCCCCCGCCTACCTGGACCTGAACTCGCTCGTCACTCCCAACGGGATCGGGCTCAAGTCGCGCTACACGGTGCTCGGCTACCTCCTGGCGGAAGGGCTGGCCGGCACGAAAGACTTCCAGCTCCTGGACGAACTGGTCCGGCTCGCGCGGGAAGGCAAGAACCCCGACGTGCGCAGCTTCGCCCTGATCGCGCTCTCCTACAGCAAGGACCGCAGCCACCTGGCGCTTTTCCAGGAGGCCCTGCGCCGGGAGAACAGCGTGCAGGACCGGTTCGCCGCGGTGGAGGCCTTCCGGCATTGGGGATACGACGACGCCGTCTCCATCCTTCTCGGCGTCTCCCGGCTGGACCGCTCGCCCATCATCCGGATCTACGCCTCCCAGGTCGTGCTGCGGCTGGGAGAGCCCATGGGCAAGGACGTCCTCCTCCGCTCGCTGAACGACCAGGAATGGGTCGTGCGGGCCATGGCCATGCGCTATCTGGGGGAACTGGGCGGCGGAGAGGATTACTCCAAGCTCCTGTCCTATTTCGGCCTCGAGAGGGAGAAGATCGTGCAGGCCGAGATGTGTTCGTCGCTCCTGCGGCTCTACGCCAAGAAAAATGAAGAAGAGGAGAGTGAAGCGAGATGATCCTAGGCATGCTGCGGGCGATGGCCCTGACCGGCGGGGAGTGGGTGATCTACGTCCTGATCCTGTGCTCTGTGGCGGCGATCGCCATCATGATCGAGCGGGGGATCGTCTTTTCCCGGGAGAGGAAGGACCTGAAGGCCGCGTCCGGGGCTTTCGCCGGCTATCTTGAGGACCGGGACGCGGCCAAAGCCCTGAAGGCCCTGGAGGGCTTGAGCGGCTGCGCCGCCCGCGTCCTGTCCGCGGGGCTCTCGCGCGCGGGCCAGGGCTCCGGCCCGGCGGAAAGCGCCATGGCGGCCTCGGCCTCGAAAGAAAAGCGCCGTCTGGACCTGCGCATGATCATCCTCAACACCCTGGGCAACAACGCCATTTACATCGGCCTTTTCGGGACCGTCCTGGGAGTGATCAAGGCCTTCCACGACCTGGCCCACGAGGTGGGCGCCGGACCCGAGGTGGTGATGCAGGGACTTTCCGAGGCGCTCCTGGCCACGGCGGCGGGGCTCCTCGTGGCGATCCCCTGCGTGATCGCCTTCAACGCCTATCAAAAGCAGATCAAGGACATCCTGGCGGAGACGGATTCCATGGCGGGTATCCTCGCGTCGGAACTGAAGACCGCCGAACGTCCTTCATGAAGAACACCGGGGCCGACGAAGAATTCATCTCGGGCATCAACATCGCGCCCCTGGTGGACGTCATCCTCGTCCTCCTCATCATCTTCATGGCCACGGCCCCGCTCATCCACCGCCGCTCCCTCAACGTCAACGTGCCCAAGGCGGCCTTCAGCGAGCCCAAGGCCACCGCGGCGGTGAAGGTCGCCTTCGACGAGAAAAGGGACCTCTACCTCGAGCAGGAGCGGCTCGACCCGAAAGAGCTCCGGTACCAGCTCGCCGCCATGGTGCGGGCGGACCCCTATCTCCACGTCTCGCTCCTCGCGGACCAGTCCATCCCCTATGGCGACGTGGTCGGGATCCTCGACCTCGTGCGCGGGGCGGGCGTGAAGAAGCTCGCGCTCGAGGTCCGGACCAAGAGAGCCGACGCGGGCGAATAACGTGGAGATGCGGTTCGGCTTGGACCGGGAATCGCTTTTCCGGACATCGATCCTGGCCTCGGTCCTCTTCCACCTGATCGTCTTCGGCGTCTTCGAACTCCACCGGCGCTTCGGCGGTTTTTCCGACTCCAGCCCCATCGAACTCGACCTCACCCGTCCCTTCCGCATCGGCGGCAACCCGCTTTTGAAGCCCGGAGGCGGGACCACCCTCGTGGAGCCCAAGAGACCCGGCCCGCCGGCTCTGCGCGAGGAAACGCCTCCCGTCCCGGAGAAAAAGACCGGTCTCAAGGATTGGGTCCTGCCGGGACCCGGCACCCGGGAGCTGGAAAAGCCCTCCCCGCCGCCCCCGTCCGAAACTTCGTCGCCGCAGGGGATCGAAGGCGGGACCGGCGAAGGATACCAGGGCACGGGCGGGGGGTTCGGCGGCGGGGAGGGGGAGGGAGGCGGCATCCCCATCTCGCGCTTTCCCCAGCTCCTGAACCGGAGGGAGATCCTCAAGTTATTAA
>MGUT01000053.1:16920-18281 GCA_001800095.1 Elusimicrobia bacterium RIFCSPLOWO2_01_FULL_64_13 | reverse complement strand
ACGGTCCAGGCGGTGGTGGGCCTGCGCGTGATCAAGGACTTCGAGCGGATCACCCGCAAGAAGATCGAGCACGCCGGTCTCTACGACGAGGCCTTCAAGGACGTCCCCGAGATCGCCCTCCCTCCGAGGCGCAAGGGCGTCCGCTACGTCTACCACCTCTACATCATCCAGGCCAGGGACCGCGACGGCCTGCTCAAACATCTCCAGGGCAAGGGCATCGAGGCCAAGGTGCATTACCCCGTTCCCCTGCATCTGCAACCCTGCTCGAGGCACCTCGGCTACAAGGCGGGGGACTTCCCCGTGGCCGAGGCGCAGGCGAAGAGCATCATCACCCTGCCCGGCCACCAGCACCTCACCCGTTCGCAGATCGGCTACGTCATCGACCAGGTCAGGAAATTCTACGGAAAGAGGTAAAATCACGTGATCAAGAAAGTATTAGTGACGGGAGGCGGGGGATACGTCGGCGCGGTCCTCGCGCCCAAGCTTCTGGACGCCGGTTTTTCCGTGCGCATATTGGACGCGTTCTATTTCACGGACATCGGCCTCGCCGCGGTCAGGTCCCGGCCGGGCCTCGAGATCGTCCAGGGGGACATCCGCGAGGAGGGGACCCTGCGCAAGTCCGTCTCGGGGACCGACGCCGTCATCCACCTGGCCTCCATCTCCAACGACCCTTCCACGGACCTGAACCCCCAGCTCACGGTGGAGGTGAACTACCAGGCCACCCTCTCGCTCGTGAAGCTCGCCAAGGCGGCCGGGGTCGCCCGCTTCATCAACGTCTCCACCAGCAGCGTCTACGGCATCAAGGAGGAGCCCAACGTCACCGAGGACCTGCCTCTCGAGCCCCTGACCGTCTATTCCAAGACCAAGGCCGACGCCGAACCGGAGGTGCTGCGGGCCGGCGGACCCGGCTTCGCCGCCGTGACCATCCGCCCGGCCACGGTCTGCGGCTACTCCCCCAAGATGCGCCTGGACCTCTCCGTCAACATCCTCACCATGCACGCCTTGACGAGGGGCAGGATCACCGTGTTCGGCGGAGGGCAGAAGCGCCCCAACATCCACATCGGCGACATCACGGACTACTACGTGAAGCTCCTTGAGTTCCCCGCGGAGAAGATCGCCGGCAAGACCTACAACGCCGGCTACGAGAACTTCACCATGATGGAGATCGCGCGTATGGTCAAGGACATCGTGGGCAAGGACGTCGCCATCGAGGTCACCCCGACGAACGACAACCGCTCCTACCACATCTCCTCCGCGAAGATCGAGAAGGAGCTGGGCTTGAAGCCCAGGAAGACCATCCGGGACGCCGTGCTCGACATCAAGAAGGCGAGCGACGCCGGGCTCATCGACTGGAACAACAT
>MGUT01000053.1:12001-16887 GCA_001800095.1 Elusimicrobia bacterium RIFCSPLOWO2_01_FULL_64_13 | reverse complement strand
CAACGTCAAGAAGATGAAGACCCTTATGGACGCCCAGCTCGTCTCCACCCGCTAGAACTTGAAAGTCCCCTACATCGACCTCAAGGGCCAGCACGCCTCCCTGAAAAGGGAGATCTCCTCCGCGGTGGACAAGGTCTTCCGCGACTCCGACTTCATCCTGGGGAAGTCCGTTTCCGAGCTGGAAAGGAAGTTCGCCGCCTACTGCGGCACGCGGTTCGCCGCCGGCGTGAACTCCGGCACCGACGCTCTTTTCCTGGCCATGAAGGCGCTGGGGATAGGCCCGGGCGACGAGGTCATCACGGCCCCCAACTCCTTCCTCGCTTCCGCCTCGAGCATCGCGGCGGCGGGCGCGCGGCCCGTGTTCGCCGACGTCCGCGACGACATGAACATCGACCCCGCCCGGATCGAGGAGCGGGTCACTCCCAGGACGAAGGCCGTCATGCCCGTGCACCTCACGGGGAAGCCCGCCGACATGGACCCCATCATGGAGCTCGCCCGGAAGAGGAACCTCCACGTCATCGAGGACGCGGCCCAGGCCGTCGGGACCGAATACCGCGGCAGGCGCGCCGGGTCCTTCGGCATCCTGAACGCTTTCAGTCTCCACCCCTTGAAGACCCTGAACGCCTCCGGGGACGGGGGCATGATCACGACGGATTCCGAGCCGCTTTACCGCAAGTGCCTGGCTCTCCGCAACATCGGCCTCAAGAACAGGCAGGAATCGGATTTCTGGGGCTATAACAGCCGGCTGGACACTCTGCAAGCCGCCATCGTGGGCAGGAAATTCGGCAAGCTGGGGAAGTGGCTCGCGCAGAGGCGAAAGAATGCGGCCTTATACCGCAAGCTATTGGACGGGGTGGTGGAATGTCCCAGGGAGGAGAGCTTTGAGAAGTGCTCCTACCATCTTTTTGTCATCCAGGCCGACCGCCGCGACTCCCTGCAGGAGTACCTCCTGAAGAACGGGGTCGAGACCAAGATCCATTACCCCATCCCCATCCACCTGCAAAAGTGCGCCCAGGACCTGGGTTACAAGAGGGGGAACTTTCCCGTCGCGGAGAGGCAGTCGCAAAGGATTTTGAGCTTGCCCATCCACCAGTACCTCTCCGAGAAGCAGATCCGCTACGTCGCCTCAAAAATCCTGAAGTTCTACAAGTAAACCACTTCGCCTAAGCAGTCTGGTCTAGGGGACGTCCCATCGAGGGGGAGGAAAAATGAAAAGTTATCCGGCCTTCTTTTTGTAGATGGTGATCGTGGGAGCGGGGAAGAGCATGTCATCGGGGGGCTTGCGCTTCCAGAATGAGAACCCCAGCAGGCGCGGCCGCAGGACGAAGCTCGCGGCCTCATCGTAGCCGCTCAAAAAAGAACCTATGGCCGAGGCCTGGCCCGCGAAGAAATCCGGCTGCCTCAAGAAGGGTCCCAGCTCCAGCTCGCTCGTGACGAAATAATCCGCCTTCTCCATCTTCCCCAGATTGGCCGCCGCCTCCCAGGTCTGCCTGCTCCCCTCGTCCGCGCTCACCACCCGGTAAGGGCTGTCCGCCCTGCGGAGGACGCCGGGCGTCCAGTAGAAACTCCTTAGGATGCCGACCGAAGCGCCTTCACGGGCGTCGTCCGCGAGCCATCGTTCCGCGAGCTCCCTCGGGTTCGGCAGGGAATAGAGGCGGGCGAAGGCCCAGCCGTAGGAGAATTGGTAGAGCAGGATGCCGGCCGCGATGACCCGGAACGGCCACCGGGGCAGGTTCTCTTCCAACATCTTCATGCCCCTGGCGAATAGGATGAGGACGAAAGGCAGGTAGAGCACGATGTAATAGGCCCAGCGGGCGTCGGCCAGGGCCAGGAACGAGAAACCGAGAGCGAGCCCGCCCGCGACGAACCTTTCCTTCACGGAACCCCGCAGGACCGCCGCCCCCAGGCCCGCCAGACTCACGAGCCAGACCGGCCAGCCCAGACTGAACGGAACGAAATAAGAAAGGTAGTCCCAGAACCCGTTGGGTTGGGGAGGGACAGGGACCGAGGCGGAAGCGGCGAAATTGTGGAACTGGAAGAAGAAGGTCTTGAGGAAGAGCTTGAGGTCCAGCACGGCGTAGGGCGTCGTGACCGCGAAGGCGGTGAAGGCCGCGGCGCAGGCGGCGCATGTGTTCCGGACCGCGCGGGATGGGTCCTTCTTCCACAGGATGAAGGGCAGAAGAGCGATATAGAGGCCGCCGGTGTACCGGGTCGAAGCGACCAGGCCCGCGGACGCTCCCGCGAGCATCAAGTCCCGCGGGGAATCGGATTCCAGGAGGTTCAGGAACGCCCAGGCCATGAGGATCAGGGTCAGGAGGAAGAGCCCGTCCACCTTCGTGTAGAGACTGACCGCGACCACGATGGGGGAGAAGGCCAGGGCGAACGCGGCCCAAAGACCCGAAGCGGACCCGTAGAGTTTTCGGACCAGAAGATAGAGGAGACCCGCCGCGGCCAGGACGGTGAGGACGGAAAAAAGACGGATGGCTATGTAGAGCCGGTCGGCGGCCCAGAGGTTCGCCAGCAGGAACTCCCTGGAACCGAACTGGACGTAACCCACGGCCTTGGCCAGCCCGAGGAAAATAGCGGAAAGGTAGAAATAGAGAGCCCCGCTCAAAAGCCCTTCCCTGCCGGCGTCCAGGGAACGGTTCCTGGCCATGTTGGCCAGTCCCAGGAAGACGTTGGGCTCGTCCGGCTGGTAGGATGCCAATGTCCCGCTCTTCGTGGGGACCCCCCAATGGAGGCCGGGGACCCGGATCAGGAAGGCCGAGGCCAGTATGAGGAAGAGAAGAAGTTTGTTCACAGTCCTCCCTTCCGGACCCTGGGCGGGTTCAAGAGGGCGTGGACGGCGAAGAGGACGATGAAGGGCTCCATGGGGAGCCGGAACCTCGGCATGGGAGCCACGAGGTTATGCATGACGGCGAAATAGGCGAAGAGGGCGTAAAGGACCAGGAGGGACCCGGCCCGGCCGCGGCCGGCGTAGAGTCCCCACCCGGCGAGGAAGATCAGCGCGGCGTGGGCGGCGAGCAATATCCGCGCGGCGGCGCGCGAGCGTTCCTTGGTCATGGCGTAGCCGATGGGCTCGAACCAGAGCCGGAAGAACTTGACGACGGTGAGCTTGGCGAAACCGAGAGGATTGGCGGCGATGTTGCGCAGGCCCGCGCGGAAATGCTCCCTCTCCGCCTCTATCGGCTTCTCCAGGGAAAGATGGTCGAACTGCCTGTAGCCCGGATAATCGAGCTCCACGAACCGGCCGCCCGTCTCCTCGATGGTCCCCAGCCAGAAAAGCTGGCCCGCGCTGATGTTGACCAGGAGGAACCCGCCGAAGACGCGGTAGTTGCGGACGGTCCAGGGCAGGATGACCAGGAACGAAAGGACGCAGGCGAAGACGAGTCCCTTCAGGCGTTTCCCGCGCTCGCCCAGCCAGAAAGCCCCGGCGATCAGGAAGAACGGAAAGAAGGCGAGGGTGGAGCGGCAGAGGTTGGCGGTTCCCAGGGCGAGGCCGGCGGCGGCATAGAGCCCGGGATGGTCCTTCTCCCTCGCCAGGAGGAACAGGAGGACCGTCCCTACGAGGAGGAACGCGTACAGGGTCTCGCTGCCTATGCCCGTGACGTAAACGATGAGGGGCGGGTAGACCGCCGTCAGGAGCCCGGCCCAAAGTCCGGACTTTTCGTCCAGGACCTTCCATCCTATGAGCAGGATGAATACCGCGGTGAGCGCCCCGAGGGACAGTTGGACCGCCCTGGCCGCTCCCGGTTCATGCCCGAATATCTTGTAGACTCCCGCCAGGAAGAGAGGATAGACCGGCGGCCGCACCGAGGTGGGGGAACCGTCGTTCTCCGTGAAGCCCTTGCCTTCAGCCAGGTTCACCGCGATCCCGTCCCAGGAGACGCCGTCATCGTAGGCGATGGGCCTGGGGGGGAAGAAAGCGAAAGCGATCCAGCGGACCGCCAACGCCAGGACGAATACCGCGGCTATTTTTTTGGTCACGTTCCTTTCCGCCCGGCCAGGACTTCCCTGAAGACCCGCAGGGTCTGCGCGGCCGTCTTTTCCCATGTGAACTTCTTCGCCTGGTCGAGGCCTTTCCGCGACATGTCTTTCCTTAATTCCTGGTCCGAGAGAACCTTCCGCAGGCCCTCGGCGATGGAATCGGGGTCCAAGGGGTCCACGTAGGCCCCGGCGTCCCCCACCACCTCGGGGATGGAGGCCGCTTTCGACACCACCACCGGCGCGCCCGAGGCCATGGCCTCGAGAGGGGGAAAGCCGAAACCTTCGTAGAGGGACGCGAAAGCGAAGCAGGTGCAGGCCGAATAGATGGCCGGCAGGTCCTTCATGGGGAAATGGCCGAGGAACCTCACGTCGGAATCCGTCAGGCCGCTCCGGCCCATGATGTCCCCGATCTCCTTCTGGTATTTGGGCGTGAGGAAACCGATGATGACGAGAGGGAGCCGGACGTCCTTGCGCAGACTGCCGTAGGCCTCGATCAGGCGGGGCAGGTTCTTGTGAGGCAGGTTGCTCGAGACGCTCAATATGAACTTTTCCGGCAGGCGCCAGCCCGCGAGCTTTTCCGGAGCGGCGGCTTGCGGGCGGAAAAGGGAATGGTCTATGGCTTCGTATATGACCGTGATCTTCTCCGCGGGGATGCCGTAGAAGCGCGTCATGTCCTTCTTGGTGTTCTCCGAGACGGCCAGGAGATGGTCGGCCCTCCGGTAGACGGTGGGGAGGACGTGGCGGAGATACGGGACGTATTTATGCTCCTGCTCCGGGAATACGAGGGGGATGGTGTCCTGCACGTTGACGACCTGGGGGACGGGGGAGAAGGGCAGGGCGTCGAGATGGGTGGAAGCGAAGAAGAGGTCATAGTTCTTAAGGAAAAGGTGGGCGGGCAG
>MGUT01000053.1:10793-11950 GCA_001800095.1 Elusimicrobia bacterium RIFCSPLOWO2_01_FULL_64_13 | reverse complement strand
GGCGGCAAGGCCGGGAGGCCGGCGGAATCCCGGACCCACGCGGACCAGGTGGTCCTGGGGGACGGAAGGGAAATGCTCGGGGTAGAGGGTGTAGACGTCGAGTTCGGGATGGATCCTGGCCAGGTGGTTGACCGTGTTGATGACGTAGGTCTCGAAGCCGCCGCCGCTTTTTTTGCTCACGCGGACGGCGTTGACGGCGATCCTCATGGGACCTTAGCCGAAGAGTCCGCGGTTGTCTTCCACCCAGGATATGAGCCGGGCGATCCCGGAACGGTGGTCCATCTTCTGCTTCCAGCCCAGTTCCCGCTCGATCTTGGAGTTGTCGGAGACGAATATCCTCTGGTCGCCGGGCCGGGCCGGGTGGAAGGTGGGGCGGATCTTCCGCCCGAATTCCTTCTCGAGGATATACACGAAATCGAGGAGCGAGATCTGGTTGGACGCGCCCCCGCCCATGTTGTAGATTCTCCCGCGCGAGAGCGCTCTCTTCTTCCAGGCGCACTCGTAGGCCGAGATCAGGTCGCCCACGTACAGGACGTCGCGCACCTGCCGGCCGTCCCCGTAGATGCGGATGTCCCGGCCCAGGGCCGTCTGGATGATGAAGTGGGCCACCCAGCCCTGGTCCTCGATGCCGAACTGCCTCTCGCCGTAGATGCAGGACTGGCGGAAGACCACCGTGTTCAGTCCGTAGATGCGGCGGTAGTCGCGGATGTACTGGTCGGCGGCGCCTTTGGAGCAGCCGTAGGGGGAATGGAAATCGAGAGGAAAGCTCTCGGGGATGCCGTTCGGATAGGTCCGATAGCGCACGTTCGTCTTCCCTTCGCGGAGGGGGACATGCTCCATCTCTCCGTAGACCTTGTTGGTGGAGGCGTAGATGAGGACGGCTTTCGAGCGGGTCAGGCGCATGGCTTCGAGCACGTTCAGAGTGCCCAGGGCGTTGACTTCGAAATCGGTCCGGGGATCTGTCACGGACGTGGTCACGGCCACCTGCCCGGCGAAGTGGTAGACGACGCCGTAGGGGCCGGCCTTCAGGGCCCGGAGGACCCCGCGGCGGTCGCGGACGTCCGTCTTCAGGAACCGGACCTTTCCCAGGCCCTGGAGCCATTGCAGGTTCTTGTCCGTTCCCCGCCGGGAGAGGTTGTCGAGCACCGTGACGGAAT
>MGUT01000053.1:4558-10780 GCA_001800095.1 Elusimicrobia bacterium RIFCSPLOWO2_01_FULL_64_13 | reverse complement strand
CCGCGGTGTTCGAACCTATGAATCCGCATCCGCCTGTTACGAGGACTTTCATGGGTCAGGGGCTCCTTTCTTTTTTGCGGGCGACGACCAGGTACATGTAGTTGAAGAAGTGGGGGCCGAAGGCCCGGAAGAGCCCGTCCAGGACCCTGCCCGCGAGGTTCAATTCCGGCGTCCCTTCGGCTCCGCCGCCTCTCTCAAGGAATATCCCGCCGAAAATGTCCCGGTAGCTGAAGGGATGGCGCAGGGGGGAGGATTCCACGACCTCGAACCCGGCCGATTCCATGACCCCGTCGATCTGCCCTTTCCTGCACTTGTATTCGATGAAGGCGGCCTTTCCGTCCTCCATTCCGAGCGCGGGCCAGAATTCCGGGCGGGTCCGGGAACGCAGGTCCCGGAGCGCTTCGGCGGCCTGCCCCGCGTCTCCCGCGGCGGGAGGCCTGCCCATGGCCTTCCGGACCCAGGGGTTCCAGCGGAAAATGTCCACGAGGACCCTGCGGACCGGGTACCAGGCCCGCATGAAAAAATTGAACGCCGGGACGGTCACCACCGCGATCCCTCCCGGCCGCAGGGTCCGCGCCATCTCCCGGACCGCCTGCTCCGGACCTTCGATCAGGTGCTCGACCACGCCCAGGGAGATCATCCCCGCGAAACTTCCGTCCGGATAGGGCAGGGCGCGGACGTCTCCCGAACGGATGTCCATGTCCGGATAGACATTCTTGCAAATTTTAACGCATTCTTCCACCAGCTCCACCCCGGCCATCCGGTAACCCTGTCTGGCCAGGTAGACGATCCATTGCCCCAGGCCGCAGCCGGCTTCCAGGATGGTCCCGTCCTTGGGGAGAACTTTGAGCAGGATGGGCCGGATCATCCGGTCCCGTTCGCAATAGGCGACGGATTCTTCCAGTTTTTGTCCGGACCAATAACCGCTCCATCGGCCGGCGAGGTCCCCGCCGGGTCCGTCGGCCGTTGGTTCAGCGCGTTCCGTTCGCATGGGTCCGGTTCAGGACGTCCAGGTAGATCCGCTCCGTGCGGTCCAAAATTTTATCAAGGCGGAACCTCTCGGCGGTCCCGCGCCCTTCTTCTCCCAGCCGGCGGCGCAGGCCGTCGTCGGTGAGGAGCAGAGCCATTTTATCGGCGAGGCCGTCGATGTCCCCGAACTTGATTTGAAGGCCGTTCTCCCCGTCGCGCAGGTAGTCCGGAAGCCCGTTGTCGAGGCCGCTGCTGATGACGGCTTTCTTCTGCGCCATGGCTTCCAAGAGGACCACTCCCTGAAGCTCCCTCATGGGCGGATAGGCCACGAACTCGCAGCCGGAGATCAGTTCGTACTTCCTTCGGCCCAGGACCACGCCCAGGTGCTTGACGCGGGCGGAGACCCCCCTTTTCCCGCTGATCTTGCGTACCTCGGCCAGGGCGCCGTTATCGGGTCCCGCCAGGACCAGATCGACGTCGGGGAAGCGGCCGGCGATCTTGGAGAAGGCCTCCGCCACGCTTAGGACTCCGCGCTGCGGGTGGATCCGTCCCAGATAAAGGATATATCTTATCAAACCTTCCCGTCTTTTTATAGGTCCGGCGTCGTAAGCGCTGAAACTTTCCCCGGGTATCCCGATGGGCAGGACTTCGATCTGCGATTCGGGGATGCCCCGTTCCAGGCACCAATGCCTCTCGTTCTGGTACCAGAGGATCAGCTTCCCCACGGATTTCAGCCGCTTCACTCCGATCAGGCGGTCATATCGCTCCTTGATCCAGGCCGACCGGGGCCCCTGGATGGGGACGTCGACCATCCCGGTGGTGTTCACGATGGGGAAGCGCCCGAGGTATCTGGAGAGGGTGAGCTCGGTGCAGGCGTGTCCGTAGCAGACGAGGTGGATCAGGTCGGTCTTCGCGATCTCCGGCCGCCACCACCAATAATAGTGGTAGAGCCGGAACGAGGGGTCGTAGCGCCTGACCGCGAACCCGGGCTCCATCTTTTCCGACGCGGGATAGCGTTCCCTGGTGACGGGATTGTAAAGGCTGGTGTGGACCGTGACGTCATGGCCCTTGGCGGCCATGCCCGAGGCGATGCCCTGGGAGTAGGATTCGGCGCCTCCCACGGTGGGGGAGAAGAAAGGGCAGACCAGGTCGATCTTCATTTGGAGATCTTCGCGGCCTCCTCCAGGATCGCGCGCGCGCGCTGCGCGAAGGTGTGCTTGGCGAGCGCCTCCCTGCGGCCTTCGGCCGCGATCTTCTCGCGCTCCTCCTCGTGGGCGAGATAGTAGGCGATCTTCTCCTCAAGATCGCCGTGGCCGTCGTAAAGCGCCAGGTGCTTCCCCTCCTGGAAACAGTCGGACAGGCCGTCCTGGATGCGGTCGGCCAAGAGGAAGGAGCCCGAGGCCAGCGTGTCGAAGACGCGCGTGCTCAAGTCGCGGTTGAAGCTCTTGTGGAAGACGATCCGGGACTGGTTCAGTATCTTCACCATGTCGTCGCCGTAGACCTTGTGGAAGGCGCGCACGTTGAACCGTTTCGAAAGTCGCTCAAGGGCGTCGACCCGTTCCGGGTAGAACCGCCGGTCGAGGTTCCCGACGAAGCCGACGTCGTAGAGCTTGGGCAGGTCCATCTTGCGGTGGAGCGCCGGGTCGCAGGCCGGGGGAAGCCATCGGCAGGGGACGTCCCGGTAGAAGGAGAGATAGTCCTTGTGGCAGACGAAGACCTTGTCGAAGTCCTTCTTGATCGACATCTCGAACCTGCGCTTGGCGGGTTCGTGATCGTCCACGGTCCAATGCAGGGCGGGGACGGGGCAACGCTTCAGCCCCGCGAGGTGGTGCTGGCCCGCGCCCGAACATTCCAGGACGAGATCGAAGGGCCGTTCGGCCCCGCCGGCCATGGACTTGTAGGAAAGAGGGATGCCTTTGGGGACGTAGAAGGGAAGGAGGCCGCGGATGTCGGTGAAATAGGCGGTCCGCAGGAGGTCGACCGTGGCCAGGGAATGGTCTTTCTTGAGCGTTTCCTCGAGATGGGTGGAATAGGCCCAGCGGGAAGCCGTGTGGGCGAAAAGGATTTTCAAGAAAAGAGGTTCAGCTCTTCCGGGCCGCGGACGTCCCGGTGACGCGCAGGATGTTCGGCGGCAGGTCCGCCCCGAACTGTCCCATCGAATGCTCGAAACGGGTGACGCTTCCGGAGGGATTGAAGGGGATGTCCAGGGCTTTTCTGACGTCGCGCTCCACTTCGTCGCGGAGCCGGACCAATTCATCGGGCGAGAGGTGGTCCGTGAAGACGTAGGACTTGTAGCCGCCGTCCGGGCGCCCCTTGTAGTAGTCCGAGACCTGGGTGTAGTCCACTTCGTAGGAATAGAGTTTGTCGCCGGTGGGCGCGAAGGTGTAGACCCAGCAGGGCCGGCCTCCCTTGCCGTTCTCCATGGGGACCGCCTCGTCGTAATAGGGCGTGCCCGGATAGGTGGTGATGATGGTGACGTCGAATTCGTCGGGGCGGGTGCGCAGGAGCCAGCCCTTGGTCTCCGCGACGGTGTCCGCGCTCTCCCCGGGATGGCCGATGGACATGAGCGCCTTGACCTTGAGCCCGTGGCGCCTGGCGATGTCCAGGCAGCGGGTGTTCTCTTCCTGGGTGGCCTTCTTGTTGATGTTCTTGAGGATCCGGGGCGAGCCGGACTCGAAGCCCGTGAGGATCCAGCGGAAACCCGCCCGGACCATGGCCTCGGCCTGGGCGTCCGTGAAAAGCTGGGACTTGATGAAGCCGCGCAGGCGGAACTCCGCGCCGAGTTTCTTCTGGAGGGCGGCGATGGCGTTCATGAGCTCCACCATCTTGGGGTTGACGTTCAGCTCGTCGTCGTAGAGCATGAACCCGCGCACGCCGTAGGTCTTGTGGAGGTGCTCGATCTCGGCCACGACGTTCTCGGTCGAGCGCGTGCGGGTGCGGCGCAGCATGGGCGAGGCGCGGCCCCCGCAGAAGCCGCACTCGTAGGGACAGCCGAGCTGGGCTATCATGCTCATCGCGGGGATGCCGTCGATGGTGTAATGGTAGCTGGAGACGTCCACGAGGTGCCGGGCGGGCAGGGGCAGCTCGTTCAGCTTGGCGTTGGTCAGGAAGAGATCGGTCTTGGGGTCGTCGGCGTCGATGAAGGCCGGGGAGTCCCCGGAGACCGCCATCGCGATGGAGATCTCCCCGTCCCCGGCGATCAGAGTGTCGAAGGCGGAGGCGAGCTTGTCGAAGGCGGCCGTGGCCCGGCCGCGGAGCTTGAGCCGCTCCTCGCGCTTGCGCGCGGCGCAGACGAGGGTGATGTGCGGCCCCCCCAGGATCAGGCGGGCGCCGGGGCGGACCTCCCTCACGGTCCTGGCGATGGCGAAGGCGGCGGGCATCTGGGGCGTGGTGGCCGTCAGCCCGAAAGCCCGGGAACGGCTGTTCTGGGCGTGGTGGCGGATCGCGTCGAGATGGTTCTCGATCCCCGAGAGGTCGAGCATCTCCACCTCGCGGCCCAGCTTTTCCAGCACCGCGGCCACGCGCAGGATGCCCAGGTTCATGAACACCCGCTCGTCCAGGAGGAAGATGGACGGCGGGGTGATCAGGCAGACGGGTTCGGCGTTCATGCGTCCTGAAAGTATATCAGCTTTTTAGGGCGATTTCAATGAAACGTCCGCCAGGTTACCGTCGATGAGGGCGGCGGTCCGGGAAGGGTCAGCGGTAGTTGGTGAACTGCAGGTCCAGCCCGAAGTCGGCCGAGCGCAGAAGGGCGATGGCGGATTGGAGCTCGTCCTTGCTTTTGGCGGCGACCCGGAGCTGGTCCCCCTGGATGGACGGGGTGACCTTGAGCTTGGAGTCCTTGATCGCCCGGACCATCTCCTTGCACTTTTCTGTCGGGATGCCCTGCTTGATCTTGATCTCCTGGCGGACCGTTCCCTTTTCCGCCGGCTCGATCTTCTGGTAGTCCAGGGACTTGAGGGACACGTTCCTTTTGATGAACTTGTTCTGAAGGACGTCCAGGACGCTTTTCAGCTTGCCTTCGTCATCCGAGAAGACCGTGAGGACCGCGTCCTTCTTGTTGAAATCGACGCGCGACACCGACCCCCGGAAATCGAAGCGGGTGGAGATCTCCTTGCCGGCCTGGTTGACCGCGTTCTCCGCCTCCTGCAGGTCCGTTTTCGAGACGACGTCGAAAGAGAATTCATCCGCCATGGTTCCTGCTCCTTTATATGGGATTAAAACGAACGGCCCCTCCGCGCCATTATATCACATTCGTTTGACCCCGCGCGCGCGAGATGGTATACTGAAAATCCGGAAAATGAGCGGAAAAAACCCTCCCCTGGGCAGGACGATCCTCGTCGTCGACGACGACGAGGCTACCTGCGGATATCTGAAAAGCCTGCTCGAGCTTGAGGGCTTCGACGTCCTCACCTGCCATAACGGCCGCGAAGCGGTCCTGGCCGCGGGCAGGGAGAAGATCGACCTGATCCTCCTGGACTGGATGATGCCCGTCCTAAGCGGGTTCGAGGTCCTCAAGACCCTCCAGGCGGACGAGCGCCGCGGCATCCCCGTCGTCGTGATCACGGCCAAGGTGACCGACCAGGAGACCGTCGACATGATCCGCCAGGAGATGAACGTGGTCGATTTCGTTCCCAAACCCATCCGTTCGGTCCTCTTTTTGAAGAACCTCCACTCCATCCTGGGCACGGGCGGCAGGGAGCTGCGCCGGTGACTCCGGAAGATCCCCAGGCCCTCGGCGGTCCCGCCGTTCCGGCGGAACGGTTCCGCAAGCCCTGGGTCAGGAACCTCCTTTGGACGGCCGGGACCGTCCTGGTCCTGTACGCGATGGTCGCGGCGGACGTCGTCCTGCGCGCCCGCGAGGCCTACCGGGAAGGCGAGAAGTACATGCGCTGGCACGAGCATCCCGATCAAAAAGAGTCCGAGCTCCGAAAAGAATTCGAGCGGGGAAAGTCCGCCCTCGACAGGAAGCTCGCCGCGGGCAAGATCCCCAAGGAGCGGTACGACCGCGAGCTCGAGATCCTGAAATTCGATCTGGACCGCCGGCGCGAGGAATCCGCGGTCAAGTACGCCTACGTATGGTACCAGACCGCTTACGAGCTCTTCTCTCCCCCGGAGTCCCGGTGGGTGAAGCTGTCGCGGGCCAAGGCTCCGGCCGCCAAGGAGAAATGGAAGGAGGAGCTGCGGTCCCAGAACATCCGCTTCGAAGACTATATGCTTGAGTGAATCCGCCTGAAATCCCGGACCGCGGCC
>MGUT01000053.1:0-4531 GCA_001800095.1 Elusimicrobia bacterium RIFCSPLOWO2_01_FULL_64_13 | reverse complement strand
GTCTTCTGCCTCTGCCTTCTGACCCATCTGCCCTATATCTCCAGCCCGATCCTGGACCACCACGCCTGGGCCCAGACTCTGCGCGCATCCATCGCGCGGAACTACGTCCGGGACGGCATGAACTTTTTCCATCCCAGGGTGGATTTCCAGGGGAATGACCCCCGCCCCGCCAAGACCCAGTTCCCTCTCTACAGCTACGCCGTGGCGGCCGCCTACCGCCTTTTCGGAGAGAACGATTCCTGGGGAAGGGCGGTCTCGGCCCTGTTCGGCGGATTGAGCGCCGTCGCGCTCTACGTTTTCGCCCGCTCCCTTGTCGGCGAAGGGCCGGCGTTATTCGCCGCTCTGGCCTATTGCGCCATCCCTCTCCGGGTCTATTTCATGCGGGCGGTCATGCCGGAATCCATGGCGATCTTCTTCCTCCTGGTCTGTCTCCACTCCTCCCGCCGGTGGTCGCAGCGGGGGGATTTTTTTCCGTGGGGGCTCTCCGCCTGCGCCGCCGGGGCCATGGCTCCTCTCCTGAAGCTGCCTTACCTCATGCTCCTCCTCCCGGTTCCCGCCGTCTTCCTGGAAAGGGACGGATGGGGTTTCCTGCGAAAAAAGGAGGCCTGGATCTTCTCCGGTTCGGCGCTGGCGGCCGTCGCGGCCTGGTACGGGCATATCGTCAGGGGGGCCGGGACCCTGATGGAAGAAAAAGGGCTCTTCCTGGGGGAGATGGACTGGCTGGGGCAATGGACCTCCTTGGGGTTTTGGACGACCCATTTCCTCTCCCGGTTCCCGGAACTATTGACGACCTACCCCGGGCTCGTCTTCTTTTTCGCGGGCGGGTGGGCGTGTTGGAAAGCGAAGGACGGCCGGCGCGGGCCGGAAACGAGGTTCCTGGGGGTCTGGCTGGCGGCCACGGCGGCCTATATCGTCCTCTGCGGAAAATACGGCCGCGTCCACCAATACGCGTCCCTGCCTTTCGCTCCCGTGAACGCGGTCTTCATCGGCGCCGGGATCGCGCTCTTGAAGGAAAGGTGGGGGAAAAGCCGCGCCCTGACCGCTCTCCTCTGGTCGCTGGTCCTCGCCATGCCGGTCCACGCCTCGCTCCGGATCCGGCATTGGTACCGGTCGGATGATCTGTGGGTGTTCCGCGCCGCGTCCCGCGTCGCCGAGGTCTCCGGCCCGGACGACCTCTTCTACGTCAACAGCCAGGACCAGCCCATCGCTCTCTACCATATCCGCCGGCGCGGGTTCGTGGGACGGCTGACGCCGTCTTTGGATCGTCTGGAATGGGCGAGAGGCAACGGCGCGCGGTTCCTGCTCGCTCCTACCCACGTGCCGGAGGACAACTGGGCGGAGGTCGGGCCGGTCCTGGACCGGAAATTCCGCGTCCTGGTCCGGGACCCGGATTTCACTCTGTACGAACTCGGCCGGGAGAAGGGCTGAATGCCGGCCAGGTTGAGGCGGTTCCTCCTGGGGTTGGTCCTGCTCCCTCCGCTGCTGGCCACCCTCTACCATCTGCCCGACGCGCTCCTGCCGTTGGGGTCGGACCCCACGGCGGCCCTGATCCTGCTCGGGGGGATGCTCGCCTACGTCCTTACCGAGCTGGCCTTCAGCCGCCCCATGCGCACCTACGTCTTCGGGCACGAGCTGACCCACGCCCTGGCGGCCCTGGCCACGGGAGGGAAGGTCCTCTCCTTCAACGTTTCCAAGAAAGGCGGGAGCGTTTCCCTGTCGAAATCCAATTTCATCGTGGCCCTGGCCCCCTACTGCGTTCCCATCTATACCGTGTTGGTTACGGTCCTCGCGTTCGCGGTCAGGGGGGCCGATCCGTCGCTCCCGGTCCGGGAGCCGTTCCTGGCGGCGGTGGGGTTCACGCTCGCTTTCCACGCCTCCCTCACTCTCTTCGCCATACGCCAGGAACAGCCCGACATCAAAAAGACGGGGAGTTTTTTCTCCCTGGTATTCATAGCGTTCTCGAACCTCTGGGTCCTGGCGCTCATTTCCAAGGCGGTCTTCCGGGACTCCGTGGACCTGGGAGGGTTCTTTGGGGACGCCGTGAAGACCCAATGGCTGATCTTCAAATGGTCCGGAGGGAAGCTCCTCGAGGGGGCATCCTGGGCCTGGCGGGCGGCCTGGGACGCGGCCGGACGGGGCGCGTAAATGATAGAATAGGACGCCGTGAAGACCTCGCTTCTCGATATCCTGGCCTGTCCGGACTGCGGGTCGCCGCTCAAACTGTCGGTGTTCGAGGAATTTTCCGGCGGCGGGAATGACGTCCGGGAAGGCCTGCTCCTGTGCGAGGGATGCTCCGAGATCCATCCCGTGATCGAAGGCATCCCGCGGTTCGTGCCCAACGTCTTCCTGCGCCATCCCGATTTCGCGAAGAAGTATCCCCAGGTCGCCGGCGCTTCGGACGAAGGGACGAGACGGGCCTTCCTCAAGGCGCACGGCTCCACCCAGGAGAGGTTCGGGTTCGAATGGATGAACTATCCCGGCCCGCTTCCGGAGGACCGGGAGGTGTTCCTGGCGGAGACCCAGGTCCCGGCCGGGGACTGGAAAGGAAAACGGGTCCTCGACGCCGGCTGCGGGATGGGGCGCTACAGCCGGGTCGCCCACGAGCTCGGGGCCGAGACCGTCGCCCTGGACTTGAGCCACGCTCTCGAACGCCTCTCCGACCTCGCCCGCTCTTCCGGCCGGCTCCACCTGGTCCAGGGGAACCTCCTCTCGCCGCCCTTCCGGGACAAGGTCTTCGACATCGTCTATTCCGTCGGGGTCATCCACCACACTCCTTCCGCGCGCGAGGCCTTCCGGAAGATCTCCCGTCTGGCGCGTTCCGGAGGGACCCTCTCGGTCTGGGTCTACGGCGCGGCGGGGAAATTCTCCGATTTCAGGACCAACCCCCTCCGGCCGGGCCGCGCCGGCCTGAAACCCGTCATCTTCTGGGTGTGGCTCACCGTGAAGATACGCGAGTTTTTGAGCGACGTCCTCCGGCTTTTCACGGTCCGGATCCCGGGAAAACTCCTCTACCTCCTCTGCTACCCTCTGGCTTTTTTGGGAGCCGTGCCCGGGATCAGGTATCTGACTTTTTCCGCCCACCCGCTCTGGCGGGTCCGGCTCCAGGAGAACTTCGACTGGTTGACCCCGCCCTACCAGAGCCACCATTCTAAGGAAGAGCTGGGGCGATGGTTCGAGGAGGAGGGCTGCGAGGTCGTCAAGGTCCTGCCCCACGGTTTCGTGCCGAAACCGGGGATCCTCGGCCGTAAAAAGTAGACCCATGGCCCGGGGACTTCTCATCGCGGGGGCGGCGCTCCTGCTCTTCCGCGCCGGGGCGGCCGCGGCCGAACCGGGCAGGTTCTACGCCGGCGGGGACCCGAAGCGGAAGGCCGTCGCGCTCACTTTCGACGACGGACCCGGCCGCTACACCCCGGACGTCCTGCGCGTCCTGGACGAATCGGGCGTCAAGGCCACTTTTTTCGTGACGGGCGGGAACGCCGAGCGCCGTCCCGGTCTCGTCCGGGAGATCCTCCGGCGGGGGCATGAGCTCGGCGACCACACCTACGGACACGTCAATTTCCGGTCCGTCGAGAAGGAAAAGGGGGTCGAAGCCGCGAAGGCCGCTGTCGAGGAGGAGATGCGCCGCTCGCACCGGATCCTCGTGTCCATATCCTCCGCCCCGCCTTCATTCTGCCGGATGCCGCACGGCTACGACCGGAAATGGCTCGGCGCCGTGGCCGCCAAGTTCGGCTACTCCCTCGTGAATTGGACCTTCGGGGAGGATTGGGCGGGTCTGCCGGAGGCGAAGATGCTCGAGGACTACCGGCGGGCGCTGGTTCCCGGGGCGATCCTCCTCTTCCATGACGGAGGGGCCGGCAGGGAGAAGACATTGGCCATCCTCCCCGAGGTCATCCGGGAGGCCCGCCAAAGAAATCTCTCCATCGTCACCGTGGGAGAGCTCCTGAAATAACTAGAACCGCGTCAGGGCCCGGATGTAGAGGACGTTCTCGTTCTGGAAGGGGGCGGCGCGGTCGATGGTCATGGTGTAGTTCCCCAGGGGATAGCTCGACCAGTTCGAAAAACCGAAGATGGACGAATAAAAGAGGGGCACGTCCAGCTTCGTTCCCAGCCTCTGCCCCATCCCGCCCGTGTAGGAAAAACTGATGATGGAGCTTTTCGGTCTCCGGCGGGTTTCCGCGTCCAAAAATTCGTGCCGGATGGTCACGTGGTCCGGGTCGAGGAAGAGCTGGTGGTCGGCGAGGGAGAACTGGCGGGGGATCAGCCGGTTGATGTCGCGCAGGACCGGGACCAGTTCGATCAGGTCCATCGGTTCGCGGTATTTGTAAATGACCGCCTGCGGCCGCAGGAGGGCCGGGCTCACCGTCCGGCGGGGAGCGGCCGGCGTTGAGATGGAGACGGCAGGCGATCCGCGGATGTCTCCGGAGGCCCGAGAGGCCGCCGGGAGCGCCGCCCAGATGCCGAGAAGGGCCGTCATCATGATCTCTGATTTCATCCTCATTCAAAGATAGCAGGGTATGGCGGGGTTTTCAAG
>MGUT01000052.1:14543-22703 GCA_001800095.1 Elusimicrobia bacterium RIFCSPLOWO2_01_FULL_64_13 | reverse complement strand
ACCGCGCTCTCGCTGCGGCCCTCGCTGAAACCCGCGCGGAGGATGGAGCGCAGGAGGGGGAAGCGCTTCAACGTCCGGGATTCGCCTTCGCGCAATCGGTCGAGGATGGCCGGGATGCCGTCGGAAAAAGCGGTCGGGTCCGTGAGCGCGGCGGGATCCACCCGGCTGGTCACCGAAGACTTGTCCGGGAGCGAACGGTGCGGGTCCGCGGGAAGCAGCCGGGCGGAATCGGCCGCGGACCGCGCCGCGCGGCCGACCGATTCCCGGGAAAAACCGGTCGCGTAGGCGTAACCCTGCCGGCCGGAGGAGCCGTCGCGCAGGATCACGCGGACGCCCGCGCCTCCCCCCTCGGATTGGGTCAGGTCCTCGCATTTTTTCTCGGACCACGCCGCGCTCCGGCCGCGCTCTTCGCAGAGATAGACCTCGAGTCCGGAGCCGGAGGGGATCTCTTTCCCGGCCCAGGAGAAGATCTCTTTGGCCTTGGCGACCGCGGTCATTTTATCTCGGGGTCTCGGGGAGGGGAAGGCCGTTCAGCCCGGCCACCAGGATCTTCAGACTTCTCGCGTTCTCGCTGTCCGGGTCGATCTCGCTGGCTTTCTTCCAGTATTTCCGGGCGGTCTCGATGTCCTTCATGAGGAAGTGGACGGCTCCGAGCTGGTAGAGGGCCCCGGCGTTCCGCGGGTCCCTGGCCAGGACCCGATGGCAAAGGGACTGCACCTGGGGATACCGGCCGGAACGGAGGTGCTGGAGGGAATGGTACAGGAGCCGGTCCGTGGACACGATATGGGAATCGGCCAGAAAATCCAGGGTGGCGAGACGGTGGTAGCTCCAGAAAAGGAAGATGAAGAAAAGGAGCAGGAAGAGGACGCCCTTCTTCCGCCTCTGGAGGAGGATCAGGTTGTCGTTGAATATCCTTTCCCGGAAGACCTTGTTGATCCGCACCAGCCACGTGGGCTTGTAGATGAACGCCAGCCCGATGATGAAGAATACAAGCGAGGCGAAGAATACGGCGAGATTGACGACTACGATCCAATTCATTTGGGGAGCGGTTCCTATGCTATCAAATAGGCGGAAGGAGGGCAAGGGCCTTTCGCGAGAGCGAGGAGCCGCCGTACCGCTCCAGCTCCCGCGGGGACGCCCAGGCCGCCTGGGCCCGCCCTCTGGCGGGTTCTCCGGAGGCGGTCCCGGAGAACACCTGGACGGTCAGGAGGTGCCGGGTGATGGCGTGCCGGACCCGGCCGAGGAAGGAGTCGAGCCGGACGGCCGTTCCCAGGTCCCGGCCGAACCTTTCCGACCATCTCTCCAGGCCGTCCCGGGACCCGCCGGACTCCGGACCCTTCGGGACCCGCGCCATGGGGAACTCCCACAGGCCCTTGAGCCACTTCCGCCTGCCGGAACGCCGGAGAAGAAGGAGGCGGGAGCCGGGGCGGAGGCGACTTTCCCGGCGGAGCAGGGCCAGGACGTAGGAGCGCCTGACGGTTTTTTGGGGCCGCCCCCGCCGGGGGTAGGACTCCGTCAGTCCTCTTTTCCGGGCGCGGCAGGCGCGCCGGAGTGGACAGGCGCCGCAGGCCGGCTGTTTCGGGGCGCAGACGAGAGCGCCCAGCTCCATGAGGGACTGGTTGAATTCCGACGGGGATCCGCATCCGGCCACCAGCCGCCCGGCCTGCCGCCAGAGGAGCCGGTCCGGGCGGACGAGGAAGAACCGCGAAAGGACCCTGCGCACGTTACCGTCCATGATGGGCTCGGGGATCCCGTAGGCGATGGAGAGTATGGCCCCGGCGCTGTATGGGCCTATGCCGGGCAGAGCCAGGAGTTCGGCCCGGTTCCGGGGCAGGACCCCGCCGTGGCGCTCGAGAACGATCTTGGCCGCGCGGCGAAGGTTGCGGACCCGGGAATAGTAACCCAGCCCGGACCAGAGGCGGACCACGTCCTGTTCCCCGGCCAGGGCCAGGGTCCTGACGTCGGGGAACCTCTTCAGGAAGCGCTCAAAATAGGGGATGACGTTTTGGACCCGGGTCTGCTGGAGCATGATCTCGGAGACCCAGACCTTATAGGGGGAGGGGTCTTTTCTCCAGGGGAGCCGGCGGCTCGCCCCGCGGTACCAGGCCGCGAGCGCCCGGTAAGGAAATCCGGACGGCACGGCCGGTTAGGGCTCGAACCCCATGTCGTCGAATATGTCCCCCGGCTCTTTTTTCCCGGGAGGGGGCTTGAGGGACTTCTTGAGCTTGTCCAGTCCCTTCGGGTCCTGGGCGGACTCGGCCTTCCTGGCCCTGCCGGGGATCCAGAATTCCTTGGGAAAGTAGGCCAGGACGCCGTTCTTTCGGTTGAAGTAGACCCGGAAGTCGTCGCGCGGGGAGATCATGTCCCACCCTCCGGACAGGCGGACCTTGCCCGTGAAGTCCAGACGGTTCCAGCGGATGGGGAGGGAGAAGCGCAGACGGAATTCCCCGTTCTGGTCCGTCACGCCGCTGCCGAAGTCCCGGGAAGGCCTGCCGGAGGAGTCGGAGACCTTGACGATGGCGCCCGCGACCGGCTTGCCGTCGGGATTCACCACCCCACCGCGGAGGTAGCCCTCAAGATAGTCGTCGTAGCGCGGGACGATCCCCAGGGTCTTTTCCGGGCTGGGTTTGCGGATGACCTTGAGGTCCGTGATCTGGCCTTCGGAAAGGTTTTCCTTGACGGAGAGGGGGCGCAGGCAGCCCGTGGCAATCAAAGCCAGGGCGGCGAAGAGGAACGATACCCGGTTATTGGCCGAATTCACCGAACCCACCGAAAAAGTCCTGGTTTTCCTGGGATTCCTTTTTCGGCTGCGGGGCCGGCTTGGCCTCGGCCGGCGGAGGGGGGGCCTTCTTTCCGGGAGCCGGCTTGGCCGCGCCCTTCTTGCGTTCGATCTCCGCGAGAGTTCCGGTCACTTTGCGGACGATCGTCTTGGGGGCGTCCTCGCCGATCCCGATGATGGCGTTCTTGCGGTCGTAGTAGAGCCGGAACTTGGTGAGCTTGGTCTGCGCCTCGATGGCGGCGCCGAGCATGCCCAGCTGCTGTTCCCAGGGCGGATTGTAAGCGATCGAGGCGGAGAGGTCCACCTTTTCCTTGACGATGGGCACGGAGAACCGGATGCGGTAGATCCCGTTGACGTCGGATATCCCCGGGTCGAAGCCCGGGCTGTCCTGGGCCCCGTCCGTCACCCGCACCACCACTCCCTCGATGGGGACGTCGTCGTAGTCCACCACGACGCCGCGCAGGTATCCTTCCAGGTAGGGGGTGTAGGCCTCCATCAGCCAGAACTTCTTGGCCCCGCTCAATTTCTTCACGATGACCAGATCCACGAGCCGTTCCTCGTCCAGGTTTTGAGAGTAGACCCCTCCGACCAGGGCTTCTTTTTTCCCCAGGAAGGGCAGTTTCTTGGCGACGGCGGCGCAGCCGGTCAAGGACGCGCAGAGGAGGGCGAGAGCGATCTTTTTCATGGCCATTTCCTTATGATGTTCCACGATAACACTTTAACGGTTTGGAGTCAACCCGCCGGTCCGGCGCCGTCCTCCAGGAGATTCCTCTTGTTGAGCTCCTCCACCAGCCCGGAGGCGCCCTTGAAGACGTGCCCGTCTATGCCCAGTTTCCTGGCGGCGCGGACGTGCTCGGCGATATCATCCACGTAGAAGACCTCTCCGGGCGCCGTCCCGGTCTTTTTAAGCACCAACCGGAAGATGGCCGGGTCGGGCTTGACGAGCTTGACGTCGCAGGAAGCGACGAAGCCGTCGAACTCTCCGAGCCAGGGATAGGTCTTTCGCAAGTGTTCCGCGTGCCAGGGGTTGACGTTCGAGAGGACGTAGACCCGGTTGTTCCGGTTCAAGGACCTGGCCAGCTCGATCATGTCCGTCTTTTCCGTGAAGATGCCGTTCCAGATGTCGCGGAATTCGGCCTGGGTGACGGACAGGCGCATCTCCTTCTGGATCGTGGCGAAGAACGTTTCTGGAGGGATCTCGCCCTTGTCCCAGTTCTCGGCCAGGTCCGAGTTCTTGAATAGGGAATAGGCGCGGACCATGTCCACGGGGCAGCGCTCCTTGAGGCGGCGCACCGCGATGTTGAAGTCGAAGTTGACGAGGACCTTGCCCAGGTCGAAAACGATCAGCCGGACCATTCAGCCGGCCGCGTCGAGGAACTTGCGCAGCTCCTTGACGTGGGACCACATGGCGGGTTTCAGGCGCGAGTTATAGAGCAGGGCGGCCGGGTGGTAGAGCACAAGGAAATCGATGCCGGGGTAGGCGGGCAGGGAAATGAACCGGCCCGCCTCCTCTTCCATGGAGAAGCTCTTTTTCGACGGGTCCATGCGCTTGAGCGCGGTCGCGCCCAGGAGGATGATGACGCGGGGCCGGACGAGCTCGATCTGGCGGCGGAGGAAGGGGGAGCAGGCCTCGACCTCCTCGTCCAAAGGGGCGCGGTTGCCGGGAGGGCGGCACTTGACCACGTTGGCGATGAGCATGTCGCGGTTGGAATCCAGCCCGACCGAGGCCATGATCGTGTCGAAGAGCTTCCCCGCCCGGCCCACGAACGCCTTGCCCTGGATGTCCTCGTTCTCCCCCGGGCCCTCCCCGATGACCATCACTTTGGCCTCGGGATTGCCCCGGTCCACCACGATGCGGGTCCGGGAATCCGAAAGAGGGCAGCGCCGGCATCCGGAGCCGGCGAGCTCCCCGGCGAACCCGGCGTAGTCGGCGCGGGAGAGGATGCGGTTGGCCTGGCCGTCGAAGAGGTCGAGCTGCATACCCCGGTAAAATAGCAATTTCCGAGAGCCCCTTCAACGCCAAAAAAATCCGCCGGGGCCCTTGACAGGCGGCGGGAGGATGGGCTATAATTGATATTGATACTCAATATCAATTATATGCGAACCGACCCCCACGCCGTCTTCAGCCAGCTCCTCGAGTCGCGCGACCTCAAATGCACCCGGCAGAGGCGCGAGATCCTCGACTACCTCCTGCGCGCCGAGAAGCACGTGACCGCGGAGGAGATCTACCGCGACCTGGGACGCAGGGACTCCGCGCTCGGCCGGGCCACCGTGTTCCGGACCCTGCGCTTGTTGGAGGACGCCGGGTTCGCCAACGGAATCACGTTCGCGGACGGCCGCAAGGCGTACGAGCACAAGTTCTCCCGCCCGCACCACGACCACATGATCTGCGTCGACTGCCGGGAGGTCATCGAATTCTCCAACCCCGTCATCGAGCGGCTCCAGGACTCCGCCGCCCGGGAGGCGGGGTTCGAGCCCCTCTGGCACCGCCACGAGATCTTCGGGCGCTGCCGCAAGTGCGCCCGCCGCGCTCCGGTCCGCAAGAGGGGAAACAAGTGAGAATGAGTATCAATGGACAGGGCCCCGCGGCCTTAGGCGCGCCCAGGGAGTCTCGCTGTTCCTGCGGGCACCTCCTCGCCATCCTGGAGAAGGACGGCGTCGAGATCAAGTGCCGCCGGTGCAAGCGTTTGATGAAGATATTTTTGGAGGACAGAGGACCATCGAGTCCGGATCCATTCCGCGCGGAGAGGCCGGACGGCTGTCTCTGCGGCAAGAGAGGTCGGGAAAAATGAAAAGGAACGCATTAATGCTCGGGCTGTTGTGCCTGGGGTTGGGTCTGGGAAGCGCGGCGCGGGCCGGGGACGCCCCGGAGAGGGCTCCGGCCGACCAGCGGGGGGAGATATCGGGCCCCGTGGGCCAGGGGCTCTACACGAAGCCGTTCTGGAGGAAGATGGGCCGGGGGACGTACCTGGGCGGTTACATGGACTTCGAGTACCGCAACCGCAAGGACTCCAAGCAGAAGTTCGAGGCCCTCCGCATGGTGCCCTTCATCTACGCGGACATCGCCCCCGGCATCCGCTTCGCGACCGAGATCGAGTTCGAGCACGGCGGGGCCACCGCCGACGGCACGGGGGACTCGAAGCTCGAGTTCGCCGCCCTGGATTACGACCTTTTGGGCGAAGGGCTTGGTTTCCGCGGGGGTCTGGTGCTCATGCCTTTGGGCAAGTTCAACCTGATCCACGACTCCCCCATCAACGACCTGAACGACCGGCCCACCGTGAGCCGGACCGTGATCCCGTCCACGTTCTACGAGCCGGCGGCGGGGCTCTTCGGGACCGCCTACCCGGCGGACCCTCTGAAGCTGGATTACCAGTTCTACGTCTCCCAGGGGTTCAACGGCGGCGCGAACGGGAGCGGGAAGATCAGGAGCTCGGACGGGTTGCGCAAGGCCAGAAGCAACGTGAACGGCTCGGGGGACAATAACGACCGGCTCGCCTTCTCCGGGCGGCTGGGCCTTTCGCCGGTCCTGGGGACCGATGTCGGATTCTCCTTCCATACGGGCGAATGGGACGACGCGGGCCATGACCGCCTCACCATCCTCGCCCTGGACTGGGGCTTCAAGTGGAGGAACCTGGAATTTTTGGGAGAATACGCCAACGCGGCGATCGGCCGCGGCCCTTCCACCCACGCTTCCGTTCCGGGCCGCATGGACGGCTATTACGTCCAGGCCAACGCGCACTTCCTTAATGACGCCGTGCGGCAGGGCTCGGTGTTCACGGGGGTGGTCCGGGTGGACCACGTGGACCTGGACCTTTCCAACCGGACCTCCGCCCAGACTGCCAACGGCCAGGAGCGGGTGACTTTCGGCCTGAACTTCCGCCCCCTGGAGCAGACGGCCTTCAAGCTGGACTACCAGCTCAACATGGAGGACTGGGCGAGGTCGCGAGTGAGCAATGACGCGTGGGTCCTAGGTCTGGCCACATACTTCTGATCCTGGCGGCGTCCCTGGCGGGAGCGGGTCTGTGGGCCGGCCCGCCGGGGACCGAATACCTGGAGCATATCGAGGAGGTCTTCCTGACGGAGGCGGGAGCCCTGAAGCTCGCTTTTCCCGGCGCCGACAAAGTGGAAAGCCGGGCGCGCCGGTTCACGGCGGAGGAGAGGTCCCGGATCGAGGAGCGCCTGGGCTGGGCCCTTTCCGGAGACACCGTCACCGTCCACCAGGGATTCAAAGACGGCGGGCCCCAGGGACGGGCCGTCGTGATGGAGGAGATAGGCAAATTCAAGCCCATCACTTTCATGGTGAAGGCGTCGAACGATGGGAAGGTGGAACGGGTGGACGTGATGGTCTACCGGGAGTCGGTGGGGGCCGAAGTGCGCCGGGCGCGTTTCACGCGCCAGTTCCGGGGGAAGACCACCCGCGATCCCCTGCGGATCAACCGCGACATCCTCAACGTCACCGGCGCGACCATGTCGGTCCAGGCCGTGACGGCCGGCGTGAAGAAGGCGCTCGTCATCCTGGAAACTCTGGACGGGAGATGATGAACAAAACGATCTGGAAACCGGTCCATAACGTCCTCGGTCTTTCGACCGCGGTCTTCCTCCTGCTCCTCCTCGTGAGCGGGATCCTCCTGAACCACCCTTCGCTCCTGGGGGAGGGCGGCCCGGGGATCGTGGCGCCGGACCCGTCGGACCCGCGGAGGATCTTGTTCGTCAGGACGGACGGGCTTTATCAGTCGCTGGATGGAGGAGGAACATTGGAGGAGGTCCCCATGCTCTTCCCGCCCCGGGAAACGTCTGACCTGACGTTTGCTCCCGGCAATTCCAAGGGCGTTTACCTCCTGGAGAGGTGGGGACGCCTCCTCCATTCCGCGGACGGCGGGAAAGTGTGGGAATCCCTCCCGCTTCCCTTCGATCCCCAAGGGCAGGGGATCGAGCTGAAGCGGATCGGGGCCGGCGGGAACGGGCGGCTCGCCCTCCTCACCTCGCACGGGTGGCTCCTGTCGGAGGACGGGGGAAAGACGTGGGACTCCGGACGTTTCGACCCCCGCTCGCGGCCACTGCGGAGGATCGTCCATTCCGTCCATACCGGCTACTTTTTCGGGCCGGGTTTCGTGTGGCTGTATGATTTCGCGGCGGCGGGACTGGGGATCTTGATCGTGAGCGGGGTGGTCTTATGGCGAATCGGAAAAAAAGGGCTTTGATCCTTTTGGGAGCGCTCGCCGCGGGAATGGCCCCCGCGCCCTCGTCCGCCGTTCCGTCCCGCAGGATGGAGCACGTGATGGGCACCGTGCTCGAGATCGAGGCCGATTCGGAGGACCCTTCCGGGGCGGAACGCGCTCTCGAGGGCGCTTTCGCCGAGGTGAGGCGGCTCGACCGGCTCC
>MGUT01000052.1:12970-14516 GCA_001800095.1 Elusimicrobia bacterium RIFCSPLOWO2_01_FULL_64_13 | reverse complement strand
CTCCGCGACCACCCGCGAGGTCGCGGGGTTCCTCCGGCGCGCCAAGGAGTTATCGGAACTGACCGGAGGGCGGTTCGACGTCACCATCGAGCCCCTCTCCCGGCTCTGGAACCTGCGGGGGGAGAAGGGCGCCTCCGCTCCGCCGGACAAGGAAGCCGAGCTCGCGCGCCTGAAAGTGAACCATAAGAATCTGGAGATCTACGCGACGGAGCCCAGCGTCCGGTTCCTCGTGGAAGGCATGGGCGTCGACGCGGGAGGGATCGGCAAGGGCCACGCTCTCGACCGGGCCCTCGAGAAGATGAAGGGCGGCCCCATCGAGAGGGCGGTCCTGAATTTCGGCGGGGAGATCCTGTACTGGTCGCGGGAGCCCTCCGAACGGCTGGTGGCGGTGAGGGACCCCGTCCGCCCGGGCAAGATATGGAAATCGCTTTTCCTTAAGATCCCCGCGTCGACCTCTTCCGCCGTGGCCACGAGCGGGAACGCGGAGAGGCCCGGGCACCTGCTCGACCCCCGCACGGGCCGTCCGGCCGAAGGAAGGATCCGGAGCGCGACCGTGGTCGCGCCGGACGCCGTGACCGCGGACGCTCTGTCCACGGCCCTCTTCGTCATGGGCCTGGAAGAAGCGAAGGACTTTTCCCGCCGCTTCCCGGACTATTGGGTCCTGTTGCTTTACGAGAAGCCGGGCGGAGGCCTTTCCAGCTTCATGTCCGGCGGTTGGGCCGAATTTTTGATGGAGCCCTAAGGAGGCGCCATGCGCGCCGTGTTGGATTCCAAAGTGGTGGCCACCAAGCTCCTGGCGCTGGTGGGAAATCCGAACGTGGGCAAGTCCGTCGTCTTCGGGAACCTGACGGGGCGCTACGTCACGGTCTCGAACTACCCGGGCACCACCGTGGACGTTTCCCGGGGGGCGGGATGGTTCGCGGGGGAACAGGTCCAGATCGTGGACACGCCCGGGATCCTTTCCCTCTTTCCCAAGTCCGAGGACGAGCGGGTCACGCGCGACCTTTTGCTCCGGGAGAGGCCCTGGACCGTCATCCAGGTCGCGGACGCGAAGAACCTGGCCAGGAGCCTCCTCGTCACTCTGGAGCTCGGGAGATTGGGCATCCCCATGGTGTTGGCCCTCAACATGAGCGACGAGGCCAGGCAGAGGGGCATCGAGATCGACGCGCCGCGCCTCTCGAAGATCCTGGGGGTGCCGGTCGTGGAGACCGTCGCCACGACCAAGGAAGGCATGGCCGAGCTGCGCAGGGCCGTCTCCTCGGCCAGGGTCCCGTCCGTCAGGGAGGACCTCCTTGCGGAAGCGGCCGAAGCCCTGGACCGCGTGGTCAACTGTCTGCCCGTCCCCGTCCCGGCCAGGGAATTCGTGGCCGAGAGTCTCCTCTACGGGGACGCCACCGTGTGGAAGCCCATCGTGCAGGTCTCCGAATCGGTGGAACGGGAGGGGGCGCGCTGCATGACGGTGTCCTCGTCCGCGTCCAAGCGTTTCGCCCGGCCCATCCGGTTCCTGATCCTGGACTCCCGCCAGCAGAAGGCGCGCGAGATCGCG
>MGUT01000052.1:8858-12959 GCA_001800095.1 Elusimicrobia bacterium RIFCSPLOWO2_01_FULL_64_13 | reverse complement strand
TTCGACCTGGGCGCAGGCCTTCGGCCGGCTCTCCATGCGCCCCTGGCCCGGGTACCTGATCGCCGCGGGAGCGCTGTACATCCTCTACCAGTTCGTGGGCGTGTTCGCGGCCCAGACCCTGGTGGATATCTTCGAGAACGTCCTCTTCGGGAAGATCCTCAACCCGGCCGTGATCCGGCTCACGGACTTTCTCGTCCCCGTCCCGTTCCTGCGGGAGATGATCGTGGGGCCTTACGGGCTCTTCACCATGGCGGTCACCTACGCCCTCGCCCTCATCCTGCCCATCGTCACCTGCTTCTTCCTTTTCTTCGGCATCCTGGAGGATTCCGGCTACCTGCCCCGCCTGGCCATCATGCTCGACCGCGCTTTCCGCACGATGGGCCTGAACGGCAAGGCGGTCCTGCCCATGATATTGGGCCTTGGCTGCGACACCATGGCCACGCTCACCACCCGGGTGCTCGACAGCCGCAAAGAGAAGATCATCGTCTCGCTCCTCCTGACGTTGAGCGTGCCCTGCTCCGCCCAGCTCGGGGCGATGCTGGGCATGACGGCCGGCCTTTCCTGGAAAGTCCTCGCCATCTGGTTCTGCGTGGTCGCCGGGACCATGGTGCTCGTGGGCTGGGGGGCGGCCAGGATATTGCCGGGAGTGCGCTCTCCTTTTCTGATGGAGATCCCGCCCATCCGGATCCCGCAGGCGAAGAACCTCTATAAAAAGATCCGGGCGCGGCTGGGCTGGTACCTGCGCGAGGCGGTGCCGCTTTTCCTCCTGGCCACGTTCGTGCTTTTCGTCATGGACAAGACCGGGATGTTGGTGCTGGCGCGCGAGGCGGCCCAACCGATCGTTCAGGGGATCCTGGGCCTGCCGGCGGCGGCGGCGGATTCCTTCATCATCGGATTCTTGAGGCGGGACTACGGAGCGGCCGGTTTTTTCATGCTGGCGCAGAACGGGCTCATGGACCCCCGGCAGACGACCGTCGCTCTCGTCGTCATCACGCTTTTCATGCCCTGCGTGGCCCATTTTCTCATGACCATCAAGGAGCGCGGGCTCTTTCCCGCCCTGGCCATTTCCGCGTTCGTTTTCGCATTTTCGATCGCCGTGGGCGGGCTCTTGAACCTCGTCCTGAAATCCGGCCTCATAGGAGTCTGACATGACGACCCAGAAGAAATACCCCATCCCGTCGGCCGAGCAGGAGGACCTCGAGGAATCACTCGGCGCCGTCTACCACTGCTTCGAGCGGGGGATCCGCGACAAGAAATCCATTCTGGCCGTCCTGGAGGAGGTCGTGAACGTCGAGGCCTATGGGAAACTTTTAAGCCGGGGGTACGCGCGCGAGGCGGGATCCGATGTCGAGCTGTCCGGCGAGGGAATGAAACTGGCCGAGGACGTGACCCGCAGGCACCGTCTGGCCGAGCGCCTCTTGACCGACGTCCTCGCCCTCTCCAGCCATTACGTGGACCCCAACGCCTGCAAGCTCGAGCACATCATCTCGCCGGAGGTCGCCCAATCCATCTGCGCGCTTCTCGGGCACCCGTCCGAATGTCCGCACGGCTCGCCCATTCCCAGGGGGGAATGCTGCCGGGAGGCCGGGGAAAGCGTGGAGCCCATCATCTCGTCCCTGGATAAACTGTCCGACGGGGAGAAAGGCCGGATCGCCTACCTTCTTTTAAAGAACCACCCGGAGCTGCACCAGCTCCTCGCCCTGGGCCTTGTGCCCGGCACCGTCTTCAGCCTCCACCAGACCCATCCCACCTACGTCGTGCAGGCGGGCGAGACCACCATCGCCCTCGAGAAGGATATCGCCGAGAAGATATTCGTCCGCAGGACGGGCTAGGGCCGGAACATCCGCAGGATCCCTTCCAGGGGGATTCGGACCCAGTCCGGGCGGTTGTTGAGCTCGTAATCGAGCTCGTAGACCGCCTTTTCCAAGAGGTAGACGTCGAGGAGCATCTTGAGCTCCTCCCGGCTTTTGGGGAGGAAACGGCCCTTGGCGGCCTCGTCCAGGTAGGACCTCAAGAAAGCCGAGGACACCCACGCCGTCCAGAATGACGCCCAGGGGGCCAGGGCCGCGGCCTCGTCCGGGTTCGGCAGGGTTTCGGACGCTCCCAGGATGAGCGAAGCGCTGGAGGCGTAGTGGAAGGAGCGCAGCATTCCCGCCGCGTCGCGCAGGGGGCAGCGCTTCGCGCGGCGCTCGTTCAAGTTCCTCGCCGGCTCCCCCTCGAAATCAATGATCATGAAATCCTTCCCCGTGAAAAGGACCTGGCCGAGGTGGTAGTCCCCGTGGCAGCGGATCCGCAGCGCGGTGATCTTGTGATCGAGGATGGACTGGAACTTTTTAAGGATATCGCTTTCCAGATTCATCACCGCCCTGGCCTTCGGCTGGACGGATTCCGGCAGGTTCTTATGCCGGCGGGCCAGGGTCCGAAACATGCCGCTGGAGAGGTTCCGCAGCGACTGGTAGAGGGACCTCTGGTAGAAGGGCGTGAAGGGTTCGGGGGCGAACGCCGGGTCTTCCGCGTCGGACGCCAGCGCGAGGTGGAGCTGCGCGGTCCTTAATCCCAACAGCCGGGCGGTCTCCAGGTAGGGGTTGATCAGCTTCTGGGCCTCCGGGTCGATCTCTCCCCGGGCGAGGTCCAGGGGATCGAGGGAGACGGCGGGAGGCGCTTCCTTCCCGGACGACAGCACCCGCTCGTAGTAGCGCCCGAGGGCGTCCAGGGTGTATTTCCAGGCGTCGCCCTGGTTCGGCGCGAACCTGTCCAGGACCCCGATCGTGGCGGGTTCCCCGCGCGATTTCTGGTATTCGAGGAACCCGGCCAGGGCGGGAACGTTGGGGAACTTGGCTTTTTCCGTCAGGAACCGGCCGATCTCCAGATCCGGATTCACGCCCTCCTCGAACCTGCGAAAGAGCTTGAAGACGAACTCTTCCCCGAAGACGACGGAAGTGTTGCTCTGCTCCGCCCTCATGAGGGCGGGTTCGGGGGGCGCGGCTTTCGGGCCGGGCAGGTCCCGGGCCAGGCGGCCCGGCAGGGCTTTCAGAACCCCCTGGGTCCCTTTGAAGAGGCGCCGCCGGCGGACGGCGTCGAGGAGCTCGGACAGGAACGCCTTTTCCACCGAGGCGTCGTAAAGGATCCCGTCGGCGGCTCCCTTGGCGGCGCCGCTCCGGCCCGACACCTGGACCGCGCAGATGACGGCCTGGGGGTGGGCCTCCCGGACCTGCAGGGCCTTCCCGCCGGAGGCGAAGGCCGCGGGGAGGACGTAGCGCTCGGCCTCGCCTTCCCGGTATTCCACGCGGACGAAGGCCATCACGGCGGAGCCGGCGCCGAACTCCACCGGGATCGTCTCGAAGATCTCCACCCGCCTGATCTTTTTGGCCTTGCCTCCAAACCAGCGCCGGTCGGGAAGGTGAAGCGCGAGCGCCCCTTCCAGGAGCGCGCGGGCGGCGCCGTCGAACACGCGGGGCCATTGTTCCCGCACCGCGATCGTTCTGGCCTGGGATTCCGCCGGGCGGGCCGGTTGGACCTGCGGCTCGCGCGCCGGGGCGAGGGAGAACCAATAGAAGGAATGGGGCCCCAGGGTCAGGAAATAGGGAAGCTCGCCGATGGGCGGGAATTCGATGTTGCCGAACATCTCCACCGGCGCCATGCCCTTGCAGGCGGAAAGGTCCAGCTCCGCGTACTGCACGAAGCGGGAAAGGTTGGCGACCACGAGGATCCGCTCCTCCCCCAGGCCGCGGATGAAGGCGAGGACCTTGCCGTTCTCCGGGGCGAGGAACTCGATCGAGCCGCCGCCGAACGCCTTGGAGCGCTTGCGCAGGCTGATGAGGCGCTTCATCCACCATTGCAGGGAATGGACGTTGCTCAAGTGGGCCTCGACGTTGACGGTCTCGTAGTGGTACTCGGGGTCGATGACGACGGGCGAATACAGCTTTTGAGGATTGCAGCTGGAGAACCCGGCGTTACGGTCGCCGGTCCATTGCATGGGAGTGCGCACGCCGTTGCGGTCCCCCAGGTAGATGTTGTCCCCCATGCCGAGCTCGTCGCCGTAGTAGATGACCGGCGTGCCGGGCAGGGAGAAGAGCAGCCCGTTCATGAGCTCGATCTTGC
>MGUT01000052.1:5973-8834 GCA_001800095.1 Elusimicrobia bacterium RIFCSPLOWO2_01_FULL_64_13 | reverse complement strand
GCGCCGCCGGATGCCCAGGTTGACGCGCGCGTGGGGGTCGTTGGCGTAGACGCGGTACATGTAGTCCCTTTCCTCGTCCGTGACCATCTCCAGCGTCAGCTCGTCGTGGTTGCGCAAGAATACGGCCCACTGGCAGTTCCCGGGGATGGGCGGGGTCTGGTACAGAATGTCGACGATGGGGAAGCGGTCCTCCATGTGGATGGCCATGAAGAGGCGCGGCATGATGGGGAAGTGGAACGCCATGTGGCACTCGTCGCCCTCCCCGAAATAGGCCGCGGCGTCCTCCGGCCACTGGTTGGCTTCGGCCAGGAGCATGCGGTTCTTGAACTTTTTATCGACGTGGGCGCGGAGGGCCTTGAGGTATTTGTGCGTTTCGGAAAGGTTCTCGCAGCCGGTGCCCTCGCGCTCGAGGAGGTAAGGGACCGCGTCGAGGCGCAGGCCGTCCACGCCCAGCCCCAGCCAGTAGTCCACGACCTCGAGCACGGCCTTGCGGACGCCGGGACTGTCGAAGTTCAGGTCCGGCTGGTGGGAGTAGAAGCGGTGCCAGTAATAGGCCTTGGCCGCCGGGTCCCAGGTCCAGTTGGAGGCCTCGAAGTCCTTGAAGATGACGCGGGCGTCCTTGTATTTTTCGGGGGAATCGCTCCAGACGTAGAAGCCGCGCTCCCGGCCGCCGGGAGGGGACCGGCGCGCCTTGCGGAACCAGGGGTGCTGGTCGGAGGTGTGGTTGATGACGAGCTCCGTGATGACCTTGAGGTTCCTCCGGTGCGCCTCCTTCAGGAAATGCTTGAAGTCCGCCAGGGTCCCGTAGGACGGGTGCACGTTCATGTAGTCGGACGTGTCGTAACCCTCGTCCTTCAGGGGGGAGGGGTAGAAGGGCAGGAGCCAGACCGCGGTCACGCCGAGGTTTTGCAGATAATCGAGCTTCGAGGCCAGGCCGCGGAAATCGCCCACGCCGTCCCCGTCCGAATCGCAGAACGTCCGGACGTGGAGCTCGTAGATGACGGCGTCCTTGTACCAGAGCGCCTCGCCGGGATCGGGCGCGGGCGTCACGAGGGCTTCCGCTGTGCGCGGAAGATCAGGGCCGGCCGGGAGGGTTCGATCACGAAGCGGCAGGGCCCGTTCCAGGCATGGGTTGTCTCGGAGATGAGCTCGCGCGCCGTGAAGTCGGTTCCGGCGGGATCCTTAGGGGGATTGAGCAGGCACTCCTGTTTTTTGGATGGGTCGAGACTCACGGCGATCCAAAGCGGGCTGGAGCGGTCCGGCAGGCATTTTTCGTAGAAGAGGACCTGGTCGTTGTCCGTCTCCAGGAACGCCAGGGTGTCGAGCCGGGACAGGCAGAGGTTTTCCCTCCGGATCTTGTTCAGCCGCCGGATCCAGTCCTTGACGTTGCCCCGGCCGTTCCAGTCGCGCAGTTTGATCTCGTATTTCTCCGAATTCAGGTATTCCTCCTTTCCCGGGACGGCCTCGTTCTCGCAGAGTTCGAAGCCGCTGTAGATCCCCCAGGAAGGAGAGAGCGTGGCGGCCAGGGCGGCGCGCGCCATGAAGGCCGGGCGGCCGCCGGTCTGGAGGACCGGCGGAAGGATGTCGGGAGTGTTCGTGAAGAAATTGGGCCGGAAATATTCCGCCATGTCGGACCCGGCGAGTTCCGTCAGGTACCCGGTGAGCTCGGGCTTCGTGTTCCGCCAGGTGAAATAGGTGTAGGACTGGCTGAAGCCGGCCTTGGCGAGGGCGCGCATCATGGGCGGCCGCGTGAATGCCTCGGCGAGGAAGAAGACCTCGGGATGGCCGGTCTGGATGTCGCGGATGAGCCATTGCCAGAAGGCCAGGGGCTTGGCATGGGGATTGTCCACGCGGAAGATCGTCACCCCCCGTTCGATCCAGAAGAGGAGCGTTCTGCGGACCTCCTCCCACAGGGCCCGGGGACGGCCGGAATCGAAGTTCAGGGGATAGATGTCCTCGTATTTCTTCGGCGGGTTCTCCGCGTATTTCACCGAGCCGTCCGGCCTCCGGTAGAACCATTCCGGGTGTTCCTTCACCCAGGGATGGTCGGGCGAGCATTGCAGGGCGAAGTCGAGGGCGACCTCCATGCCCAGAGCCCTGGTCTTTTTCACGAATCGCTCGAAATCCGCCATGGAACCGAGGGACGGCTCGATCGCCGTGTGGCCCCCGGACTCGTTGCCGATGGCCCAGGGGCTTCCCGGGTCCGCCGGGCCGGCGGCGAGGGAGTTGTTGCGCCCCTTGCGGCCGGTCCGGCCGATGGGATGGATGGGAGCGAGGTACACCACGTCGAATCCCATGTCGCGGATATCGGGAAGGCGCGCCTCCGCGTCCCGGAACGTGCCGCTTTTTCCCGGGGCGGTCCCCTGGGACCGGACGAAGAGCTCGTACCACGCGCCGAACCGGGCCAGGGGCCGGTCGACCGTGATCTCGAGTTCCGGCCGGGAAGCGACCGCGTCGCGCTTTTCTTCCCAGAGCGCCATCAAGTCCACAGTCACGCTGCGCGAGGCCGTCTCCAGGGCGAGGCGCGGGTCCTTCGCGGCGTCCTTCAATTCCGCGGCCGCGTTATCGAGGATGTTCCGGTCGACGCCCTTCGCGCGGCGGCCGGCCTCGGCGATCAGCCGGACGCCTTCGCAGACCTCGTTGGAAACGTCGGCCGCGCCGCCTTCCACTCTTTTTTTAAGGTCGGCCAGCCAGGAACCGTAAAGGTCGGTCCAGGCCCGCACGGCGAAGAGGACGCGGGCGTTCTCCGCGAGCGGGATCTCCGCCCGCCACTCGTCCAGCCCCCGGTTGACCAGGGTCATGGGAGTCGAGGAGCAGGACTTGTCGCCCGGCTTCCGCCACAGGACTTCGGCCCGGACCAG
>MGUT01000052.1:2597-5949 GCA_001800095.1 Elusimicrobia bacterium RIFCSPLOWO2_01_FULL_64_13 | reverse complement strand
CTTTTGGCCGGATACTTCCCGCCGTCCACCGACGGCCGGACCGATTCGATGACGATATGCGTTCCGCAGCCGGATTCGGGCGGGGAGGGGGTCTTTTTCAACGCAGGGAGAAAGTGATCTCGAGGCGCGACGCGGCTTGGACCCGGGTGACTTCGGGCAGGGGGCGGGAGATGAATCCGGGCAGGTCTTTTTTGTCGGGAAGAAGGAAGGCCCCCTCTCCGGCCGCGGCCGGAGACGCTTCATCTTCCTGGCCGGCCCGGTCCTCGGGAGCGCTCTCTTCCCCCGGCTGGAGCGTCTTGGCCGCGAGGGCGGCGAAATCGGATCCCTGGATCAGGTCGAGGTCCCGAACGGACGTCTCCAGCTCGCGCACGGAGGCGATCCCGCCCAGCTCCGCCCCCATCGCCTTCGCGGCCTTTTCCGCCTTGGCCCGGCCGTCGGCCAGGGCCTGGCCGAAGGCCAGCGCCTCGAGGCCGGCCCGGTCCTCCACCGTGAGCCGGGCCGATTCCAGGAGGAACGACCCCACGGACAAGGACGCGTCCATCACGCGGGCGATCTTGGCGAGGTCGCGGACCTCCAGCTCCACCCGGCGGCTGACCAGGAAATCGGAGGGGACGTGGGTCTTCATGTCCCGGTTGAACTGGTAGGACGGCTTCAGGCGCGTTTCTCCCACCCGGACCTTGGCGGGTCCGGCGTCCTTCTGGGAAAGCTTTTCAATGAACTCCTTGATGAGCCGGTCGGCTTTGCGCCTGGCGCGGTCCACCGTCCAGCCGTAGGCGGAAAAGTGGAGGTTGATGACGGCCAGGTCCGGCTCGGCGCTCACGGAGGACTCGACCCGGACCGTCACGGTCCGCTCCGCGTTCTTCTCGGCGGCCCGGGCGGGCGAGAGGAGCGCCGGACCCAGAACGGCCAGGGCGATTACGGTGATTTTTTTCATGGTTTCACACCATCCACTTGACGATTTTTTCGGAGTAGTCCCGCAGGAGGTCCTTGGCGCGCCGGTCGTCCTCGGCCTCTATCCAGAGATCGAAATAGGCCTCGTCCGGGTCCGGGATCATGAGCACCCAGGAATGGTCGATGTGGACCTTGATGCCGTCCACCAGCTCCAGATTTTCGTCCTTGAGGTTCTCCATGGCCAGCCGCATGACCTGGCCCTTCTTGTCCCAGGGGCAGGGGATCTTGCGGTGGCGGACGTCGATCTTGTGGGAGATCTCGCGCAGGACGTGGCCGATGCGGGTCTTCTTCCTGGCCAGCATCTCCAATATTTTGGCGATGGCGTACATGGCGTCGAAGGCGGCCTGGAATTCGGGGAATATGAACCCCCCGGTGCCGTCCCCCACGAAGCGGACGCCTTCCTGCTGGCCCGCGCTCATGATGTGGCGGGGCATGGTGCGGATGCTCTCGACGGTCATTTTCGATTTTGAAGCGAACTCGGTGATCACGGAGGACTGGGTCACGGGGATCGCGATGGTCCCCGAGTCGCAGCACTTGGTGACCAGGTAGCTGACGGCCGCGAGGGCGTGCATGTCGGGGACGATCTTGCCGTGCTCGTCGATGATGAAGACCTTCTCGGCCCCGTTGTCGATCAAAAAGCCGATGTCGGCCTTGAGAGTGGTCACGATGTGGGAGAGCTGGTCGAGGGAGTGCTTGAACTCCTTTTCGGTCTTGTGGATCTTCTGCGGGTTCAGGTAGGAGTTCAGCGCCACGACGTCCAGCCCCAGCTCCCCCAGGATGGCCGGGAAGACCATGGAGGCCGAGGAATAGGCGTAGTCGATCACGATCTTGAACCGGGCCTGCTGGATGAGGTCGCTGTCGATGGTCTTCTGGAAGCCGGCGCGGTAATATTCCTGGGACCGCGGCGGGGCCAGTATCTCGCCCGCCTCGTCCATGGAGGCGCGCTTGAAGTCTTCCCTTAAGAAAAGCTGGCCGATGGCCTTCTCCTGCGCCAGGGAGATGTCGGAGCCGGACTTGTCGAAGATCTTGATGTCGATCAGGCGGTAATCGTAGGGGGACTGGCGCACGTGGATGCCGCCCGACTCGCCTTCCTTGCCCATCTCGTAGCGTATGACGGGGATGGGAGCGGTGCGCAGGTCCCCGACCCGGACGCCGCTGGAGAGGAGTCCGGAGATGAAGGCGCGCTTGATCATGCGGCTGGCCTTGTGGGCGTCGCGCGAGGTGATGGCGTAGGCGCCCTTGCCCAAAAAGGCGCCGTAGGCCGCGCCGACCTTGGCCGCGAACTCGGGAGTGATCTCGATGTTGCCCAGGCCGCAGATCCCGTAGGCGCCGAACAGCGTCTTGGACCACTTCTCGCCCCACACCAGGCTCGTGGCCAGGACGGCCCCGTCCTCCAGGGTCTTGTGCGGCCAGATCTTGACGTTCGAGCGGACCCGGGCGGCCGAGCCGATGGTGCACTCGTCCCCGATGATCGAGCCCACCTGGATGATGGTGCGGGACCCGACGGTCGTCTTCTCGCCGATGACGGTCTCGCGCAGGGCGGATTCCCGCCCGATCTTGACCCCTCTCCAGACCACGCTGCCCGAGATCTGCGCGTTCTCGTCGATCTGGCAATTGTCGCCGATCACGGAGTTCTCGATCCGGCAGCCGGCTTCGATGCGGGTGTTCCGGCCCACGATGCAGCTGCCCGCGAATTCCGCGGTGTCGGCGATCGTCGCGTCCCGGTCCGCCCAGATCGTCGCTTCGGCGCCTTCCGCGCCGCGGGAGATCTTCTTTCCGAAGAGCTTGACGGCCGCCTTGCCGTCGAGGACGTCGCGGTGCGCGAGGCGGTACTCGCGCAGATCGCCCACGTCCTTCCAGTAGCCGTCGGCGACGAATCCGTAGAGGGCCCGGCGGTCCTCCAGGAGCTTGGGGAAAAGCTCCTTGGAGAAATCCATGGGCTGGTCCTGCGGGATGTATTTGAAGACTTCCGGGTCCAGGATATAGATGCCGGTGTTGATGGTGTCCGAGAACACCTCTCCCCAGGAGGGCTTCTCCAAAAAGCGCGTGATCCGCCCGTCCTCCTCGATGATGACGACGCCGTACTGGAGGGGGTCGGGCACGCGGGTAAGGACCATGGTGGCCATGGCCTTCTTCTTCTTGTGGAAGGCCATGGCCTCCGTCAGGTCGAAATCGGTGAGCACGTCGCCCGAGATCACGAGGAACTCTTCGGCGAGGTCGCGCTCCGCGAACTTCACGCAGCCCGCGGTGCCGAGGTCCCCCGTCGGAATGAGGTACCTCATCTTCACGCCGAACTTCTTGCCGTCCTGGAAATATTTGCGGATGTCCTCCGGCGAGAAGTAGAGCATGGTGACGATGTCCTTGAAATCGTGCTTCTCGAGGAGTCCCACGATGTGCTCCA
>MGUT01000052.1:2198-2387 GCA_001800095.1 Elusimicrobia bacterium RIFCSPLOWO2_01_FULL_64_13 | reverse complement strand
TCGTCAACAAGAAAGTGGCGGTCCTGCCTTTCCCTTATCACGACGGGCGCGATTCCCAGGGCTCGACCATCGTCTCTGAGCGCCTCATCACGAAGATCGTGAAGAGGAACAAGCTCGAGGTGATCGAGAGGTCCCTGATCGAGAAGGTCCTTAGGGAGCTGAAGCTCCAGGCCACGGGCGCCATCGACC
>MGUT01000052.1:0-2126 GCA_001800095.1 Elusimicrobia bacterium RIFCSPLOWO2_01_FULL_64_13 | reverse complement strand
CCGCCTCATCCGGACGGAGACGGGCCAGATCATCGTCGCCGCGAGCGTGGAGCTCGAGAAGGTCTGGAAAGACGAGCCGAAGACGGAGGAGAACGCGGCCGCGACCGCCGAGCCCGTGGTTCCTCCGGTCCCCGCCCCATCCCAAGCTCCTTCGGAGACCCTGGTCCTTTCCAACCTGGGCCCGGCGCCGTCCGGGTCCGCCCGCGCCGTGCCGCCCCCCTATCAGGCGGGGGAGCCGTCCGGCGGCGGTCCCGAATTCCTCTCCGGCCCCGAGGACATGATCCTGGTCGAGTCCGGCGTCCTTCCCGGCGAGGAGCGCGGTCCCTTGCTCGAGGACGTCGTCAACGGGTTCCGCATGATCCGCCGGGGGGACGCGGCCAAGGCGGAATACAATTTCAAGAGCGTCCTCGCGCGGGCCCAAAAGCCGGGCCGGGAGAACGACCTGGCGCGTCTGGGTTTGAGCGCGAGCTATTTCGCCCAGGGCAAGGAGAGGGAGGCGGTCCGCCTGGCGGAGTCCGTCGCGTCCGAGACCCGGTACCCGAGGGTGAGGTCCGTCGCGCATTTCCTCCTGGGGCGGTACGGCGAGGGTTCCGGCAAGATCGCCGCCGCGAGGGAGCATTACCTCGAGGTGGTCCGCTCCTCCCCGTTCCAGACGGGGATGGTGCTGAAGGCGGGGAACCGCCTGCGCGCCCTCGAGTACGCCCGCAGGCAGGGCGGCTTCCAGCCTCTCCAGGACGGTCCCAAGCGCAAGCCCGTCCTTAAGCGGAGGCGCAGGTAGAAAATGTGGGAGCCCCCTTCTCTCTAGACCAGAAGACCGTGGAGGGCCTTCTTTGCGAGGCCCTCCCGGGCGGGAAGGTGCGCTGTTACGCCTGCGGCCACCGCTGCCTGATATTCGAAGGCAAGCGCGGCATCTGCCAGGTGCGGTTCAACCGCGAAGGAAAGCTCCGGGCGCCATTCGGCTACGTTTCCACAATGCAGTGCGACCCCGTCGAGAAGAAGCCCTTCTTCCACGTCCTGCCCGGTTCCCGCGCCCTGACTTTCGGCATGCTCGGATGCGATTATCATTGTTTTTTTTGCCAAAATTGGAACATCTCCCAGTCCCTGCGCGACCCGAACTCCACTCTGGAGGGGACGCCCGTGACCCCGGAAGAGATATCGGAGGCCGCTTCCGAAACGGGCGCCCGGCTCATCGTGAGTTCCTACAACGAGCCCCTGATCACGGCCGAGTGGGCGGCGGAGGTCTTCCGGGTCGGGCGGAAGGCGGGGTTCAAGACGGCTTTCGTTTCCAATGGGAACGCCACGCCTCAAGTCCTCGATTTCCTCCGGCCCCATACCGACGCCTACAAGGTGGATTTGAAGAGCATGAGGGAGGAGAATTACAGGAAGGTGGGGGGGAAGCTTTCGACCGTTCTGGAGACGATCCCTCTCCTCCGGGAGAAGGGATTCTGGGTGGAGATCGTGACCCTGGTCATCCCGGGCCATAACGATTCGGACGAGGAACTCAAGGACGCGGCCAGGTTCATCGCTTCCGTTTCGCCGGAAATCCCCTGGCACGTGACGGCGTTCCACAAGGACTACAGGATGACGGACCCGGACAACACCCCGGTATCCACCCTGATCCGCGCGGCTGGGATCGGGCGGGAGGCGGGCTTGAAGTTCGTTTACGCGGGGAACATTCCGGGGCGGGTTGGAGAATGGGAGAACACTCTTTGCCCTTCCTGCGGCAAGCTTCTCGTCGAGCGCTCGGGGTTCCGGGTCCTGGGGAACCTCGTGACTGCCGGGGGAATATGCCCCGCCTGCAATGCCTCGGTCCCCGGCATCTGGTCCTTTGAGCCGGCCGGTCCCCTCTCCCCTGGCGGGAGAGGGCGGCCGAAGGCCGGGTGAGGGGGGGGGCGCTTAGGACGGGATTCTTGATTTTCCCCATCGGTATTGATACTATAGCTTAGCGCCACAGCCGATTTTCCGTCCAAACCGCTTGATTCCCGGGTAGCTCAATGGTAGAGCATCCCGCTGTTAACGGGAGGGTTGTAGGTTCGAGTCCTACCCCGGGAGCCATCTTTTAAAGTGCTTATTTTTTAGCACTTTTAGAAATAGGAGTCTTTACAACCTTCGATCCATTTTCCAAC
>MGUT01000051.1 GCA_001800095.1 Elusimicrobia bacterium RIFCSPLOWO2_01_FULL_64_13 | reverse complement strand
ACTCATCGAACCCAAGGACAATTCCTGGCAGGGCACGGCGGCCCACAAGGACCTCAAGCTTCGCATCTATACCCTCTTCTGGGACACGATCACCTATACCTACAGGGTGGACCATAACGCCCAGGTTTCCAAACAGTCTCCGTTCGTGGCCATTTCCTCGGTGATCGTGGACGCCGGCTCCTCCAATTCCTGGTCGCCCGTCGTGAGCGCGGGAGCGACGTACTACTATCCCCTCACGATCCCGATCCCGATCCCGACAGGGGCGTCCCTCCAGGAGGTCTATTACAAGACCACAACCCTCGGGGACGCTGTCCTGTGGATAGAGTACAACGACGACTTCGACGTCGGATTCTCCACATACGCCACGTCGCGTTGGCTCAAGGTCCGCTCCGGCTCCATAGGCATCCAGAGCATAGCCGTAACGCCGGCGACGATATCGCCCGACAACAACGGCTCGGCCGATTACGCCTCCATATCTTTCACTCCGACCGTGTCCGACATGAACTGGCGCGTCAGGATAGGGACGGACCCTGTGCTTTCCCATCTGGGCTCCATAGCCAATTTGAACATAGGGGGAGGTTTCGCCGGGGCGGCGGGAGCGGCGGCCGTGTCCGTCTCCACGATCAACGTCTTCATGGACTGGTGGGGCTACGGCCAGCCCCAAGGGGTCACGTGGTACGGGAACGATTTCTCCGGAGGGGCCGTTCCCAACGGGGCCTACATCGTCCGGGTGGAGGAAGTGTCGGGAGCGGCCATCTCGACCACGGCCCTCACGGTGTCAGCCGGGTTCCTCGACGTTATAGTACGCAGGGGCACCACGTCCGTGGAGGGGGTCATCGTCTCGGCCAGCGGACAGAGCGGGACCAACGGGTTCGTGAACCGCCAGGTCAAGACGGGCCCGAACGGCCAGGCCAGGATCCATGGATTGAACGCGGGCAAGACCTACAATTTGAGCGGCAGCTATTATGACAGCGCCCTGCAGAAGAATTTCAACTTCACAAAGCAGTCCACGAATACCGCGGCGACTGCTCCATCGGGACTCGAGCTCTGCGACTTCAACGACCCGGTCCAGATCAAAATACGGGCCGTGATCCCCGCCGACTCGGTCCAGAACTGGGACCAATGGGGCTGGGCCAACGTGACCGACGCCAGCAGCTTCTTCCCGGCGGGATACGGCTCCCTGCGCGTCCAGGCGGGCAACCTGGAATCGGACAGCGGCTGGTCTCCCACCGGCTTCCCCAGCTCCTGGACCGTGATCAACGTCTCTCCCGGGTCCTACAGGATACGGGCGGAAATGAGCGGATTCGGCGCCCAGGAGTTCGCGACCGGGAACCTTGCCGGCGGGAGCATTTACGAACTCGCCGTCAGCTTCATCAAGAAACCCAAAGTGTTCGGCTACGTCATCCTGCCCTCGACCCAGCAGTTCGGCACATGGGTCTCCGTGGAAGGCACGAAAGGAACGGACAGGTATCCCACCATCTGGGGAGGCGCCTGGATACCGGGCGCCAACGACGGAGTGGCCAGGACCACCGGGGCCTACATCCTGGACGCGGACAGCCAGACCTACAAGATCACGGCCCGCGCGTTCGGGCTGGGCTCCGTGTCCCTGACCACGACGGTCCCGACCGCTGGCATCGGCAACCTTCAGTCCGGAGACGTATGGAGCGGGAACGCCGTGATCCAGAACGGCTTGAACTTCTCATTCGGGAACGTCACTCCGGGCGTGACCGGCTACGTCAACGTGGTGGGGGACACGACAGGGTCGGACATTCCCGGCGGCCCCACTTCATTCACCATGTACATCAACGCCGTCAGCGGCGTTAACTATTCCTATTCCTACGCGCAGGTCCAACTGGACAGGAACGCGGCCAGCACGTCCGGAACCTACCAGCTCCGCGGTCTGGATGACGGCATTTACCAGGTCTATACGTACCTCCAGGGATTCGAGACGGATCCTCCCGGGCCCAAGTACGTGACGGTCACCGGAGGAGTGGGCAACCTGAACCTGACCCTCAAGAAGCACACGGGCCGGCTTGCCGTCATCATGAATATCTCTCCGGAGACAAATTTCAGCAGCGTTTCCCTCACGGTCAATGGGCCCGTTTCTTTCTCATCGGGAAGCATTTACAGCGGAAACTCGATTTTCACATCGGTGACGGCGAGCACGGGACAGGTCCTGATCTCGGGCCTCGGCACCGGATTCTATGACGTGGAGGCGTTCTTCAAGGCGAACGGCCAGTCCAAGTCCAAGGTCGTGAACGTGGTGAACGGCCAGACCTCGACGGTCACTTTCCAGTTGACGGGCCAGGTCTTCAACGTGACCGGCACGGTCAAGGTCGAGCCCTTCACGTTGGGACAGACGGCCGCGAGCACCGGCACCCGCATCGCCACCATCGAGGACCTGGCCGACAAGTCCAAGATCGGCTTCGAGCAGGTCTTCATAGGGTCCGGAACTTTCGGCCTGCCCATAGCCCGCATAGAGGCCTACCCCAGGGACGAGAGGAATTTCGACGAAGGCGTCGTCAACCGCGTGGACGTGGGCGGGGGCGGCGGCGTGATCGGAGGCGCGGGAGTGGGGTCCAGCGCCAGGCTCGGGTTCGGGCAGGTCCGCTTCAGCTCCATCACATCTCGGGGCACCTGGGAGATCAAAAACCTCCCTCCCGGCGTCTATATCCTCGGACACCCGGTGAACCTGGACCCCGGCACCGCCTACAATACCGCCATTGGGGCCAATTTTGAGACCAACGCGGCCGACGTCTCCAACGAACAGAAGGTCATCCTCATCAAGACGGACGGCGCGGTCCAGGTCCTCGATCCTCCGGGCGGGAACCTCGAGTTCACCTACGCCGCCGGGGCCGCCATATCGGGGCTCATCAAGCTTCCGTCCGACATCCCCTCGGACACCCGTTTCCTCTCCGTCATCCTCCAGAATTCGAGGAAAGAGGTGGTGAACTGGCAGGGCATATACATGAACGGGAGCCAGGCCGGCTACTCCATCCCGAGCATCGGGAACGGGGACTACACCATCCTCATCCAGGACGAGAGGAAGGGCAACCAGACGAACCCGGACCAGAACGTCGCCGGGGAGAATTTCGTGAAGTACGTGGCCAAGCCCCTGACCGTATCCGTCAAGGGAGGCAACCTGACGGGGCAGGACATCCAGCTGGAGAGGGCGGGCTACATGGAAGGCAAGCTCGCCATCGTGCGCATATCTAGCGACGGGACCAAGTCCTCGGAGCTCATCAGCCAGAACAACCGCAACCTCCTGCCGGAGAACTTCCAGGTCTTCCCGTTCGGCGAGGGCCTCGGGCGCTTCGCCGCCGGCAGCCTGGTCACGGACTGTCCCGCGGCGGCCGCGGGCGGTCCAACGCCCTGCCCGCCGTTCATCGATTCCACGAAAGGCACGTTCCTTATTACGGGGGTCTATCCGAACCGGGACTACGAGGTGCTCTTCAAGCAGTCGTCCTTCGGCTCGGACATCCTGGGCAAGGGACAATTGAACCTCGTGCCGGTCACGAAGTCCGGCCTCACGGTCTCGCCCGGCCAGACCCTGGACATGGGTACGGTGGACCTGACCCTGGGGCTGACCATAGGCGGGTCGGTGACGGGGCCCGCGAGCGACACGGACCCGGCCATCGTGCCGGTGAAGAACTTGAGGATAGCGGTCTATCCCGCCGGCTCCATAGGCGGGGACGCGGCCGTCACGACCTACAGCGATTCCAAGGGAAGCTTCACCCTTTCCGGCCTCGATTCCGACGTCCGCTTCTACGACGTGGTGTTCGGCGAGCGCGATTTCGCGGAGCAGTTCATACTCTTCGCCGGGGTCGAGAAACGCTACGCCCAGAAGGTCAAGAGGAACACGGACGTGAGGATCACGTCCGTCCCCTTGAACGCCCAGCTCGAGCTCGGCCTCGCCTCCATCACTGGCACCATCACGACCCCCGACGGCGGCTCCCTGCGCGATCCCTTCGAGGACGGGTTCCCCGTGGCCGAGATCATCGCCAACCGCCAGGGCGAGATCCCCAGCCGCACCCCCCTGGGCGACATCACCATCCGCACGGCCCTGGACGGGACCTACGCCATCGACCGCCTCGCCGCCGGCTCCTACGACATCTACGCCCTGTCCCTCGGCTACGGAGTGGGCCGGGCCTCCGTGACGGTGACGAACACCCAGGCCGTCGTGAACATCCAGTTGAGCACCGGCGTGTCCCTCTCCGGGGAGATCTTCAAGCCGGACGGCACCAAGCCCAGCCAGGAGGACATGGACGCCTTCATCGTGGCCACGCAGGATTTCAGCGAGCTGGTCATCGCTTCCCTGAACCTGAACTCGCAGACCGGGACCATCGAGAGCTATACCCTGGCCGGCCTGAAGAGCGGCATCACCTACTACCCCATATTCCTGGACGAGGAGAACAACGTCAACGTCCCTCCCGAAGGAGCGAACGGCATATCCATCACGACGGACACGGCCAACTTCAACCTGACGTTCGCCCAGTCCCGGCCGGACGTCCTCCTCAAGGGCAAGAAGACGGGCGTCAAGGTAGGCGTGCTCGACCAGTACCGGTTCGAGATGGAATTGACCCAGGCCTTGAGGAACAAGACCCTGCGGGAGAAGGCCGACGACTTCTGGACGGACGTTGTGACGGTCAACGGCGCCCTCACCCAGGGCGGGGCCGGCGCCATCAGCGCGGACCCCAACGACACCAACCCCATCAGCCCGAACCGGAAGAAGCTCTCTTTCCTTTATGTGCCGGCCGCGGACACGACCAAGCTCGTATTCGATTTCGACGCCTACTCCGATTCCCTGGACCCCGGCACGACCCAGAACTTCAGGATGCAGAGGCAGTTCGAGTTCTTCCTCGGGCTTGAAGGCCAGAAGATATCCAAGATCAACATGGCCCGCGGAGGCAAGATCGCCATCGAGGGGGACCAGACCGAGACCCTGATCCCCGCCGGCGCGTTCAAGGACGCCGCCGGCAACGACCTGTCGGTATCGACCAGCGTGTCCGTGGGGATGCAGAAGGCCTCCCTGGTGGAGACGGCGACCGCCGCCGCCAAGGCCGCCCCCGGGTTCATTCCGCAGGGGTCCAACCTGCCGCCCGCTCTCGCCGGCGCCATGGGGGCCATGCGCGAGATTCAGCAGAAACAGAGGGAGGAGGCCCAGGCCAAGGCCGCCGCCAAGGGCCTGATGGGCGCCGCCCAGCTCAATTCCGACGTGGCCGCCAGCGTTCTGGGGGCTTTCTACGATATCTTCCTGCCCGCCGGCGTGAACCGCACGTTGAAGAAGAACGCCACCGTGACCCTGGCCTACAGCACTTCCGGAGTGGCCGACGGCAACATCAACGTCTATTTCTATAACGATACCGCGGACACCATGACGGCCACGGGAGGCACGGCGGTGCCTCCGGGCGCCTACGGCCTGGAGGAAACGAACAAGTCCATCAACACGTCCAACAACACGATATCCGTAGAGACCAACCACTTCACCGTTTTCGTGGTGGTGAACTCGAACCAGAGCGTCCTGACGGGCGCCGTGACCACCGTCACGGACGAGACGGCGACCTCCGCCGCCTTCAACAATTCCGGCGTGAACCAGGTCACATTGCAGAAGGGCACCACGTTCACCTACACGGGCATCACCGTTTCCGGGGACGCCAGCGAGAACCACGCCTTCACGCTCATCAGCACCGGGGCGGCGAGCGCCGGCATCATCGTCAATATCCAGTCCCACCTCCAGACCTTTTCCCTGGCCCTGAACCAGGAACAGCTCGTGGACGTGAACGACGACAATTTGAGCGACATCTCCTTCAAGGTCTTGAGCGTGCACCCCTCCTCGGCCGTCGCCTCCATCGCCGGGCTCTCCGGCATTTCCCTGCCGGACACGGTGGACTACGCCGGCACGGAGATCCTCGCGTTCAATTTCCCCAATCCTTTCGACGCCACGGTGCGCGGGTTCCTCTTCTCCGGCGGCAAGACCGTGGGCAAGCAGACCCTGCGGGCCGAGGGCGCGACGGCCATACGCTACGCCCTGCCTTCGAACCTGGGCGCCGCCCCCGTGCGGGTGAGTCTCGAGGTCTTCGACGTGGCCGGGGACCTGGTGCGGCGCCTGGACTTCGGCTCCCGGGCCACGGGCAAGTACCATTACGGCGATTGGGACGGCAAGAACGAGAGCGGGAACACCGTGGCCAGCGGCGTCTACATAGGCCGGCTCAAGGTCCACGGGCAGGACCGGTCCAGGATATTCAAGATGGCGGTCATCAAATAAGGATATGGCCATGGACATGACGCTCATATCAAAGGGTCGCATCGGAACGGGCTCGAAAGCCCTTCGGGCCGCCCTCCACAAGGCGGGCGGACGGCCTTCGGCCGCCCTTTGCCTGGGGGTCCTGGCCTTCTTCGCCTTCGGGAGCGTCCTGCACGCCGCCTTCGGAGCCAAGAGCGCGGGAACCTCGGGCGCGGCGTTCCTCAAGATCGGCGCCGGGGCCAGGCCAACCGCCATGGGGCGGGCCTTCACGGCCGTGGCCGACGACGCCAACACCATCGGCTGGAACCCGGCGGGCCTGGGGACGTTGAAGGAAAAGAACGAGTTCGTGGCCATGCGCGCCGAGCTCTTCCAGGACCTGAACTACAATTTCTTCGCCTTCGCCCATCCCACGAAGAAATGGGGCACCATCGCCGTGGGACTGAACAACTTGAACGTCACGGGCATCGAGCAGAGGAGCGCCGACACCGACAATCCCGATTCCACGTTCTCCTCCAACGATTCGGCCTACACCATGGCCTACGCCTCCAAGATCCAGCTGGAACGGCTGGGCTTCGCGCCGTTCGTGGAAGGGTCCGGCCTCTACGCCGGCGGCGGGTTGAAGCTCATCCGCCAGACCCTGGCGGGAGAAACGGCGAACTCCGTCGCGGCGGACCTGGGACTCCTCTACCGGCTGGACAACCGGCCTCTTTCCTTCGGGTTCGCGGTCCAAAACCTGGGCTCGAGCTCCAAGTTCAAACGGACCTCGGACCCACTGCCCCTGACCCTGAAGTTCGGCTCGAGCTACCGTTTCGGGGAGAACTGGAAATGGAGCGGCGTGCCCAACTGGGAGCAGAGCGTCAAGAACGGGTTCCTGGTGGCGGCGGACGTGAATTCTCCCCGCGACAACGACCCCTCCTTCCACTTCGGCTCGGAGTTCACGTACGGCTGGACGGACGTCATGGCTTCGTCGGTCCGGGCGGGATATGAGACCGGCAAAGCCCGCCAGTATGATTCCACCGCCACGGGCGTGAGCGCCGGGGCCGGCTTCACTTATAAGCTCTTCACTTTCGATTTCGCCTGGGTGCCGTTCGGCGACCTGGGCGACACTTTCAGGTATTCCGTCAAGTTGAGGTTCTAGAATGAACGACGCCGCCGCATCCGCGCCCCGTCCGGACCGCCCGGCCTTCCGCCTGGCGGGCGTCCTGGCCGTCTCGGCCCTGGCCTTCGTCCTGCGTCCGTCCCCCGTCCAGGCACGGCAGGCCATCCTGTCCTATTTCCGCGGCACGGTCGAGGTGCAGGCCCCGACCTCCACGTTCTGGCGCAAGGCCCAGCTCAAGATGTTCGTCAACGAGGGGGAAAAGATACGCACGGGCAAGCGCTCGACGGCCACCCTCCTTTTCCGCGACGGCACGCGCACGCGCCTGGGGCCGGACACGACGCTTTCCATGACGAGCCTGTCCGCGCCGGTGCAGCTCTCCCAGCGCGGCGGCCGGACCCGCAACCGCGTGAACAAGTACGGCAGGGGCTTCAAGCTGCGCACTCCCACGGCCGTCTGCTCCGTGCGCGGCACGGACTTCGGCGTGGAGGTCGGGGAGAACGGCAACACCAATCTGGACGTGTTCGAGGGAGTGGTCAACGGCATGAAGCTGGCCACGGGCGAGTCCGTGGACGTGGGCGCCGGCAACAGCCTGTCCTTCGACGCCGGCGTGACTCCCCTGGGCGAGCCCGCGCCCCTGGAGACTTCCGTCGACGAGTCCGCCGCCAAACAATTGGCCCGCAAGGAAGTGGGCCTGGACATGACGCGCGAGCAGCTCCAGGCCGCCGTGGCCGAGGAGATGAAGCTGGCCGAATACCAGGAAGGCAAATCCCTCATAGACGTGAACGGCCGGCGCGTCCGCGTCGAGGAGTATATCTTGAGGAGGCCCAAGGACGTTGCCGAGGCGGAGCGCGACAAGGCCTTCAAGTTCGTGGTCTTGAACACCCGCGAGGACCGCCTCGATTTCTTCACCTACAAGGGGATATTCAACAAGACCCTGCCCGAGGACCTTTCCGTCGCCCTGCGGAACGTGTCCGGAAGGAAATTCGGGACCGAGCCGGAATTCTACCTTACGGCCTACGAGATGGCCCAGTCCAACCTCACCGACGCCATCAAGGACCTGGCCGACGGCGGGCACCTGGTGAAGGTTACTTTCGACGGGGCCACCTACAACCTCGAGGCGCACGGCGTCGCTTCGGACGGGTCCGCCGGGCCGGCGACCGACACCGTCCTTCAGAACGCCGGCGCCGAAGGCAAGGACTACGATCCCGTCGCCGACGTTTACAGGAACCCGGGCGCCGGGTTCGACGGGGTGTATGATCCCGATACCGACGCCTTCCAGACCATGTCGGCGGGAGACACCCTCTGGCGCACCGTCTTCAACCGCTACGCCCACATGATGGGGCCTTCCTCGCAGTTGGCGGGCCTCGGGCTCACGGAGGCGGAGGCCGCCTACCGCGCCGGGACCCTGTCCCAGCCCTACTTCCAGTTCTATACGAACACGAGCCGCGCGGGAGCGGCCCTCGCCCGCACGGGCGCGGGCAACACCCCGGCCGTCACCAATATCGCCACCCTCGAGAGCTTCAATAACGCCGCGCTCAACGGCGACCCCACGTTCAACAACTTCACGGTGGGGGGCAGGTCCCTGGACCTCATCCCCGACCAGCAGATCGGCGACGCCTACTTCGCCTACCTGAACGGCCGCTACGCCTTCGATTCGTCCTTCCCGTCCGGGGCGGACAAGTTGAACATCCGGCTCATCACCTATTACCCCAAGAGCTCCACCGACATCCCCTTCGAGCAGTACGACACCTTCATCCTCTCGGACGAGGGCAAGATCGCCCCGACCGCCGCCTTCGCCAGCGCCACGTCCGGCAAGGCCTTCAAAGAGGAGCTCATCAAGTGGAATTACCAGCAGGTCACCCATTCCTCGGCCTTCGGCGGGACCGCGGGCCTGGACGACGGCAGGACCATCGACATCGTGGTGGAGCCCAAGATCCTCATCCGCTCCGGCCTGATCAAGTAATCGGAAATTTTTCCCTATAAAAAAAGAAGCCCCGTGCAGGGGCTTTTTTTATGGGTGGATTACGAGAGGGAGGGAAGCGAGGGGTGACGGCGGGCGGGGCGCCCCGGCGCGCGCAGGTCGCTAGGCGACC
>MGUT01000050.1 GCA_001800095.1 Elusimicrobia bacterium RIFCSPLOWO2_01_FULL_64_13 | reverse complement strand
AGGCGGTCTGGACGCGCTCCGGGGCGGGGAGAGGATCCGCCGCGCCGCGGAGCGGCTGCGCCGGGCCGGGATCCAGGTGAACGTTTTCGTGGATCCCGATCCCCGGCAGGTGCGCGCCGCCAAGGCCGCCGGGGCCGACGGGATCGAGCTCCACACCGGCTCCTACGCCCTGGCCCGGACGCGTTTGCATCGCGGCCTTGAATTTCGTAAATTAGTCGAGGCCGCCCGGACCGCCCTGGATTCGGGACTCATTCTGAACGCCGGCCACGGACTCGATTACTCCAACGCCGGCCCCGTGGCGGGGATCTTCGGGATGAACGCGCTGAACATCGGTTTTTCCATCGTCGCCCGGGCGCTTTTCACCGGATTGGACCAGGCGGTGCGGGAGATGAAATCAATCATTCGGAGGAGACGCTCATGGAGATCCTGGACATCTTGAAAGCCGCCGTGGAAAAGGAGGCCTCCGACATCCACCTGGTGATCGGAAAGCCGCCCATGCTCCGGATCCGCGGGGAGATCCTGCCCCTCGTCGAGTTCCCGGACCTGACCGCGGAGGAGTCCAAGCGGCTCATCTACTCCATCCTCTACGACGACCAGAAGCAGCGTTTCGAGGAGAACCTGGAATTGGACTGCTCGTTCGAAGTGAAGGGGATCTCCCGGTTCCGCGTGAACGTCCTCATGGATAAGACCGGCGTGCAGGCGGTCATGCGGCTCATCTCCTCCAAGATCCCCGAGGCGGAGACCCTCCGTCTCCCTCCGGCCATCACGGAGCTGGCGGACCTGCCGCGGGGCCTGGTGCTGGTCACGGGGCCCACGGGTTCGGGCAAATCCACCACCCTCGCCTGCCTCATCAACCTGGTCAACCAGAAGTACAGCCACCACATCCTCACCATCGAGGACCCCATCGAGTTCGTCTACGACCCCATCAACAGCATCATCCGCCAGCGCGAAGTGGGCCAGTCCACCAGGTCCTTCCAGAACGCCCTGCGCAGCGCCTTGAGGGAGGACCCCGACGTGATCCTGGTAGGCGAAATGAGGGACCTTGAGACCATCTCGCTCGCCATCACGGCGGCGGAGACGGGCCACCTCTGCTTCGGGACCCTGCACACGACCGACGCCTCCCAGACCATCGACCGCATCATCGACGTTTTCCCGCCGTCCCAGCAGCAGCAGGTCCGGGTCCAGCTTTCCACCACTCTCCGGGCCGTCGTCTGCCAGACCCTGATCCCCCGGGCCGACCAGGTCGGGAGGATCGCCGCGCGCGAGATCATGATCGTGACTCCCGCCATCGCCAACCTCATCCGCGAGGGCAAGACCCACATGATCAAGAACGCCATCGAGACCGGAGCCAAGTTCGGCATGACGACCCTGGACAAGACGCTCATCCAGCTCGTCAAGTCGGGGCTCGTGTCGCTGGAGGAGGCCTGCGCCAAGGCGCACGATCCCGAGGCGGTGCGGGCCGGCAAAGCGGCCGCGGGGAGCGGAATCTGATGTCCGGCGCCTCGCTTCTCGACCAATTCCTCAAGAAGATCGTCCAGCTCGGCGCCTCCGACCTGCACCTGAAGACCGAGCGGCCGCCCCTCATGCGCCTGAAAGGCGACCTCGTGCCTATGGAGGGCGCTTCACCCCTCTCCGCCGAGGACGTCCAGAGGGAGATCTATTCCGTCACGAGCACGGCCCAGCAGAAGAAGCTCGAGGAGACCAAGGAGCTCGATTTCTCGTTCCAGATGCGCGGCGTGGCCCGCTTCCGCGGCAACGTCTTCTACCAGCGCGGCGCCCTCTCCGCCGTGTTCCGCGCGATCCCCGCGGCCATCCCGTCCGTGGAGGACCTGGGACTGCCCCCGGTGCTCAAGGAGCTCATCATCAGGCCCCAGGGGCTCTTCCTCGTGACGGGCCCCACGGGCTCGGGCAAGACCACCACGCTCGCCTCGCTCGTCCAGCACGTCAATGAGAATTTTCCCAAGCACATCATCACGATCGAGGACCCCATCGAGTTCACCTACGAGGACTCCAAGTCCGCCGTGAACCAGAGGGAAGTGGGGGCGGACACGTTCGATTTCACGCAGGCCCTGCGCCGCGCCCTGCGCCAGGACCCGGACGTCATCCTCATGGGCGAGCTCCGGGACCGCGAAACCATCACCACCGCCATCACCGCCGCGGAGACGGGGCACCTGGTGCTGGGGACCATGCACACCAACGACGCCAAGCAGTCCTTGAGCCGCATCCTCGACATCTTCCCCGCCGACGCCCAGGGACAGGTCCGCGTCCAGCTCGCGGCGGCCCTCATCTGCGTGGTCTCGCAGAGGCTGGTCAAGCGCGCCAACGGCTCGGGCCGCGTTGCCGCGGTCGAGGTCCTCATCAACACGCCTTCCATCCGCAAGCTCATCGAGGAGAACCGCGTCGGAGGCATCACGAAGGTCATGGAGGAATCGGCTTCCTTCTACAAGATGCAGACCTTCAACCAGGCGCTCTTCAACCTCATCCAGGCCGGGACCATCTCTCCGGAGGAGGCCTTCGCCATCTCCGAGAACCCGAACGACCTCAAGATCCAGATGCAGACGCAGGGCGTTGCCGTCTCCTCCGCTCCCAAGCCCGGCCTCCCGCCAGGCCTGGCGGGGGCGTAAGCCCTTCCTTTGAGAGCCGGTCCCTCCTTCTTCAGGAAAGCGGCGGTCGCCGCGGCCCGCGGCGCCTCCGCCAAGAAAGCGGACGGCATCCTCGTCTTCGACCTGACCCGCAGCCAGGGAAGCGTCGCCGACTACGTCTGCGTGATGAGCGGGAATTCCTCCGTCCACCTGCGCGCCCTGCGGGAGGCGGTGGAGGAGGAGCTCGACCGCCTGGAGCTTTCCCCCGTCCATCGCGACGGCATGGGCAGCGCCCGCTGGTCGGTGCTGGATTACGGCGGACTCATGGTCCATATCCTGCGCGACGAGGACCGGGATTTCTATTCCCTCGAGCGGCTCTGGGGCGACGCCAGGACCGTGTCCTGGAAGGCGCCCCGGAAGACCGGCAGGGCCGGGAAGAAATGATCAAGGCGTTCCTGGTCCGCGCCGTTTCCGACGCGGCGCGGTCGGCCTTTCCCGAAGCGGCGGACGCGCCTTTCGACGTCTCCGAGCCGTCGGCCGGGATCGCCGCGGACCTCTCGACCAACGCGGCGCTGGTCCTGGCCAAGCGCCTTTCCCGCCAGCCCGCCGCGATAGCGGAGGCGCTCGCCTCCCGGCTGAAAAAAATAGAAGGGTTCCGGGAGGTCCAGGCCGCGCGGAACGGATTCCTTAATTTCACGTTCACGGACGCATTTCTGCTCCGGGCCCTGGAGGAGCGCCTGCAGGACTCCGGGCCGGAGCCCCGCCCGGACCGTCCCATCCTCATCGAATTCGTTTCCGCCAATCCCACGGGGCCCCTCCACATCGGCCACGGCCGTGGCGCCGCCCTGGGGGATTCCCTCGCGCGGGTGTACCGCCGGCGCGGATTCAAGGTGGAGACGGAATATTACGTGAACGACATGGGCATCCAGATGAAGGTCCTGTCCGAGTCCGTGCGCGCGCGGCACGCCGGGCTCCGGGGAGAGAAGGCCGTTTTTCCCGAGAACGGCTACCAAGGGAGCTATATCGAAGGCATCGCCCGGGACATGCTCGCCCAGGGCCGGACCGATTTCGACCGTTATCCCCGCGAGGCGCTCCTGGATCTGATCCGCAGTGACTTGGAAAGTTTCGGGGTGAAGTTCGACCATTGGTTCGCCGAGTCCGATCTGCATTCGAGCGGCAAGGTGGAGAAGGCCCTGAAAGACCTCGCGGCCAAGGGCGCCGTCAAGGAAAAGGACGGGGCCCTGTGGTTCTCGCCTTCCGGGGAAGAGGGCGAAGCCGGGGAGAAGGACAAGGACCGCGTCCTTAAGAAATCCGACGGGAAATGCACCTATTTCGCTTCCGACATCGCCTATCACGCGGACAAACTGGACCGGGGCTACGGCAAGTGCCTCGACATCTGGGGCCACGACCACCACGGCTACGTGCCGCGCGTGGAAGGGGCGCTCGCGGCCCTGGGCGCGCCGGAAGGCGCCGTGAACATCCTGCTTTACCAGCTCGTGTCCCTCAAGCGCGGGGGGAAGCGTGTGTCCATGTCCACGCGTTCCGGGGAGTTCGTCACTTTGAAGGAGGTGCTGGACGAGGCCGGCCGGGACGCCTGCCGGTTCTTCTTCGCCATGCGCAGCCCCTCCTCCCAGCTCGAGTTCGACGTGGACCTGGCCAAGAAACAGTCGAACGAGAACCCCGTCTATTACGTGCAGTACGTCCACGCCAGGGTCTGTTCCATCTTCAAGGAAGGGGAAAAGAGGGGGATCCTCCTGGATGAGACGGGGCCCCTTGCCGCGGGAGAGGCCGCCGCCCTCGAAGCCGAGGAGAGGCGGCTGCTTTTAAAGCTCGGGCTTTTCGAGGACCATCTGGACTCGGTGCTGGCCCTCTCATCGCCCCACGTCCTGACGGGCTACCTCATGGACCTGGCCTCGCGCTTCCACAAGTTCTACGACCGCCAGAGGGTGCTGGACGCCCAACCCGAAAGGCGGCGCGCCCGTCTCCGCATTTTGAAAGCGGTGCGGGAAACGGTCCGGATGGGACTGGACCTCCTGGGGGTCTCCGCCCCCGAACGGATGTAGGATTGGGCTGGGGGACGTCCCCTCTAGTTCTTGACGGTGAAGCGGACGTGGACCCGGAGGTCGGATTCCGGGAAGCCCGAAGGCAGGGGGGGCAGGGGATTGGAATATTCCACGGCGCGCAGGGCCGCCCGGTCGAACAATGCGTCCTTCGAGCTTTCCTCGATCTCCACGCCCTTCAGGGAGCCGTTCTTCAATATCGTGAACCCCACCTGCGCGTTGACTCTGGAGCCGTACTTCCCCGGCACGCTCCAGTTCGAATCGAGCTTCTTTCTCACGGAATGCACGTACCAGGCGTAGGGGAAGTTTCCCGAGCCGGAGCCGCCCGTCCCGCCCACTCCTTCCTCTCCGAACCCGATCCCTATCCCTGATTCCGTTCCGGGAATGGCGCCGGCTCCTTCCTGAACGCCCTTCGTCCCTTCCGGCGCCCTGGGGATGGGGATGGAAGGAACGGGCGGGGCCTTGCTGACCACTTCTTTTTTCTTCTTCGCGTCCTTCTTCGCGCCCGGCTTTTCCTTGAGGAGGAGGTCCTCTTCGGGATTGACGGTCGTGACCTTGGCCGCCTCGTCCCCGGCGGGCGCGGCGGAGCCGCCGCGGGGAGAGGAGAACCCGCCCACGAAATCCACGGCGTAATAGAGCTTGGTCCGGGGATGGGAGAGGGACGCCAGGACGAGGAACGTCAGGCAGGAGGCGTGGGCGAGGCCGGAATAGAAGAAATAACGGGACAGGCCGCCCGTCATTTGGCCGCTTTGTCCGAGGTCACGGCCACGCCGATCTTGCCCGCGCCCTGGGACTTGGAAGCGTCCATGGCGCGGATCACGTTCTCGAAGGGGACCGAGGCGTCCGCCTCGATCAGGACCACGGGGTCCTTGCGGGAGGCGAGCTCCCGCCGCAGCAGCCCGGCCAGGTCCTCGGGCAGGACGGACTGGTCGTTCACGTAGAAGTTCTTCGAGGCCGTGATCTGGATCTTCACCGGCTCGGCGTCGGGCGGGATGCCGGAGACGGCCTTGGGCAGGTTGACCTTGATCTGGGAGGAGACGAGGAAAGGCGTGACCACCATGAAGATGATGAGGAGCACCAGCGACACGTCGATCAGGGGGATCATGTTGATCTCGCTCATGAGGGGGAAACGGTCGCGCGGGCCGATGGGGACTTTCACGGGAGGAACGCTCCGGGACGGACGGCGCTAATCTTTGGAGAAGAAGGTGACGATCTCATCGGCGCAGATCTCCAGATCCTCCGTCATGCGGCGGATGCGCGTGGAGAAGTGGTTGTAGGCAACGAGCGCCGGGATGGCCACGAAGAGGCCGAGGGCCGTGGCCACGAGCGCCTCGGCGATGCCGCCCGCCACCACCTGGGGGCCTCCGCCGCCGCTGACTTCGATCGAGCGGAAGGCGCGGATGATGCCGAGCACCGTGCCCAGGAGGCCGATGAAGGGCGCCGCGGAGGCGATGGTGCCCAGGAGGGGCACGGAACGCTCCATCTCCGAGACCTGCATGCGGACCGCGCGGTCCACCGCCAGGTCCAGATTCCCCCGGGACTTGCCCTGGCATTCGGCGGCGGCGCGCGCCACGCTCGCCAGCGGCTCTCCCAGGGACGTCAGGGACTTCTCCGACCCGCGGACTTTTTTAAGGAAATCCTTCACGTCCACTTTCCTCTTCCTGAAGTAAGCCAGGCGCTCGAGGATGAGGGCGAGGGAAAGGACCGAGCAGAAGAGGAGCACGCTCAATACCGGCCAGCCCAAAAGGAATATTTTTTTAAGCGCGAAAGCGTCCATCAGGGGCTCCAGGAAGGAGTATAGCAGTTTCCGGGGATGTCGGCCAGGACCCTCTGCACCGTGCCGTCGAGGTTCGTGAGGTAGAGCTCGCGTTTTCCGCCGCGGGTGGTGGTGAAGACGAGGAACCGGCCGTCGGGCGAGAAGGACGGGTTCTCGTTCGAGCCCGCGCCCGACGTCAGCTGCAGCTCCGCGCCCGTGGCCAGGTCGCGCACGATGATGTTGTGCCCGCCCTTCCGCGTGCCGCGCGAATAGGCGAGCTTGTCGCCCAGGGGGGACCAGACCGGCGCGTCGCAGTAGCCGGAGAAAGTGAGGCGGGTGGAATTGCTTCCGTCCGAGTCCATGACGTAGATCTGGGGCCAGCCGGGCCGGTCGGAGACGTAGACGATCCTGCGGCCGTCCGCGGAGAAGGACGGGGAGGTCTCGGCCGAGCGGCTCCGGGTCAGGCGCCGGAGGATCTTCCCCGCCCGGTCGATGAGGTAGAGGCTGGGCGCTCCCTGGAAGGACAGGGTCAGGACGAGGGACTGCCCGTCCGGCGAGTAGGACGCCGCGGCGTTCAGCCCCTGCCGCGAGGAGAGGATCCTCGAGGTGCCGTTCTCGAGGGAGAAGACCGCCAGGTCCGGATTGCCCCTGCGGTAGGTGGTGTAGGCGATCTCCTTGCCGTCCGGGGACCAGCGCGGCAGGAGCGCGATGCTCCCGTCCCGCGTCACCCGGCGGAGGTTGGCGCCGTCGTAGTCGATGAGGTAGAGCTCCTTCGAGCCGGTGGAATCGTTGACGAAGGCGATCCTCGAGGCGGACGACCCGCGGTTGCCCGTGAACCGGTAGAGGATGTCGGCCACGAACTCATGGGGGAGCTTGCGCGCGTTCTTTTTGGAGATGGTGTAGGTCTTCTGGAAGACGGGGTTGCCGCCGGGCGCCTCGAAGACGGAGCCGATCATCCGGACCGAATCCTCTTTTTTGCCCGAGAAGGGACGGTCGATCTTCACGTTGGCCATGGCCAGGAGGTCCGCCCCCCTCTCTCCCCAGCCGGGAAAATCGATCTTCCCTTCTCCTACCGGCGGCCCTTCCTCGATCAGGTTGAAGAGCCGGGAGAAGAGGAGGTCGTCCTTGGCGACGGAATGGAGTTCCTTGGCCAGGGCGGCCTGCTCCTCGTCCGGCCCCTTGGAGACGAATCCCGGCAGGGCGATCATGACCTTCTCTCCCCTCTGGATCTGCAGGTACAGGTCGGCGGCCGCGGCGCGCGGGGCGGGAAAGCCGGAGACCCATGCCAGGGCGAAGGCGGCGAGCGCGGAACGGATCGGGGCCTTCATCGGGCTATTCGGGTTTGGATTGTTCTTTTTGGGATGGTTCTTTGGATTGAGGGGATTTTTTGGCTGGCTTGGGCTTCGGCTTCAACTCCTCGAGGATCTGCCGGGCCTGGCCCGCCTCGGGAGAATCGGGGAATTCCTTGATCAGGGTCTCGAGAGTGTCCTTCCGGTCGGAGGGTTGTTTCGAACCGGCGAGCGCGGCGG
>MGUT01000049.1:6520-12768 GCA_001800095.1 Elusimicrobia bacterium RIFCSPLOWO2_01_FULL_64_13 | reverse complement strand
GCCACGAAGAACCCCGCGCAGGGGAGGTCGGTCCGCTCGCCGGTCTTGACGTTCTTCACCCTGACCCCCTCCACGGACCCATTGCCCAGGACCTCCTCCACGACCGATTCCAGCTGAAAGTTCATCTTGGGGTTCTTGCGGACGCGGTCCTGCATGATCTTCGAGGCGCGGAACTCGTTCCGGCGGTGGATGAGGGTGACCTTGGAGGCGAACTTGGTCAGGAAGAGAGATTCCTCCATGGCCGTGTCGCCGCCTCCCGTCACGCAGACCTCCTTGCCCTTGTAGAAGGCCCCGTCGCAGACGGCGCAGGCGGAGACCCCCTTCCCAAACAGTTTTTTCTCCGACTCCAGCCCCAGCCACTTGGCGGTGGCGCCCGTGGCGATGATCACGGTCTCCGCTTCCAAGGTCTTGCCCTCGGATGTGGCGACATGGAAGGGCCGTCCGGAAAAATCGGTCTTCTCAACGACTTCGGGAAGGATCTCCGCGCCGAACTTCTCGGCCTGGGCGCGCAGTTTGTCCATGAGGTCGGCGCCCATCACCCCTTCGGGGAAGCCGGGGAAGTTCTCGACCTCGCTCGTGAGCATGAGCTGGCCGCCGGTCTCGGTCCCCGAGATCAGGAGGGGCGAGAGGTTGGCCCGGGCCGTATAGAAGGCGGCGGTGTATCCCGCGCAGCCGGAGCCGATGATGAGGACTTTCCTTGCCATAAAACCAGTATAGCAAAATGCATCGCTGACGGACAAGATGGGGGGACCCAGGGGGGTGAGGGAAGTCCCGAACCCCCCGATGAATATGGCTCATACCCTCATGTTCGAGAGATGTCTCGGGGTGGAAAATGTGATAAAATAAGCCGATGCATCCGGAGAACTACGACTTCAGAAGCGTCGAATCCAAGTGGCGGAAGGCCTGGGACGAGTCGGGCGAGTTCATCCTCGACGATTCCAAGGAAAGCGCCGCCCCCCGCTATTACTGCCTGGTCATGTTCCCCTATCCCTCGGGCAATATCCACATGGGCCACGCCCGCAACTACTGCATCGGCGACGTGATCGCCCGCTACAAGAAGATGCGCGGGTTCCGGGTGCTGCACCCCATCGGCTGGGACGCCTTCGGCCTGCCGGCGGAGAACGCGGCCATCCAGAACGGCGTGGACCCGGGCAGCTGGACCAAAAAGAACATCGCCGACATGCGCGAGGACATCCGCTCGCTCGGCATCTCCTACGACTGGACGAGGGAATTCGCCACCTGCGACCCCGGATATTACCGCTGGAACCAGTGGTTCTTCGTCAAGATGTTCGAGAAGGGCCTGGCCTACAAGAAGAAGTCCGCCGTGAACTGGTGCCCGGATTGCGAGACCGTGCTCGCCAACGAGCAGGTCCACGACGGGGCCTGCTGGCGCTGCGGCGCCGCCGTGTCCCAGAAGGACCTGGACCAGTGGTTCTTCAAGATCACGGACTACGCCGAACGGCTCCTCGGGGACTTGAAGCTCCTCGAGGGCAAATGGCCGGACGAGGTCGTGGCCATGCAGCGCAACTGGATCGGGAAATCCCTCGGAGCTGAAGTCGAGTTTTCCATCGCCGGAGCCCCTCGAGGGCGTTCCATCCGCGTCTTCACCACGCGCCCCGACACCCTTTTCGGCTGCACGTTCCTCGTGCTCTCCCCCGAGCACCCCATGGCGGCGGATATTTTATCCGCCGATCGCAGGGAGGAGGCCCTGCGCTATATCGAAAGCTCCAAGAAGCGCGCCCGGGCCGAGCGCCTCTCCCAGGAGAAGGAAAAGACCGGAGTGTTCACGGGAGCCAGGGCCGTCAACCCCGCCAACGGCGCGGAGATCCCGGTGTGGATAGCCGACTACGTTCTGGCCGATTACGGCACCGGGGCGATCATGTCCGTGCCCGCCCACGACCAGAGGGACCACGATTTCGCCGCCAGGTTCGGCCTGCCGGTCGTGGAGGTCATCCGGCCGGAGGCGCCGGGGGAGGCGGATCCGGCCGGGCGCGCTTACGAGGGCGAAGGGAGGATGGTCAATTCCGGAGAATTCGACGGCACCCCGTCCCGGGAAGGCATCGCGAAGGTGAGCGAGAAGCTCGAGCGCGACGGGACCGGGAAGCGCGCCGCCACTTTCCGCATCCGCGACTGGCTCATCAGCCGCCAGCGCTTCTGGGGAACGCCCATCCCCATCGTCCACTGCGCCCGCTGCGGCCCGGTCCCGGTCCCGGAGGCGGATCTGCCGGTCATCCTGCCCAAGGACGCGAGCTTCACGGGCAAGGGGGAGTCGCCCCTCGCCCAGGCCCGGGATTTCGTGAACGCGCCATGCCCCGTCTGCGGGGAGAAAGCCCGGCGCGAGACCGATACCATGGACACTTTCGTGGACTCCTCCTGGTATTACCTGCGCTACACGGATCCGAGGAACGACCGGGCTCCCTTCGACCCCGGCAAGGCCGCCCGCTGGTCCCCCGTCTCCCAGTACGTGGGAGGCATCGAGCACGCCTGCATGCACCTGATCTATTCCCGATTCTTCCACAAGATGATCCGCGACCTGGGCCTGGTGGAGACCGACGAACCCTTCGAGAAGCTCCTCACGCAAGGGATGGTGACCCTGGGCGGGGCCGCGATGTCCAAGTCCAAGGGCAACGCGGTGCCCGTGCAGGACATGGTCCGCCGCTACGGCGCCGATACCGCGCGGCTCTTCGTGCTGTTCGCTTCTCCTCCCCGCAACCAGCTCGAGTGGTCGGACGAGGGCGTCCAGGGATCCTGGAGATTTTTGAACCGGGTCTGGAGGATGGGGAAGGCCGTGGCCGGAGGGCCGGACCGCGGGCATTCCGCGGGGGCCGCCAAAGTCGCGCCGGAGGCGCTGGAGCGCAAGACCCACTGGACCGTCCGCAAGGTCGAGGACGACATCGAGCGCGACTTCCAGTTCAACACCGCCATCTCCGCCCTCATGGAGCTCCTGAACGCCCTGGCGGACTATCCCTCCCTTGGGGACGAGGCCTCCCGGCGGTCCTACAGGACCCTGCTTTCGCTCCTCTTTCCCTTCGCCCCGCACGTCTCGAGCGAGCTGTGGGAATTCCTGGGGTTCGAGCCCCGCCCCCTCGCCGAGGCCCCCTTCCCGTCATACGATCCCGGGCTCCTCCTGGAATCCGTGGTGGAGATCGTGGTCCAGGTGAACGGAAAGCTCCGCTCCCGGGTAAAAGTGCCGGCCGCGGAGTCCCGCGACGAATCCAGGGTGGTCCCCCTGGCCCGGAAGTCCCTGGCCGGGAAGGCCGCGGGGAACTATTCCAAATTCAAGTTCGTGCCCGGCAGACTTGTGAACTTCATCGAGGTGAAACCATGAACAGACGGAACGTCCTCATCGCCCTGATCCCGGCCGCGCTCTTCCTTTCGGGATGCCCCTACGCCTACACTCCGTCAACGGCCCTCCTGCCCCAGCACATCCGCGGGATCGCCATGCACCCCGTCAAGAACAAGACCCAGCATTTCGGTCTGGAGGACAAGTTCACCCTCCGGCTCCAGGACGAGTTCACGCGCGGGGGCCAGTATCCCCTCGTCGGGGAGGACCGGGCCGACGGGGTCATCATCGCCGAGATCGAGCGCTACATCAACGAACCCACCTCCTACGACGAGAACCTCATCGTCCAGGAACGCAAGCTCTGGGTCCTCGTCAACATCTATTTCTGGGACAAGGTGCAGAACAAGATCCTATGGTCCGAACCCAACCTGGAAGGCACCCACCGCTACACGGTCGAGTCCCGGCCGGGCGGGATCAGCGAGGAGGAGGCCCGCGAGCTCGTCTGGGACAAGCTCTCCCGGGACATCTTCCGCCGGACGATAGAAGGTTTCGGCTCCGTGACCGGGGTCCTCGACCGCAAGATCCCCACCCAGGGGCCCGCCGGAAAAGAGATCCATAAATAGTGCCTCTCCAATCTTCCGACCAGTTCCTCAAGGACATCCGGCGCCGGCAGGCCCTGCCTCCCGTCACGCTCTTCATCGGGGACGAGGACAGTCTGATCGAGGAATGCCTGCGGGCGTTCGAGGCGAGGTTCTGGGAGCTCGCCGGAGGTCCCGCGGCGGGCCCGGTGGACTTCAACCGCGAGGTCCACGCCGCCAGCCGGGGAGACTGGAGTTCGGTCCTGGAGGCCCTGGGCACCCTGCCTTTCGGCTGCCCGAAGAAGCTGGTGATCCTGACCGGGTTCGAAAAGGCGAAGGCCGACTACGCAGAAAGGATCGAGCGCTACGTTTCCTCCCCCAATCCCTCCAGCTGTCTGGCGCTGCTGTGGAACGTCCGCCCGACACAGGCGGCCATGGGACGGGGGCTGGTCCCGGCCGTGTCCGCTTCGGGAACGGCGGTGAGGTGCTGGAAGCTGGACCGGGAGGATTCCCGCGTGGAATGGATCCGCCGGCGCGCCGAAGGCCTCGGCCTGGAGCTCGCCCCTGAAGCCGCCCGGCTCCTTTCCCAGGAGGGCGGGGAATCCCTGCGGGAATTGGGGACGGAGCTGGAAAAGCTTTATCTCCTGTCAGGCGGGAAAAGGCGCGTGACGGCCGCGGACGCGGCGGAAAGCATGAGTTTCAGGCGCGGCAAGAACCTTTGGGACGTCGCCCGGGCCATGGACGCGGGGAAGTTCCGGGAAGCGGGCAGGATCCTCGAGCATTGCCTCGCCCAGGGCGAGGAGCCGGCCAAGGTCATGGCGTTTTTGAGCAAGAGCGTGCGGAACGCCGCCCAGAGGAGCCGTTCCGGCGGGAAGATATTGGAGGAACTCGCGGACGCCGACCTGCGGCTCAAGTCGGGCCACGGTCCGGAATCGGCGGTCTTCGAGAGGCTGGTCGCTTTAAGCGGGGACTAGATGGTGGATCTTTGCGGAGAGGCGCGCCTTCTTCCTGGAAGCCGCGTTCTTGTGGATGAGGCCGCTCCCGGCCGCCTTGTCCCACTCGGAAAAACAATGGGGAAGGAGTTTTTTCGCTTCCGCGGCGTTCTTCTGGGAGATCGCGGCCTCTACTTTTTTCGCCGCCAGGCGGATTCTTTTGAGGATCCAGCGGTTGTGCGAGGCCCGCTTTTCCGCCTTGCGGTTCTCCTTGATGGCGGAGGTGTGGCGTCCCGTCTTGAGTTTTGCCATCCGCCGATTATATGAAAATTGAAATCTTCTGTCAAACCCAAGAAATCCCGAACCCCCTATGAACGGCTCTTCCGGTTCGGCCGGGACGCTTTTGGCGCGGGCGGGGAAGTTCTCTTCCGCCACCCTGATCTCCCGCGTCCTGGGCTACCTCCGGGACGCCTCCGTGGCCTACTTCTTCGGAGGCAGCGGCGTGACGGACGTGTTCTACACGGCCTTCCGGGCGTCGAACCTCTTCCGGCGGCTCCTGGGCGAGGGGGCCCTCGCCTCGGCTTTCGTGCCGGTCTTCTCCCGGGTTCTGAAGGACGAGTCCCGGCCGGAGGTCCAGAGATTCCTGTCCGCCCTGACGGCTTCGCTCTGCGCCGTCCTGGCCGCCGTCACCCTGGGAGGGATGGTCTTCGCGCCTCAAATCACCCGGCTCATCGCCCCGGGATTTTCGGCCGACCCGGAGAAGTTCGCCCTGACCGTCAAGCTCACGCGCTGGATATTCCCCTTCTTCTTTTTCATCTCTCTGGCGGCGCTCCTTTCCGGCGTGCTGAACAGCCTGAAGCGTTTCTTCCTGCCGGCCGTCTCCCCGGCCATGCTGTCCGTGGCCGAGATCGGCTACCTCTTCATCTTCATGCGCCATTACCCGCCCGACGCCCAGATCGTCGGCCTGGCCGTGGCGGTGGTGGCCGGAGGCGCCCTGCACTTCCTCGTCCAGGTCCCCGCTCTCTTCAAGGAGGGCTTCTCGCTCAAGCTCCTCTGGGAATGGAGGCATCCCAGGTCCGTGGAAGTGGGGCGGCTCATGATCCCGGCCGTGATCGGGCTCTCGGTCGACCAGGTGAACGCTTTCGTCGATACCATCTGCGCCACGTTCCTGGCGGAGGGCTCCGTCACCGCCCTGTACAACTCCAACCGTCTCATGCAGCTGCCCCTGGCCCTTTTCGGCATAGCGGTGGCCACGGCCTCCCTGCCGACGCTCTCCGAACACTCGGCTGAAAAGGACCGGGGCGTTTTCGGCCGGACCCTCGGCGATTCCTTGAGCATGGTCCTCTTTTCCGTGACCCCGGCCGCCGTGGGGCTTCTGGTCCTGGGGCGCCCGATCGTCAAGCTCCTCTTCGAGCACGGCCGCTTCACGCCTTTCGCCACGGACCTCACCACGCG
>MGUT01000049.1:0-6408 GCA_001800095.1 Elusimicrobia bacterium RIFCSPLOWO2_01_FULL_64_13 | reverse complement strand
CCTCGCCCTGGCCACGGCCGTTTCCAGCTGGCTCAACGCCGCCATCCTCTTCCGGTTTCTGGCGCGGCGCCTGGGGAAAGGGGCGTTCGGCTTTTCCCGGGTAGCGGAGACGGGAGCGAAGAGCGCCGCCTCGGCCCTGGTCATGGCCGCGGTCGTGTGGGGCCTGACCCGTTGGGCGGGAGGCCTGGGGACATTGGGCGCGGTGGCCCTGGGCATAGGGGCGGGCGTTCCGGCCTACCTGGCCTGCGCCCGGCTCCTCAACGTCCGGGAGCTGAAGACCGCCCTGTCGATGTTCGGTCCCGGCGGGAATATCGACGACTGACGCCGCATGAACCTCGACCACATCCCTCACCACCCCGGGGTCTACCTGATGCGCGACCGGACCGGGAAGATCCTCTACATCGGCAAGGCCAAGGACCTGCGCCGGCGGGTGTCCTCGTATTTCCGCAGGGACCTCGGCCATCCGCGCCTGGTGGTCCTCCTCTCCGCCGTCCGCCGGATCGACTATATCCCCGCGCGTTCGGAACGGGAGGCGCTTCTCTTCGAGAGGAGGCTCATCCACGACATCCAGCCCGTCTATAACGTGGAGTGGCGGGACGACAAGACCTACCCTTCGGTGAAGCTGACGAAGGAGGATTACCCGCGCCTCGTCCTCACCAGGAAGATCGAGAAGGACGGCGGGACCTACTTCGGGCCCTTTCCGGAGGCGTCTTCGGTCAAGAAGCTCCTGCGGGCGCTCCGGCGGAGGAAGATCCTGCCTCTGCGGCCCTGCCGTTTCGATTTTCGCGAGGCGGACATCGTCTCGCCGGGAGGTCTTGAGAAGAGCCGGCCCCGGCTCTACCGCAAGGTCAAGTCGTGCCTCTACCTCCATACCGGGGAATGTCCGGCCCCCTGCGTGGGGAAGGTCTCGCGGTCCGCTTACGGGAAGATGGCCGGGGACGCCCGCCTCTTTTTTTCCGGAAAGAACCTCCCCCTGGCGTCCAAGTGGAGGCGGGAGATGGAGCGGCTCTCCCGGAAGCTCGATTATGAAGGAGCGGCGGACCTGCGGGACCGGCTGAAAGCCGTCCGGCAGATAGAGGAGACGGTGAGGATCGAGCCGGCGGACATCGGCTCCGTCGAATCCCGCACCAAGCCCACCCGGGCCCTGGGCCTCCTGCGGGAAGCCCTGGGCCTCCCCAGCGTCCCGCGCCGGATCGAAGGCTTCGACATCTCCAATATCCAGGGTTCGGAACCGGTCGCGTCTCTCGTGTCCTTCGAATGGGGCCTTCCGGACAGGTCCGCCTACAGGAAATTCAGGATCAAGTCCGTGGCGGGCCAGGACGATTTCGCCATGATGGCGGAGGCCGTGGGCAGGCGCTACGGGCGGCTTTGCCGGGAAAAAGGAGAAATCCCGGACCTGGTCCTTGTGGACGGAGGCAAGGGCCAGCTTTCCGCCGCCCTCCGTTCCCTCCGGGACGTGGATTTCCGTTCGGCCGGATTGCGGGCCCCGTCCCTGGCCTCTCTCGCCAAGAGGGACGAAGAGGTCTTCATCCCCGGCAGGGAGGAGCCCATCCGGCTCGGCAAGGACTCTCCCGCCCTCCACGTCCTCCAGCGCGTCCGGGACGAGGCCCACCGTTTCGCCGTGACCTACCACCGCTTGAGGCGCAAAAAGTCCCTTCTGGGTCCGGAAGACCGGTCTTGAAAAGAAACCTTTCGTCTGTTAGAATCAAAATGATGCGTCCTTCCGCCCGCCTGTCCAAACTCCTCGCCGGGGCCGCGATCTTTTGCTTGCCGGCCGCTTCGGCCTGGTCCGCTCCCGGCAAGGTCCTTCTGGAGAACGGCCGGTCTCTCGAAGGCGACATCCGGCTCCAGGAGGACGACCGCGGCAACGAGGTGGTGGTCGTTTCCTACCGTTCCGGTTCCGTGACTTTTCCGCGATCCCAGGTGAAGAAGGTCCTGCGTTCCTCCTCCCGGCGGACGCATCAGGACCCCCACGGGTCATTCCGGACCGCCTTGAAGAATACCGTCCCGTCCCGCGCCGTTCCCCGGAACGCGCCGCTCCTTTACGATCCCTACATCCGCAGCGCTTCCCGGCTCCACCGCCTGGACCCGGAGCTCGTACGGGCGGTCATCAAGCACGAATCCAATTTCCAAAGAAAAGAGGTCTCCCGGAAAGGCGCCCAGGGGCTCATGCAGCTCATGCCGGACACGGCCAGGGTCCTGGGCGTGCGGGATGCCTTCGACCCCTGGGAGAACATCCACGGGGGGGTCCGCTATCTGCGGGACATGATCGAGGCGTTCGACGGGGACCTGGTCAAGGCCGTGGCGGCCTACAACGCCGGCCCCGCGGCCGTCAAGAAATACGGGGACGTGCCGCCCTATCCCGAGACCCGGGGTTACGTCAGGAACGTCCTGCGCACCTACCGGTCCTACCGGGGAGCGAAGCTCGCCGCTTTCGAGGACGCGGAAGGCCGCCTCGTCATCACGGACCGGCCTTTCGTCCGCTGAAACCGTGTCCCGCTCCCCCCTTCCGCGCCGGCTCCTGGAACGGATGTCCTCCTATCCGAAGTTCTATCGAAAAGTCTGGCTGGCCTGCGCCCGCATCCCCAGGGGGGAGACCCGGACCTACGGGGAGATCGCCAGGGCGGTCGGCAGCCCGCGCTCGGCCCGGGCGGTGGGACAGGCCCTGGCCCGGAACCCTTTCGCTCCGGACGTCCCCTGCCACAGGGTGGTCCGCAGCGACGGCGGGCTGGGGGGCTATTCCGGACCCGGCGGGGTCCGCGCCAAGCGGAAGATCCTCGAGAGGGAATCCCGCGGGAAGGGGGGGAGTTCCCTCCTTGACAGGCCGTCGAACTAATGTTATATTTCCATCAAGTTCCGCAACACCATGGGGGTTCCGCGTCCCCATGAGACTCCAAAGGCAGGTGACTCAAGAGTGAAAGGCAAAGTCAAATGGTTCAGCGACCAGAAGGGTTACGGGTTCATCTCGAAGGACGACGGTTCGGGCGACGTGTTCGTCCACTTTTCATCCGTCAGCGGGGAGGGGTTCAAGTCCCTGGCTGAAGGGGATGCGGTGGAGTTCGAAGTGGTCGACTCGGAGAAAGGTCCCAAAGCCGCGAACGTCGTAAAGATCAAGTAACTCCAGCGCCTCTTGACGCGAAGACCCCTGTTGGAAACGGCAGGGGTTTTCCTTTTCAAGGGAAAACTGATAGAATAATCCCCGGGTCAAGGCCCGTTTTCCCCGTGAAATCCCGCTAAAATCCATGTTCAAACTCGCGCTTCAAAAGATATTCGGCTCCAGCAACGAGCGTTACCTGAAAAAGCTGGCTCCCCAGGTCGGGAAGGTCAACGCCCTGGAAGAGGACCTCTCCGCCCTGACGGACGGGGAGCTGAAGGGCCGGACGGCGGAATTCAGGCGCCGCCTCGAGGCGGGCGAGACCGAGGACGACCTCCTGCCGGAGGCCTTCGCCGCGGTCCGGGAGGCCTCGAAGCGGACCATCGGGCTCCGCCATTTCGACGTCCAGCTCCTGGGCGGGATGGCCCTGCACGAAGGCAAGATCGCCGAGATGCGGACCGGGGAAGGCAAGACCCTCGTGGCCACGCTGTCGGCGTATCTGAACGGGATCTCCGGGAAGGGCGTGCACGTCGTGACCGTCAACGACTACCTCGCCCGCCGCGACCGCGACTGGATGGGGCCGGTCTACGAGAAGCTGGGCCTGACGGTGGGCTTCGTCCAGCACGACATGCCCAACGCCGGCCGCGGCGCGGCCTACGCCTGCGACATCACCTACGTCACCAATAACGAGATCGGGTTCGACTACCTGCGGGACAACATGGTGGTCCGGCGGGGAGACCGCGTGCTCCGGCCCCTCAACTACGCCATCGTCGACGAGGTGGACTCGATCCTCATCGACGAGGCCCGCACCCCTCTCATCATCTCCGGCCCGGCCGAGGAATCCACCCAGAAATATCACGTCATCAACCGCGTCATCCCGCGCCTGAAGGGGCGCATCATCACCGAGAAGGAGGAGATCGACGCCAAGTACACGGGCGAGAAGCTGGAGACGGGTTACGATTTCCTGGTGGACGAGAAGGCCCACACCGCCACGCTCACCGACGAGGGCGTGGCCAAGTGCGAGAAGCTGCTGGGCTTGAAGAACCTCTACGACGACCTCTCCGGGGAATGGGTGCACCACATCTCCCAGGCCCTGCGGGCGCACCACCTCTACAAGCGGGACGTGGACTACGTGGTCAAGGACGGCGAGGTGCTCATCGTGGACGAATTCACCGGCCGGCTCATGCCCGGCAGGCGCTGGTCGGAAGGCCTGCACCAGGCCGTCGAGGCCAAGGAAAATTTAAGGATAGCCGAGGAGAACCAGACGCTCGCCACCATCACCTTCCAGAACTATTTCAGGATGTACAAGAAGCTCTCCGGCATGACGGGCACGGCCCTCACCGAGTCCGAGGAGTTCTGGACCATCTACAAGCTCGACGTCGTGGAGATCCCCACCAACAAGCCCATGATCCGGGCGGACCACCCCGACCTCATCTACCGCACCCAGCGCGAGAAGTTCGAGGCCATCATCGCCGAGATCGAGACGCTGTGGAAGTCCGGCCGGCCGGTGCTGGTGGGGACCCGCTCGATCGAGATCTCGGAGAAGCTCTCGGGCATGCTCCGCAGAGCGGGAGTGCCCCACCAGGTCCTGAACGCCAAGTACCACGAGCAGGAGGCCCACATCATCGCCCAGGCCGGGCGGAAGGGGGCCGTCACCATCGCCACCAACATGGCCGGGCGCGGCACCGACATCGTCCTGGGAGGCAATCCGTCCAACGCGGCGGAAGCGGAGGCGATCCTGAAAGTGGGAGGGCTGCACGTCCTAGGGTCCGAGCGCCACGAGGCCCGCCGCATCGACAACCAGCTCCGCGGGCGCACCGGCCGCCAGGGGGACCCCGGCTCGTCCCGTTTCTACCTCGCCCTGGACGACGAGCTCATGCGCCTCTTCGGAGGGGAGCGCCTTTCCCAGTTCATGGATTCCAAGTTCCTCCAGTCCCTGGGGAGCAACTGGCAGGAGGGGGAATCCATCGAGAGCGGCCTCCTCACCCGCCAGATCGAGTCCGCCCAGAGGAAGGTCGAGGCCATGAATTTCGACATCCGCAAGCAGCTCCTCGATTTCGACAACGTGATGAACAAGCAGAGGGAGGCGATCTACGATCTGCGGAACGACATCCTCGACGGCGAGGACGTCTCGGTGCAGGTCCAGGACATGATCGGCGAGTCCGTGGAGGAGAAACTCGAGCTCTGGTGCCCCGAAAAGGAACACCCCGAGGAATGGGACTTGAAGAGCCTGTCCCTGTGGATGAAGCGGATATTCGAAGCCGACCTGTCCTTCCCGGAGGGAGATCCGACCCTCGACCGGGAGGCCATCCGCGCGAAGCTGGAGGAAAACATCCGGTCGGCCGCCCGCGCCCGCGAGGAGGACCTCGGCCGCGAGACCTTGCGGGACCTGGAGCGCATGATCCTCCTGCACATGATGGACACCGCCTGGAAGGAACACCTCTACGATCTGGACCATCTTAAAAAAGGGATCAACCTGCGCGCCTACGCCCAGAAGGACCCGAAGATCGAGTACCAGAAGGAGTCCTTCGAGCTGTTCGAGCAGATGATGAACCGCATCCGCGAGAACGCCGTCGAGTACATCTTCCGGCTGAAGATCATGCCCGCCGTGCCGCCGAGGCCGGTCCGGCGGGTCATGGAGGAAAAGCCCGATGCCGTCCTCGCCGGGCCCGTTCCCCATGAACCGGGCGGGTCCGGGGGCGGCGGTCTCCTCGAGCCCGCCGGCAGGACCGTCGCGGCCAAGATCGGACGGAACGATCCCTGCCCCTGCGGCAGCGGCAAAAAGTTCAAGAAGTGCTGCGGAAAATAGGACCGCCGGTCCTGTCCGGAATACTCCTCTTCCTGTCGTTCCCGAAATGGAACCTGGGCGCCCTCGCCTGGTTCGCTCTCGTCCCTCTTCTTTTCGCCGCGGTCCGGTCCGGGTCTCTGCAGGCGTTCCTGTCCGGGTGGCTGGCCGGCTGGGTCGGCTTCTGCGGCATCCTCTACTGGATGGTCCCCACTTTTATGGCGGCGAAGGTCCCCGGCTGGCTCGGGGTCTTGTCCGTCGGCCTCCTGGCGGGATACCTGGCCCTCTTCTCCGGGGCCTTCGCCTGGTCGGCGCGGTGGCTGCACGGCCGCGCCTCCGCTCCGGCGTTCGCGGTCCTGGCCGCGGCGGCCTGGGTCGTACTGGAGGCCGCGCGCGGCCGGCTTTTCGGCGGGTTCCCCTGGCTGCTCCTGGGGGTTTCGCAATGGCGGGCGGTCCCGCTCATCCAGATCGCGGAGTGGACGGGCGTCTACGGCGTCTCCGCCTCCGTGGCTCTCGTGAACGCTTTCCT
>MGUT01000048.1:11600-12503 GCA_001800095.1 Elusimicrobia bacterium RIFCSPLOWO2_01_FULL_64_13 | reverse complement strand
GACGTTCCCGCCATTGCTGCCCGACCAGGAGAAGACCTGGAAGTAGTAGGTGGTCTCGTCGTCAAGCGTCAGGGTGACCTTGGACTGGTTGCCGTTGAACTGGTCGTTGCAGGCCGCTTCCGTGGTCGGGCCGGTCAAGCCCTTCCAGACAGCCAGGACGGTGTCGAAATTGGAGCCGAACGTGTTCAACTCCACCGCCACGGTATTCGTGGAATAATAACTCCACCAGATATCGCGGTTCCCGCCCATGCAGAGAGGCGTCTTCTCCAGAGCGTATATGGCGTTGATGTTGTCCTTGGATGTGTCCGTCTGGACCATGGCCAGGCCCGGGACCGAGGAGATGATAACGGAGTTCACCGAATCGTCGTTGCTTGGGGCGGTGGGAACGCTGAATGTGAATGAACTGAACGTCAGGTCCGAGTAGTTCCCGTTCGAGTCCCTGGCGCGGGCCAGGACATAATAGCTCTTCGTGTCCTCCCAGGCGGGGAAACTGCCCGTCAGGTCCCACGTGGTGGTGCTGGAGTTGGGGCTGTAGAGGTTGGCCGTGCGGAAGAAGGGAGTGGAGACCCATACGCTCCCGTTCCAGTCGCGGTCGCCTGAACCGATGCAGGGATAGGCCTGGCAGCTCGAGCTGATGCGGACCTGCACGTCCACGATGTTGGAGGCGTCCTGGGCTGTGCCGGATATCAAGGTCAGGTTAGAAAGATAGGAGCCGCTGGACGGCTGAAGAATGGCCAGACTGGGAGGCGTCACGTCCCCCGCGGAAGCGGGAGAGGCGTTGAAATTGAATTGGAGGTTGCCCCCGGGCCCGTTGTTCCATTGCGTGATCTGGAAATAGTAAGTGGTGTTGGACTTGGCCGTGAAAGTGGCCAGGGACGTGTTGGAGCCGCCGGAATCGTCGTC
>MGUT01000048.1:11220-11588 GCA_001800095.1 Elusimicrobia bacterium RIFCSPLOWO2_01_FULL_64_13 | reverse complement strand
TTCGTCATCGCAGGCGATGGGCAGGAGGGTGGAGTACCCGCCGGTACCGCCGCTCGACACCTGGAGGACCGTGTCGTAGTCCGAGCCGACCGTGTTGACCTGCACCGCGAGGACGGCGGTGGATATATATTTGTACCAAACACTCTTAACATGACCGGTCCCGCAAGATGGAAATGTCTCGGATATGGGTGTACTGCTGAAGTCGATCGTGGCCAGGGTGGTATTCGTGGAATGGTTGAATGAAAATCCCGTGACCAGTACCGCGTTGGCGAAGTTGTCGTTCAGGGGGGCGGGGGGAGCGGTCTTCGTGGAGAGGGTGATGTCGGCGGCGATCTCCGTGTCGTCCACGTCTATGGTATGGACGTGGA
>MGUT01000048.1:3500-11206 GCA_001800095.1 Elusimicrobia bacterium RIFCSPLOWO2_01_FULL_64_13 | reverse complement strand
TCCGCCAGCAGTCCCGTGAGGGGCGTGGACGTCGCGGTGGTATAGAGGGCGTAGTCCTCCGGCGGTATCGTATGGCTGGCGTAGGACACCTTATATAGGGTGCCTATAGGGTTCGGGTTGGATACCGTCCAATGGACCTGGATGGTGCTCGAGGTCACGGATACCACCCCGTTGCCGGCGGCGGAAAGAGGCGCCTGCGCCAGGCGTGTGCGCGTGGTCAATACGGCGCTGTAGGACGAATCGCCCTCCGTGGCGAGCTTGACCTCGAAGTAATAGGACGTTCCCAGGTTGAGGTTGGCGTACGTCGTGCTGTTGGATGTGAGGACGGTCGAGGAAACCGGAGTGGCGAACGCCTCCTCGGCGGATATGACCGCCGTGTAGCTCGCTCCTGCCACCAGGGTCCAGACGTAGCTCAAGGTCGAGGTCGTCTTGGCCGTGTTGGCCGGGTCGAGGGGCGTGACCGCCGCCTGGGACGGGGACATGAAAAATCCCCAGGCCGCCAGAAGCCCGAGGATGAACGTCCTATATATCAGGCGCCCCTTTGATTCCGGACGGGAGTCAAAGGGGACATTGGCCCGCATAGTATCCTGCGAAGGTTCGATCATCATTATCCGATTCCATTTCAATTATACCCGTAATAAGCTCTTTGTCAAGAAAATGAACCTGTGACTTATGTCACCTGGGTTGTGACCTAGCGCACATGGCATTTTAGCTTTATTAAGGAAAGGACTACTTGATCTTGACAAGGGACTGGGCGGCGTGGGACCGGACCCTCTCGTCCTTCAGGCAGAGGAGGAGGGCGGACACGGCCGGCTTGCCTATGTTGCCCAGGGCCTCACAGGCGTATTTCCTCACGAGCTCGTTGTCGTCTTTGGCGGCCTGGTAGAGGGCGGTCACGGCGTCGGGGTCCCCTATCACGCCCAGGGAGATGGCGGACTTCATCCTGGCCACGGGGCTGGAATCGCTCAAGGCCCGGATCAGGGCGGGGACGGCCTCGCGGTCGCGCAGGTGCCCCAGCACCCCGGCCACGGTCACCCGCACCTCCTCGGCCTCGTCGTTCAGGGCCTCGATGAGCGCCGGCACGGACGACCTCTCCCCGATTGTGCCCAGGGCGATGGCCGCCTTCTCCCTCACGTGCTTGGACGGGTCCTTCAAGAGGGCGATCAGGGGTTTCAGGGCGTCCCGGTCGCGCAGTCGCCCCAGGACCTCGCAGGAAACGGAGCGGACGAAGGGGTCGGCGTCCTCCAGGGATTCTATGAGCGCGGGAGAAGGTTTGCGGTGCAGTTCCCTTTCGAGCTCTTCGGGGTCGGGGACGGCAGGGCCGGAAGGCCCCAACCTTTCCTGGACTTTGACTTTTAACGGTTTTCCCTTGAAAAATCTGGGCAGGCGTATGATCATGGGGTCGTATCAATTATAACGGCGAACGCTAAAAATTCAAGTGACGAGCCGGAGCCATTCCTCCCGGTTGCCCTTCGCTCCCTCGATGGGAGAAGGCATCCTGCCGGAGATCGCCAGGCCGGTCTCCCGGGAGAAGGCCATGACGTCCTCTATCGCCAGGAGACGCGCGGATTCGTCCATGACGACCCCTTTCCTTAATAGGCCGGGTTCGACCTCGAACTGCGGCTTGACCAGGGCGAGGATGTCGGAGCGGGGCGCGATGATGGCGCGGATCCTTTCCAGGACCGTCTTTAAGGAAATGAAAGAAAGGTCGATCACGGCGAGAGTCGGAGCTCCCCCGGCGGGACCGTCCCAGGGCGGTTCCCAGCGGAGGATGTGGGTCCGCTCGAAAAGAGCCACGCGGGGGTCGGAGCGGATCTTCGGGTCCGCCTGCCCGTAGCCGACGTCCACGGCGTACACCTTGGCGGCCCCTCTCTGCAGGAGGCAATCCGTGAAACCGCCCGTGGAGACCCCGGCGTCCAGGCAGACCTTTCCGGCCGGGTCCAGACCGAAACCGTCCAGGGCTCCCGCCAGTTTCCCGCCCGCCCGGGACACATAGGGCCTCGCGGGAATGATCTCGAAACGCGCGTCGGGTCTTAAGGCAAGACCTGGTTTGAGGTTGGGAACGGGCTTGTCACCCGTCCAGGCGCGCACCCTGCCCTCGAGGATGAGGGCCTGGGCCTCGGGGATCGTCCGGGCATCCCCCCGCTTGACGAGGAGGGAATCCAGCCGGGATTTAACCGACCTGGACAACTTTGGCGGCGGGTTTGGAGAGGAATCCCTTCACGGAAGCGGCGATCTTCTCCGGGGTCAGCCCGACCTTTTCGCGGAGGATGTTCTGGGAACCGTGCTCCACGTACTGGTCGCCGATCCCGATTCTGCGGACGACGGCGTCCTCCCCTTCGAGGGTCTCCATCACGGCGCCTCCGAACCCTCCGGCGAGGACGTTCTCCTCCACGGTGATGAACTTGCGGACGCCCTTCGAGATCAGGCGCTTCAGAAGCTCCCGGTCGATGGGCTTGGCGAAACGCATGTTCGCGACCCCGACCCGGACCCCTTCCTTGGAGAGGGATTCGGCCGCGTCCAGGCAGGGATACACCGTCGAGCCGATCGCGCGGAGGAACGCCTCGTCCTGCGGGGATTCCTTGAGGATCTCCCCCTGGCCGATGGGGATCAGTTTCAATTCCTTGTCCATGGCCACGCCGATGCTCGACCCTCTCGGGTAGCGGATGGCGACCGGCCCCTTTTCGTGTTTGGCCGCGGTGTAGATCATGTGCTGGAGCTCGTTCTCGTCCTTGGGCGACATGTGCACGAAGTTCGGCAATATGCGGACGTAGGAATAATCGAACACCCCGTGGTGCGTGGGGCCGTCGTCCCCCACGAGGCCGCCCCGGTCCAGAACGAAGACCACCGGCAGGTTCTGGAGGGACACGTCGTGCTGCATCTGGTCGAAGGCCCTCTGGAGGAACGTGGAGTAGATGGCCACGACCGGCTTCAGGCCCTGCGTGGCCATGCCGGCGGCGAACGTCACCGCGTGCTGCTCGGCCAGGCCCACGTCGAAATAGCGCTCGGGGATCTCGTCCCGCATGAGGTCGGTCCCGGTCCCTTCGGGCATGGCCGCGGATATGGCCACGATCCTCTTGTCCTCCCTGGCCACGCGGACCAGGGTCTGGCCGAATATCTTCGTGAACGGCGTCGGGCTCCCGGAGGACTTCTGGATCTCCCCCGTGGCCATGTCGAACTTCCCGGGAGCGTGCCAGCCAAACACGTCCTTTTCGGCGTGCTCGTAGCCCTTGCCCTTCTTGGTGATCACGTGCAACAGCACCGGGCCCTTCAGGTTCCTGATGACGGTCAGCACCTCGATGAGGCGCTTGACGTCGTGCCCGTCCACGGGCCCGAAGTAGGCGAAGCCCATCTCTTCGAACAGGATGCCGGGGAAGAGGAGGACCTTCAGCCGCTTGCCGAGCCGGACCAGGTAGGTGCCCCAGAAATGGATGCGGGCCAAAAATTTCTCCAGGCGCTTCTCCCATTTGGTCACGATTCCGAGGGTCAGCAGCTTGGCCAAAAAAGTCCCCATGGCGCCCACGCGGTGGGAGATGAACATCTGGTTGTCGTTCAATACCACGAGGAGGTCGGACCCGATGTTCCCCGCGTTCTGCAGCCCTTCGTAGGCCATGCCCCCCGTGATGCAGCCGTCGGAGACTATGGCGACCACCCGGCTGTCCTCTTCTTTCTGGTCGCGGGCCACGGCCATGCCCAGGGCCGCGGAGATGGCGGTGGAGGCGTGTCCGGCTCCGAACACGTCGTAGTCGGATTCCTTGCGGTTCAGGAAACCGGAGATGCCCCCGTGCTGGCGCAGGGTGTCGAAACGGTCCTGGCGGCCCGTCAGGAGCTTATGGGCGTAGGCCTGGTGGCCCGTGTCCCAGACGATCTTGTCCCTGGGGGCGTTGAAGACGTAGTGGAGCGAGACGGCGATCTCGGTCGCGCCCAAGGAAGCCCCGAGGTGCCCGCCTTTCCGGGAAACGGTGTAAAGGATCTTGTCGCGGATCTCGCGGCAGAGCTGCGGCAGGAGCTCGGGCTTGATGATCTTCAGGTCTTCCGGTTTTCTGATCGCCTCTAAAATAGCCATGTCTTTTCCTTTTTCCCCTGTTTTCCCTAGTAAGTCCTTTCGACGATATAGTCCGCCAGGCGGTCCAGTACCCAACCCCTTTTTCCAAAGGGGGCCAGGGCCCTCTTCGCGCCCCGGACCAGGTCCCGGGCCTTTTTGCGGGAGGTCTCCAATCCGAATATCGCCGGGTACGTCAGCTTGCGGTTGGAGCGGTCCGAGCCCTTCTTTCCCAGAAGGGCCTTGTTCCCCGCCACGTCCAGGATGTCGTCGGCGATCTGGAACGCCAGCCCGATCTTCCGGCCGTAATCGGAAAGACGCTTCATTTTTCCCGCCGGAGCGCCCGCGGCAGCGGCCCCGGCCAGGACGCTGGCTTCTATCAGGGCGGCCGTCTTTTTTTCGTGTATGGATCTCAAGACCCGGATCCTCCGCGGGCGCGGGAGCTTCGTCCAGGCCCCGTCCTCCATCTCGATGTCCCGCGCCTGACCGCCGACCATGCCGGCGCTCCCGGCCCCCGAGGAGATGATCTCCACGGTCCGGACGGCGCTTGAATCGTTCATGTTACCATTTTTGGCGAGCAAATTGAAGGCGAGGGTCAGGAGGCCGTCCCCGGCCAGTATGGCCGCGGCTTCCCCGAAGACCTTGTGGCTGGTGGGACGGCCGCGGCGGAGGTCGTCGTCGTCCATGGCGGGCAGGTCGTCATGGATCAGGGAATAAGTGTGGATGAGCTCCAGGGCGCAGGCGGCCGCCAGGACCTTCCCGCCGGGACGGCCGCAGGCCTCGGCGGAGGCGATCGCCAGCACCGGCCGCAGGCGCTTCCCCCCGGCGAACACGGAGTAGCGCATGGCCTTGTGCAGGGTCCGGGGCGGCGCGGATTCCGCCGGCAGGAACCGGCCGAGGGCCCGGTCCACTTCCCCGCGCCAGCGCTCGAAATAGGCCTGGAGCCGGGGGTCCATCAAAACGGGATCTCCTCCGGCTCGCCTTCCCCCGCGGAAACGTCCTCGGACGGCGGCTTCGCGCCCCCGTTGCCGCGCCCCAGGGAGAAGGGCTCGGTCTTCATCCTGCCCGTGGAAGCGTCCTTGGCCAGGATCTCGACCTTCTTCTTGGCCTCCTCGAGCTTGGAGGAACATTGCCGGAAAAGTGAAATGCCTTCCTCGTAGAGCGCGATGGATTCTTCGAGAGGGACGTCGCCCGCTTCGAGCTTCTCCACGATCTTCTCCAGGCGCTTCAGCGCCTCTTCAAACTTGACGTTCTTCGATTCCGGATCTTTCTTGGTCATTTTTGGTTTCTCCGATTGAGACGTCTTGGGCCACGGCCCTGATCTCTCCCTGATGCAGCTTGACCCTGATGGGATCGCCCGCGGCGACCCGCGATGCCGATTTCAATATCGCGCCGTCGCGCCCGGACCAGGCGATGGCGTAACCCCGGGCAAGCACCGCCAGGGGGCTCAATGCCTCCAGCCGTCCGGCGGAGATCCTCAAAACGTCCCGCGCGGTCTCCAGGCGCCTCTCTCCCGATTGAAGGATCCTCTCCAGCAGGACCGAGAGGGATGTCCTTTTCTCCTCCATTACCGTCCGGGGAGAAAGGAGCGCCAGCTTGGACCAGAGGTGGTCGAGGTTCTGCGATTGGGCCTCGAAGAACCTCTCCGGTCTGGTGAAGGCCGGGCTGCGGACCAGCCCCTTCAGGGTCTCCGAAGCGGAGTCCAGGGCCCCGTCCAGGCTCTGGCGCAGCCGCCCGAAGAGATGTTCGAGGCCCGAGCGGATCTCGCTCTTGTCCTTCACCACCATCTCCGCCGCGGCCGAAGGCGTGGGGGCCCGCAGGTCCGCCACGAAGTCCGCGATCGTGAAATCCACCTCGTGCCCCACGCAGCTGATCACCGGGATGCGGGACGAGGAGATCGCCCGGGCGACGATCTCCTCGTTGAAGGCCCAGAGGTCCTCGATGGAGCCCCCGCCGCGGCCCACCAGAAGGACGTCCAGGTCGGGATGGGAGAGGTTCAAATATTCGATCCCGGCGGAGATGTCCTCCTTCGCGCCCTCCCCCTGGACCTTGGCCGGGTAGATCAGGATCTCGACGTTGGCGAAGCGCCGGTCGATGACGGTGAGGATGTCGTGGATGGCCGCCCCGGCCGGCGAAGTGACTATCCCGATCCTCCCCGCGTAGGCCGGGATGGGCCTCTTGCGCGACGGGTCGAAAAGTCCTTCGGATTCCAGCTTTTTCTTGAGCTGTTCGAACGCGAGCTGGAGCGCGCCGGCCCCCCTGGGCTCCAGGGCGCTGGCGATCACCTGGAACCGGCCCCTCTGGGCGTAGAGCGATACGCGCCCGCAGACCAGGACCTTCAGCCCGTCCTCGAGCCTGAAGCGGAGGGAGCCCATCACCCCCCGGAACGCCACGACGTCCACCTGGGCGGAATCGTCCTTGATGGAAAAATAGCAATGGCCGGAACCCGACGGGCCCCGGTAATTGGAGATCTCGCCTTCCACCCAGATGCCGGAGAAACGCTCCTCGAGCAGGTCCTGGGCCAGGCGGTTGAGCTCGCTGACGCTGTAGATCTTGGGGGAGTTCGGCATGGGAAGGATTTATTATACCACTTTATGGGTCCTTTCCTCCGTGACCACCCAGCCGACGGGAGCGTCGGTCGCCTCATGCGGGATGTGGGTGGTGAAGGTCTTCTCGTAAGTCAGGCCCACGGAGACCTTGATCCGGTTGACCAGGAGGAAGCGGTCGTAATAGCCCTTGCCGTAGCCGAGCCGGTAACCCTGCCAGTCGAACGCGATCCCGGGCACCAAAAGGACGTCGATCCTCCCCGGCGGGACCTTCGGGCAGTCCTCGTTCGGCTCCCAAACGCTGTAGAACCCGAGATGGCAGTCGCCCAGGCCCCGGCGTATGCGGCAGAACTCGAGCTGGCGCCCGGCGGAGAGGACCCGCGGCGCCAGGACGGTCTTTTTCGCGTCGACCAGCTTTTTCAGGATGGGGAACGTGTCCGCTTCCGAACCTTTGCTCAAGTAAACGGCCGCGGTCTTCGCGGCCCGGACCTCCGGCATGGAGAGCAGCCGGCTTGCAATGCGGGCGGCGCTTCTATTACAATATGTCTTCGAAAGGGAATCGCGGACCGCGCGGAATTCCTTGCGGAGGATGCCTTTGGACAGCTGCGTTTCCTTGCTCATGGAGGATCGATGAAAAAACTCGTGCTCTTGCGCCACGGCGAAAGTCTTTGGAACCGGGAGAACCGGTTCACCGGCTGGGAGGACGTGGACCTTTCCGAACAGGGGGTCCGCGAGGCCCGCTCCGCCGGGCAGACCCTCCGCCGTGAGGGATTCTCCTTCGACCTGGCCTTCACGTCCCTCCTCAAGCGGGCCATCCGCACCCTCTGGCTCGCCCTCGATGAGATGGACCTCATGTGGATCCCGGTCCGCCGCACCTGGCGCCTGAACGAAAGGCATTACGGCGCCCTCCAGGGCCTGAACAAGGCGGAGACCGCGGCGAAATTCGGGGAGGACCAGGTGCTCGTCTGGAGGCGGAGCTACGACGTCCCTCCCCCCGCCCTCGCGCCCGGCGATCCCCGCTGCCCCGGACGCGACCGCCGCTACGCGGGCCTCTCCAAAACGGAACTTCCCCTGACGGAATGCCTCAAGGACACGGTCGCGCGGTTCCTGCCCTACTG
>MGUT01000048.1:0-3481 GCA_001800095.1 Elusimicrobia bacterium RIFCSPLOWO2_01_FULL_64_13 | reverse complement strand
GAAGTCCGGGCGGGCAGGAACGTGCTCATCGCCGCCCACGGCAACAGTCTCCGCGCCCTCGTCAAATACCTGGAAGGCCTGTCGGACGAGGAGATCGTCAAGCTGAACATCCCCACGGGCATCCCCCTGCTCTACGAGCTGGATGACGAGCTGAAGCCCGTCCGGCACAGCTACATCGGCGATCCGGAAGCCGTCCGCAAGGGCCTGGAGGCGGTCGCCGGCCAGGGCAAAGCCAAGAAGTAATCCCCGCCTCCCGCCATCACTGCTTCTCCCTGATCGTCACGAAGAACTGGCTGAAGACCTCCAGTTCCACTCCCATCACGAGGTCCGCCTTGAGGAGGAACCCGTATTTCTTTCCGCGGTGCTCGTCCCCTTCGGGGATCTTCAGGATGGGCTCGATGGTCGCGATCTCGTCCTCCTTGACGATCTCCTCCGAGGGCTTGAAGGCAAGCCAGGAGTGGTCCGGCGCGGCCTCGTAACCGGGAGGCAGGTGGAAGCGGGGGATCCACGGGATGCTGTTGAACTTCAGATGGATGGGGGTCTCGGCGCGGTTGGTGATCTTGAGCTTCCTGCGGACCAGCTCGTTCAAATCATAGGTCTTCCCCGGCTCAAGGTCCTGGACGTACGTCTGGGGAGGGGTGATGTCGAAGTCGAGGGTCATCATGGCCTTCTCCTTCGCCTCCTCCTTCAGGGCCTCGGGACCGGGGCCCACGGACAGGCGCAGCCGGCTCTGGGTCCCGGCCGCGAAAAGCCCGGTGTTCACCGTCCGGGCCCAGATGGTCGCCTGGAAATGCCTGCCGTTGTATTCGGGGTTGTCCGGGATGGAGATGACCATCTCGGCGTAGCCGGTCTGGCCTCCGCCCAGGGTGAACTGGTCCGGCACGATCTGGATCCAGGAGGGGTCGGGAACGGCCTCGTAGCCGTCCATGACCTCCGTCCTTCTGGGGATCGTGGGCTCCACCTTCACCGTGATGGGGGCGTCCCCGCGGTTGCGCACGGTATAGGGGATGTTGCGCAGGGTCCTCAAGTTGTAGGTCTTTCCCACCTCGAGGTATTCCAGGGTCACGTCCACGAACCGCGTCGAGATGCCGACCACGGCCGCCGCCGGGCCGGCGATCCCCAGCCAGAAGGCCGACGCGAAGACCGCCGGCCTCACTTCCTTTTCCTCCATTCCCGCAGGCGCTCCAGGATATTCTTCTCCTCGCCCTGCCCGCCGGGTTCGTAAAAGAGTTTCGGGTCGGGCAGATATTCCTGCTCCACCCAGTGGCCGGGATAGTCGTGGGGGTAGAGGTACCCCTTCCCGTGGCCGCGGGCCTCCCCGTCCATATTGGCGTCTTTGAGATGGGCGGGCACCTTGCGGACGGCCTTCCCCCGGACCTCGGCCTGGGCCCGCTCGATCCCCAGATACGCGGCGTTCGATTTCGGCGCGCAGGCGACGTACGTCGCGGCCTGGGCGAGCGGGATCCTGGCTTCCGGCATGCCCACGAACTCCACGGCCTGGAGGGCCGCCGCCGCGACCACGAGCGCGCGGGGATCGGCGTTGCCCACGTCCTCCGAGGCGCAGATGATCACGCGCCGGGCGACGAAGCGGGGGTCATCGCCGGCCTCGAGCATCTTGGCCATCCAGTAAAGCGCCGCGTCCGGGTCTCCCCCGCGCATGGACTTGATGAAGGCGGAGACGGTGTCGTAATGCTCGTCGCCGTGCTTGTCGTAAAGGATGGCGCGCTTCTGGACCGACTCCTCCGCCGTCTTGAGATCGACGCGGACGCGGCCGTCGGGGCCCCGGGGCGTGGTCTGCAGGGCGATCTCGAAGGCGTTCAGGAGCCGCCGGGCGTCCCCCGCGGCAACGTCGAGCCAATGGGCGCGCGCCTCCGGCTCCAGGACGGCCTCCGGCAGTCCGGAGACCCCCGCCGACTGGGAAAGGGCCCGGTCCAGGATCTTTTCCAGGGCCGGCCGCTCCAGGGCGAAGAACTCGTAGACCTGCGAGCGGGACCGCAGGGCCGCGTTCACGTAGAAGAACGGGTTCTCCGTCGTGATCCCGATCAGGGTGACGTGGCCTTTCTCCACGTCCGGCAGGAGCGCGTCCTGCTGGGAACGGTTGAAGTGGTGGATCTCGTCCACCAGCACGATGGTCTTTTTCCCCCGGGACTCCAGTCGGAACCGGGCGGCGTCGATCTCCTTCCTCAAGTCCGCGACTCCGGCCGTGACCGCATTCAGTTCGGAAAAGTGGGACCGGGTCTTGTCCGCGATCAGGCGGGCGAGGGCGCTCTTGCCCGTGCCCGGGGGCCCGAAGAAAATGGCCGAACCCAGCCGGTCCGATTCGACCGCGCGCCGCAGGAGCTTGCCGGGAGACAGCAGGTGCTCCTGCCCGAAGAACTGGTCGAACGACTTGGGCGTGAGTTGGAGGGCCAGGGGAGCCCCGGCCCGGAGGCTTTCGGGGCGGGAGGGAGAGAAAAGGTCCAAAATCAGGTGAGCAGAAGCTCTTCCGCCGGATCGGTCCGGGCGGGTCCGGGCGGAGGAGCGGGCTCCCGGCGGGGAGCTTCCGGCTCCTCCAGGACGCCCCGGAGCTCGCGGATCAGCTCCTCGTGCCTGCCTTCGACGGATTTCCCCGCGAACGATTTGGTCTCCCTCTCCCGGAAAAGCTCGTCGACGACGTTCAGGGCGGCGAGCACCGCGATCTTCTGGGTGGATACGATCTTGGTCGAGGCCTGGATCTCCTTCATCTTGCTCTCCACGAAGCGCGCCAGGGACGTGTAACGGAGGGCCTCGGCGGGATTGCCGATGATCTCATAGGTCTGTCCGCAAATCTGCACCGGTATCTTTTCTTCCAGCATGTCTTCCTCCTCTATGCCTTCCGGTCAGACGTTCAGCTTTTCGAACTTTCCCAAAAGCCGCTCGCACTTGTGCCGGACCTGCTTGCGCTCCTCGCGCAGGGCGTCCAGCTCGGACATGATCCTGCGGACCCCCTTGTTCTCGGAGAGAAGGAGCTCGTTCTCCGCGACCAGCTTCCTGATCTCCTGGTCCATCTTCTGGGTCTTTTCCCGGAGGTCGCGGATGAGTTTCGAGGTGAGGTGGACTTTCTCTTCAAGGATATCTATTTTTTCCAAGCGTTCCCCCCAATCATCCGTTTCAGCCAGATTGTAGCAAAATCAAGCCGGTAAATGAAAGATTGGGATTATTTCGAGCGGAGTTCGGCGCGGAACTTCTTGGAAAGGGCCTCGACGGTCTGGTCGCGCAGATGATTGGCCGTTTCGTCGTCGAGCGTTTTATCGGGATGCTGGAAGGTCAATGCGAAACTCAAACTTTTCCGGCCCGGATGCCCGCCGTCCCGGTAAAGGTCGAAAAGCTCCAGGCCCTTCAGGAGGGGCCCGGCGGAGCGCTCGATCTCGCGCCGGACGTCGAGCCATTGGGTCTCCTCCGCGACCCAGATGGAGCAGTCGCGCTTCACGAACGGTTGAACGGAGATCTTCTCCATCCGCTT
>MGUT01000047.1:14175-16791 GCA_001800095.1 Elusimicrobia bacterium RIFCSPLOWO2_01_FULL_64_13 | reverse complement strand
CCCCTCCATCCCTGCGGGAGACCCGGCCCGCCTCGAAAAGCCGCACGTCCTTTTTCTGGTAGGAGAGATTGCGCTTCACGTTGGAGAGGAGTTCCCACAGCAGGCAGGGCCGCACCGCCGACTGCTCCTCGGAAAGGGGGTTGGAAATGGCCGCCAGAGCCCCGCGGGGCGAGAATTTCTCCGCCTGCCGCCGCGGGACCAGCCCGTAATTGCGGCACTCGGAGAACCCCAGAGCGGCGAGAGTCCGCCGGACCCGGGACAGGCCGCGGCGGGTCCGCAGCAGCTTCCCGGAAACGTCCAGGCGGACGTCCGCGCCCCGGGAAGGGGTCTTCTCGTACCCGCGTATCCGCGCGATCTCCTCGATGAAATCGATCTCCGCCTCGAGGTCCAGCCGCCAGTCGGGCTTCTGCACCCCGAGCCCGAGCTCTCCGGTGTCGAAAAGGTGGAACCCGAGGCGCTGGAAGATCCGGGCGATCTCCGCGGGAGGGATCTTCTCGCCCAGGACCTTTTCCGCCTGCGAGATCCGCACTGTCACCGCGGCCGGGCGGGGCTTGGAGGTCTCCGCCCTGGTGTCGGAAAAGGACCGGACCAAGCCGCCCGCGCCCTGGCAGAGCGTCTCGCGCGCGCGCCAGCTCCCCGTCAGGCAGCTCCAGGAGCTCGTCCCGCGCTCGAAGCGGTAGCTGGACTCGGAGGCGAGGTTCAGTTTCGCGCGGGACGCCCGCACGCGGCCGCGGTCGAAGAGGGCGCTCTCCAAAAGGACGTTCTCCGTGCGCTCCGTGACCGCCGAATCCTGCCCGCCCATGACGCCGGCCACGGCCACAGGCCGGGCGGCGTCGGCGATGACGAGGATCTCGGGGTCCAGGTCGTAGGTCTTCCCGTCCAGGGCGAGGATCTTCTCTCCGGCGCGGGCCCGCCGGACGACGATCTTTCCGCCCTCCAGCAGACCGGCGTCGAAAGCGTGCAGGGGCTGTCCGGTCTCGAGCATCGCGATGTTGGCGGCGTCAACGACGTTGTTGATGGGCCTCACCCCGGCGCGCAGGAGACGCAGCTGGGTCTTGAAGGGGGACGGGGCCACCCGGACGCGCTCGATCCTGCGCGCCACGCATCTCGGACAGCCCGCCCGGTCCTCGATGGTCACGGGATAGAACGGCAGGGAATCGTCTTCCGCCAGGGGGGCGGGCCAGGCGACCTTGAGGTCCAGCGCCGCCGCCGCCTCCCGCGCCAGGCCGATGACGGACAGGCAATCGGGGCGGTTGGGAGTGACTTCCACGTCGAAAACGACGTCCTCCATGGACGCCAGTTCCTCCAGCCGGGTCCCGGGCGGGATGCCGTCACCGAGGATCCACAGGCCCGCCTGGCCCGTTCCGGCCAGGTCACCCGCGCCGAGCTCCCTGGCGGAACAGAGCATCCCGGGGGACTTCACCCCGCGGATCACGGCCTCGCTGACCTTGGCGCCGTCCGCGAGCACCGCCCCGGACCGGGCCCAGAAAACGGTCTGGCCCTCCGCGACGTTCGGCGCCCCGCAGACCACGTCCTCGGAACGGGTCCCGTCCGTCACCTTGACGATCTTGAGCCGGTCCGCGTTCGGATGCTTCCCCACCGAAAGGGTCTTGCCGACGATCACGCCTTTGACCGCGGGATATTCCTGGAACGAGCCCACCTCGAACCCCAGGTCCAGGAATTTCTGGGCGATATCCGCGGGAGCCATCCCGACCCGCGCCCCCAGGAATTCCTCCAGCCAGTTGAGCGAAAGTTTCATGACGCCCGGAACTGACCCAGAAAATCGAGGTGGTTCTCGTAAAAAAGACGCATGTCGTTGATCCCGTAGCGGACCATCGCGATCCTCTCGATCCCCATCCCGAAGGCGTAGCCCGTCACGGCCTCGGGGTCGTAGCCGACGGACCTGAAGACGTTCGGGTGGACCATGCCCGCTCCCAGCATCTCCAGCCAGCCGGAACCCTTGCACACGGGGCAGGCGGACCCGGACTTCCGGCGGTGCCCGCCGCAGATGGCGCAGGAGATGTCCATCTCGGCCCCGGGTTCGACGAAAGGAAAGTAGGAGGGCCGGAAGCGCGTCAGGACCCGCTCGCCGAAGTAGCGGCGGCAGAAGATCTCGAGGGTCCCTTTGAGGTCCGCGAAAGAGATGTCCCGGCCGACGGCGAGGCCCTCGATCTGATGGAAGACGGAGGAGTGAGTCGCGTCGATGGCCTCGTGCCGGTAGACCTTTCCCGGCGCGATCACCCGGACGGGCGGCGGACAGCCCCGCATCTGGCGGATCTGCACGGGAGAGGTGTGGGTGCGCAGGATGCGGGGGGTCCAGTCCTTGCCCGATTCGAGATAGAAAGTGTCGTGCATGTCGCGGGCGGGGTGGTTGGGCGGAAAATTCAGCGCCTCGAAGTTGTTTTCGTCGGTCTCAATCTCCGGACCCTCGGCGATCCCGAAGCCCATCTCCAGGAATATCTCCGTGATCTCATCGAGGACCCTCGTGATGGGGTGCAGGATCCCGAGCGTGAACGGATCGGCGGGGAGGGTGGGGTCTTCGCGGCCGGCGTCCAGCTCCCTGGCCAGCCGGGCGCTCTCAAATTCGTCCCGGCGGGAACGGAGGGCCTCCTCCAC
>MGUT01000047.1:10862-14148 GCA_001800095.1 Elusimicrobia bacterium RIFCSPLOWO2_01_FULL_64_13 | reverse complement strand
TTCCGGCAGGGGAAGGTCCTTCAGCCCCTTCAAGGCGGCGTCCAGCGTTCCGCCCCGGCCGATGAGCTTCCTGCGGAGGGATTCCAGACCCTCGGGGGTGCGGACCTTCGTCAGCTGTTCGAAAAAATCCTTCTCGAGCTCAGAAGAGCCGGATAAAGACAAGGGACGGGACCTCGGCGGAACGGATTCGGGGATTACTGCGCGGCTCTCGACTGCTGAATGATCTCATTGAACATGGGCGCATCATTCACAGCCAGCTCCGCCAGCATCTTGCGGTTCAGTTGGATGTTGGATTTCTTGAGTCCGAAAATGAATCGGGAATAGGAAAGGCCCGCCGAGCGGACGGCGGCGTTGATCCGGGTGATCCAAAGCTTCCGGAAATCCCCCTTGCGGTCCTTGCGGGCGACGGTGGAGTAGCGCAGGGACCGGTCCGCCTGCTGGCTGGCCTGCCTCCAGCGGTTGCCGCGATTGGAATAATACCCCTTGGTGAGGCGGAAGGTCTTCTTTTTCCTGTGCCGGGACGTTACGCCGCTTTTGACTCTCATAGTGGGTGGTTCCCCGGATGATCAGGCGTAGGGCAGGAGCTTCCGGATGATCTTGACGTTCGATCCGGAAAGCCGGCCGGCCTTCCTTAGAAAACGGCCGCGCTTGGACGGCATCCCGGCGAGCAAATGCCGGGCTCCGGCCCGCTTGTACTTGATCTTGTTCCGGGCGGAGAACCGGAACCTTTTTTTCGCTCCGCTGTGGCTTTTAAGTTTCGGCATGTCAAATTCTCACTTTTTAGGGGCCAGGAGCATGGACATGCGGTTGCCTTCCATGCGCGGGTCCTGCTCCACCACGAATTTCCCCTCGAGCTGCTCCTTGATCCGGCCCAGGAGGGACAATCCGAACTCGCGGTGCTCCATTTCCCGGCCGCGGAAGACGACCGTCATCCGGACCTTGCACCTTTGGTCGATGAAATCGGACGCGTGGTGGATCTTGGTGGAGAGATCGTGTTCCGAGATCATGGAGCGCATCCGGATCTCCTTCACCTGTCCCGCTTTCTGGTGCTTCCGGGATTCCTTGAGCCGCTTCTCCCTTTCGTAGCGGAACTTGGAAAAATCGGCTATCTTGGCTACCGGCGGGGTCGCCCCGGGGGCGATCTCCAGAAGGTCCCTCCCTCTGGCCTGGGCCAGGGAAAGCGCGTCGAAAAGGGATTTGATCCCGAGCTGGGTCCCATCTTCATCGATGAGCCTGACTTCTCTCGCGTGGATCTGCTCGTTCACGCGAGGTTCGTTCGACTTACCGATTGACGACCGCCCTAAAACTCAATATGGCCCTATCAGAGAAGTTCAATGTGGTGGATTATTTTACGATATTGAAGAAAGGTTGTCAATCTTTTCCGCCGCTTCCCGGCCCAGCTTCTCCATGAAGGCTCCCAGGGGCATGGGGCCGAGGTTCGCGCCGTCCCGCCCGCGCACGCTCACGGAGCGGGACTCCGCTTCCCTGCCCCCCGCCACGAGGAGATACGGGATCCTGGCCATGGCCGCTTCCCGGACCTTGGAGTTGATCTTCTCGGGCCGGTCGTCCACCTCCGCCCGGAAACCGGCGGACCGGAGCTCCCGCGCCACCGAGGCCGCGTAATCGGACTGCTTGTCGGTGATGGTGAGGACCTTCGCCTGGACCGGCGCCAGCCAGACCGGGAAGGCCCCCCCGTAATGCTCGATGAGGATGCCGATGAACCTCTCGAGGCTCCCCAGGAGCGCCCGGTGGATCATCACGCAGTGGCTGTCCCTGCTGGAGGCGTCGCGGTAGGTGACGTCGAATTTCTGCGGCAGGTTGAAATCCACCTGGATCGTCGAGCACTGCCATTCGCGGTTGAGGGAATCGCGGATCTTCAGGTCCACCTTGGGGCCGTAAAAGACCCCTTCCCCGGGGTCCACCTCATAGGACAGCCCCTGGCTTTTCAGGGCGTTGCGGAGCGCTCCCTCGGCCAGGTCCCAGCCCTCGGGAGTCCCGCTGAATCGTTCCGGGCGCGTGGACAGCATGATCCTCACGTCGTTAAAGCCGAATATCTTCAGGACCTGGAGGGTCAAGCGGAGCAGGTTCGAACATTCCTCTTCCATCTGGTCCATCCGGCAGAAGATGTGGGCGTCGTCCTGGGTGAACCCGCGCACCCGCAAGAGCCCGTGCATGACCCCGCTCCGCTCGTAGCGGTAGACCGTGCCGAACTCGGCGTAGCGGAGAGGCAGCTCCCGATAGGAGTGGAGCCGGGACTTGTAGATGAGGATGTGCCCGGGGCAGTTCATGGGCTTGACCACGAAGGGCTGGTTCTCGATCTCCATGGGGGTGAACATGTTCTGGCGGTAGTAGTCCCAATGCCCGGAGGTCTTCCACAGGTCCAGGCGGGCGACGTGCGGGGTGACGACGAAATCGTACCCTTCCCTGGAGAGGGTGTCCTTGAGGAGGTTCTCGATCTGGGTCCGGATCACCGTCCCCTTCGGGTGCCAGAACACGAGCCCGGGCCCGGCCGTCTCGTGCTGGATGGAAAAGAGGTCGAGCTTCTGGCCCAGGTCCCGGTGGTCGCGCTTCTTGGCTTCCTCGAGCCGGGCGAGGTAGCCCTCGAGCTCCTCCTTCGTGGGCCAGGCCGTGCCGTAGATCCTCTGGAGCTGGGCGCGCTTCTCGTCCCCGCGCCAGTAGGCCCCGGCCACTTTCAGGAGCTTGAAGTGGCGGATGTCCCTGGTGGATTCCAGGTGGTTCCCCCGGCAGAGGTCCGTGAACGCGCCGTGGGAACAGTAGGTGACCGTGGGCTCGTTCAAGTCGTCGATGATCTCGACCTTGTAATTCTCCCCCCTTTCGCCCCAAAATCTGCGCGCCTCGTCCGACGAATGGGCGCTCATGACGAACTGGTGGTTCCCTGCGGAGATCTCGCGCATGCGCGCCTCGATCTTTTCCAGGTCCTCGGGCGCGAAACGGTGCGGGGAGTCGAAATCGTAGTAGAATCCGTCCTCGATGGGAGGTCCGATGGTGAGCTTGGTGCCGGGGAAAAGCTCCTGCACCGCCTGGGCCATCACGTGGGTCGTGGAATGGCGCAGCTTGTAGAGATAATCAACGTCGGGCTTCGTGGGCGGCATGGTATATATTTTAGTTTGGGCTCGCACCCTTTTCTGATTCCGGCTCCGCCGGTCTTAAGGAAGGGCACTGCCCAAGATTCTTAAGAAGTTTTTATAAGGAGTCTTGGGCTCGTCCGGATTTGAACCGGAGACCCCCTGCATGTCAAGCAGGTACTCTAACCAGCTGAGCTACG
>MGUT01000047.1:9588-10847 GCA_001800095.1 Elusimicrobia bacterium RIFCSPLOWO2_01_FULL_64_13 | reverse complement strand
TAATTCCGATCTTAAGAATTTTTGGGCGGTGCCCTTCCTTAATTTGTAAGGAATCAGAAAAGGGTGCGAGCCCTAAAATCCTTTAAAAAAACTTCTTAAGCCTTTAGGGCAGTGCCCTTCCTTAATTTGTAAGGAATCAGAAAAGGGTGCGAGCCCTAAAATCAGTGCGAGCCCAAAAAACGGGTTTGTTATTCTACCACTTGCGCCGGTTTTTCGCAATCGAGCTTGAGGAACGACCCCGGCGCGACCGGTTCCCATTCGAGGCCGGCTATCCGCAGGGGCTCCGAAGCCGCCAGCCAGGACCCGCCGGAGCGGGCGAGATAAAGGGTGTAGTAATCCGAATATTCAAGATCCAGCTCCCGATAGGCGTACAGGGATTTCCCGTCCGTGAGGAGGAACGTCAGGGAGCTGTATCTGAAACCCGACCGGATCTCCTCCGCCGCTTTCCGAATCGAGCCCTCGGGATCGCCGGGATCGAGGTGTTCCATCAGGCACAGGAAGAACCTTTCCGAATCCGTCCCGCCCGAAGGCCTTAGCCGCCCGAGAGGGATGCTCTCGTGATCGAAGATCGTGCCGTTGTGGCAGAAAGCCCATTCCTTATATAGAAACGGGTGGGTGTTCGCGATGGACCTCCCGCCTTCGGACGCCTTGCGGAAATGGACGAGGGCGGCCCGCGAACCCGACCGCTCCAGGAACTCCGTCCCTTCCCGGAAATGGCTGGGATCCAGCGTCACGGAATGCGGCTCTCTTTCCAAATATCGGGGAAACCCCGGACGCGGATAGCCCGCAAGACCCCAGCCGTCGTGATGGCCCGGCTCGGTCATGTCCAGGCGGATCTTCCCCTCCACGGCCAGACGCTCGAACGCCTTGAGCCAATCCGCCTTGACCGCGTCATCCGACAGCACTCCCATCATCCGGCACATAAAGTTTAGAAAAGGCGCGACCGCTAACTCCTTACATGAACGATCTTAAGCTTTAGCGGTCTGTGCCATTCCTTATTCTAGAAGGAATAAGGGAAGGCGCGGGTCGGATTCGAACCGACGAATCGAGGTTTTGCAGACCTCTCCCTCGGCGACTCCTTAATCCCCTTCTTAAGAATCGCCGCCCCCGCAGCGAAGCGGAGGGGGTGGACCACTTGGTCGCCTATAGAATTGTCAGGCGCGGGTCGGATTCGAACCGACGAATCGAGGTTTTGCAGACCTCTCCCTTGGACCACTTGGGTACCGCGCCGAAAATCAAATCTGCTTGCTGACCAACAA
>MGUT01000047.1:2699-9544 GCA_001800095.1 Elusimicrobia bacterium RIFCSPLOWO2_01_FULL_64_13 | reverse complement strand
CCGCCAATGATTTGATGTATAAGATAGCAAATCAGAGCGCCATCTCAAAAGGCGACAGATGGGCGCCAAAAGTCCGCTAAGAAAACAAACTCATTTTATGGGCCAACTCCCGGAGAGGGACAGCGGTGACATGTTCGGTCAATTGATATCTTCTCTCTCCGGGATATAGGACGGCGACATGTTTTAATTTCAAGCCCGTCAAAGCAATATTCATGGAGGGGGTCAGCCGCGGCGCATCAGACCTCTTACACTCGATTCCAAACATTTTTCCATCCTTGACCAACACCAGATCCATTTCCGCTCCGCCATGGGTTCCCCAGAAATAAGTTTCATCGGGCTCGACGGCTTTGATGGCCTCTTCGATCGCATATCCCTCCCAGGAGGCCCCGCACTTGGGGTGGGACAACAGTTCTTTCTCCGACCTGACGCCCAGGAGCAGGTGCAGGAGTCCCGTATCCCTGATGTAGATTTTAGGCGCTTTGATCTGTCGTTTCTTTAAGTTAGCGTGCCAGGGCTGAAGTTGACGGATCATAAACACGTCCGTCAACAAATCGAGGTACCGCCTGGCGGACGTCTCGCCGATATTGAGAGATCGCGCCGGCTCCGCGGCATTCCAGACTTGCCCGTGATAATGGGCCAGCATGGTCCAAAAGCGAAGCAGGGTCGTGGCAGGGATCCGCACCCCCATCTGGGGAATGTCGCGCTCCAGGAACGTTTGAACAAAGCTCTTGCGCCACGCCAGGCTGTTGGGCTCCGAACGCGCCAAGCAGGATAAGGGAAAGCTCCCCCTCAGCCAATGTTGCTTGTGCCGGCCCCACCCGATCTCGCTCAGATTGAACCCGCCCATGGTTACAATTTCCAGGCGGCCGGCCAAGGATTCCGAAGACTGGTGAAGGAGGTCCGGAGAGGCGCTGCCAAGAATAAGGAACCTGGCCGGAAGAGGTTTTCTGTCCGCCAACACTCGAAGAACGGAAAAAAGCCCAGGGCGGCGCTGAATTTCATCAATCACCACCAACCCCTTCAGTCCCCGCAGGGCGGTCATCGGCTCATCCAGAAGAACCAAGCTGACGGGATCTTCCAGATCGAAGTAATTGCCGGATGCCTTGGGCACCAGCATCCTGGCCAGAGTGGTTTTACCGCATTGCCGAGGCCCCAGGAGTGCGGTCACCCTGCTCCGCCTCAAGGCCATCCGGACATGATGCAGTAAATTCAAGCGTGGTATCATGGTCTTAAATTATACCATGAAAATCCACCATGTCAAGGTGGATTTTCAAGTCCAGGTCTTTGGGGTCGAGCGGGACGGGGTTTCCCCTGCCGGAAATCCGGGTCCCCGTATTGAAGGCGGGTTACTCGCCGACGCGCTTCAAGGCCCTGCGGGTCTCCTCGTTGTCCGGGTCCAGCTCCAGGGACTGCTTCCATATGGTCCGGGCCTTCTCCACGTCTCCGGACAGGAAGGACGCCAGACCCTGCCTGTACAGGTTCTGGCTGGTGATCCTCTTTTGCAGGGAGATCTGCCTTTCGGACTCGGCCAGAAGCTTCCGCGCTTCGTCCGACTCGGGGTCGATCTCCAGCGCCTTTTTCAAGGCCTCCGCCGCCGGTCCCCACTCGCCCTTGCCGACCAGGTCCCTCCCGGTTTCAAAACGATTCTTGTAGACCATCTCGCGGGAAAGGTCCCTGTACCGGACCGCCTCGGATTGCCCCGGGTCGAGCTCCAGGACCTTCTCGAAGAGGACCAGGGACTCCTCGAACCTGTCCTTGCCGAAGGCGTCCAGAGCTTCGCGATTGGTCCTGGTGAGCAGGTCTTCCCGCGCCGCTTCGCGCTCGATCTTCTCCCTCTTTTCCAGGACCTGGTTGCACTTCTCCAGCTGGGCCTTGGCCTCCTTGTGCGTGGGCTGGATCGCCAGGACCTTTTCGAATTCCTCCCTGGCCTTGGGATAGTTCTCCTCGGCGAAAGCCACCATGCCGGCGCGGTAGAAGGACTCCACGAACTGCCGGAACTGGGCCTCGATCTGGTTGACGTAGCCCTGGGCGACTCGGTGGTCGGGGTCCAGCCCCAGCACCGCCTGGAACTCCAGGCGGGCGTTGATGAGGTTGCCTTCCTCGAAGAATTTTTCCGCCCGGCTGAAAAGGGCCGTGACCTGGTTCTGGAGCTTCTGCTTCTCGTCCCCCGCTTCCAAGCCGCGGGCGTCCTTCTGGATGCGCTTCAAGAGGGCGTTGTTCTCGTCCAGCCAGGGGGCCACGCGTTGGACCTGCACGGCCAGAAGATACGAGTCCACCAAGAGACCGCGGTCATAGAGGTCCTTGGCCTGCTTGATCTTTTCGCGCAGCTGCTCGTCCGCCGCGGAGGATTCGACGTTCCGTCCGAACCGGTAGAGGACCGAGAGCCTGTGGGTGTCCCCCAGGCCGCCGAACGGGATGTAGGCGTAGTCCACGCGGAAAATGGGGTTCTCGAACCCCACCCCCATGGTCAGGTTCTTGTCCAGGGCCTTGTCCCCGCGGTATCCGGCGCGCAGGAACACGACTTTTTTTAAACGGTATTGCAGGCCGAGACCCGGGCTGGAAGCGCCGCCCAGCTCCACCACGTCGTCCAGCGTGGCCGTGAAGCGGTCCGCCCAGAACGTGTAGCCGGCTCCCGCGCGGAGGACCCGGGGCAGGCCGGACGTGCCGAAATTTGACAGGACGGCGCCGACTTCCGCCCCTTCGGCGAACTTCCAGGGAAGAGGATACGAGACCCCCAGATCGGCGGCGTAATCCAGGGAGGAATGGTCATGGAGCTTCCTGCTGATGACTTTCAGATTGGCCCCCGCGGACAATCCCCGCTGCCCGTATTCCCGCGAGCCGAATTCCCAGCCCCTGCCCCAGCCCGCGTTCAGAGTCACGTACCGGGACGAGAGGTCTCCCAGGGGAGCGTCCTGCGCGGTGAAACCGGCGATCTTATCGACGGTGAAGAGATTGACGCCGCCGGCGAACACGCCCAGGCGTTCCGTCGGCACGGCCAGCACCGCGACTTCCTGCCTGACGTCGGTGATGAATTCGTTGTGGGTGAACCCGGCCTCCTTCTGGGCGATGCCGGACAGAAGTGCGGGATTGTAGAACTGCGCGAAGGCGTCCCCCAGCGCGGAGAACTGCGTGCCCCCCATGGCCGCCGATTTTCCGCCGGGATCGACCTTGAGGAAATTGTCGGAGTTGGAGCCCGGGTCCGCGAGCAGGGACCCCGGAGGCAACCCCCCGAGCCAGAGCGCGAGGATGGCCCGTTTCATCGAATGACGATGAGTTTGCCCGTCTTCTTGCCGGAACCGCTGGTAATGATGAAAAAGTAGGTGTCGGTGGCGAGGTTCTCCCCCGAGCTATTGGTCACGTCCCATTCCAGTTTGCCGTCCACGGGGTTGGCGAAAGCGATCCTTCGCACCAGCTCTCCCGCCACGGTATAGACGCGGATGTCCCCTTCGGACGGCAGGAACGCGAACGTGATGGTCTTGTGCCCCAGGGACGTCTTGAAAGGCACGGGGTAGGCGTGGGCGCTGTCGAGATCGGCGTCCGTGACGGCGGAAACCGGCGCCGGAACGGCCCAGAGGATGGGGAGGAACGCGGCCAGAAGGACGGCCGGTGAAAGGCGGAGAGAACGAAATGGCGTCATGGCACCATAGATTGTAGCAAAATCAAAGCATCGATGGGCCCTGCACCCTTTTCTGATTCCTACAAATTAAGGAAGGGCACTGGCCCATAAACCTTAAGAAAGTTCCTTATAATGTTTTTGGGCCCTGCTGGATTTGAACCAGCGACCATCCCGTTATGAGCGGGGTGCTCTGACCAACTGAGCTAAGGGCCCGAAATCCTGGCTTATTCTAACAATTTACGATGGCGGTTCAAACAGCTCCCGCAGGTATTTCTTCACGTCCGCGTATATGCCGGGCGCCTGCGACGCCCGCGAACCCGCGACGTTGAGTATGGACACCCGGCTCTCGCGGATCCATTCCCGCGTCCGCGCCGGGTCCGGTTCCCACTTGTCCAGGTCTATCCCGAGGACGGGCTTGCCGCGCCGGCGGGCCAGCGCCCACGTCAATAATGACCCGCCCTTCAATTTTCCGCAGTAAAACACGATCGTCCCGTCCGAATCAGCCACGTTCTTTTCCGTCCTCTCTTCATAGCCGGAATCCCGCGTTTCCTTCATCCCGTACCTGGCCGGCAGGGGCCCGCTCTCCGTGAGCCGCCCCCTCGGGACCCAGCCGCCGTGCGGGATCCCCGCGGCCATGGCGTAGTCCAGAGCGGCCCGGTCCGCTCCGGTCTGGCCTCCTGAAACGATTTTCTTTATGGAGAGGGCCATCCACAGTAATTATACCAATCCCCGCCCTCTTTTTTGGTATAATGCCCCAAATTCCTTATTAAGGAGGCCCCATAAAGATGAATCGTTTCACCCTGTCCGCGCTGACCCTGGCCCTGGCCGTTTCCGCCTGTTCCAAAAAAAATGAGGAAAAAGCCGCTCATGCCGATGAGCCGCTCTCGATTTCCGGGACCATCCGCCTCGACCCCTCCCTGGCCAGGAAAGTGAAGGGTTCCGACAGCATATTCCTCATCGCCCGCCCGGTGGAGGGCGGCCCGCCGCTCGCCGTTGAGAAATTCACCGGCAAGGACTACCCCTACGCCTTCACCCTTTCCGGCACGCACATGATGACCGAGCATACCCACGCCCACGGGCCCGTCGCCCTCACGGTCCGGGTGGACAAGGACGGCAACGCCATGACCAAAGAGCCGGGAGACCTGCTCGGCGCCTACGCCAAGAACCCGGTCTCCCTCCAGGCGGAAGGCGTGGAGATCGTGGTCAACGAGATCCAGAAATAACCCGCAGGCCGGACCCGTGGCCGAGATCACCCTAGCCGTCATCACGCGCAATTCCGAGTCCACCCTCGACGCATGCCTGGCCTCGGCCGGGGGACTGGCCGGAGACATCGTAGTGGTCGACGACCATTCCACGGACCGGACGATCGAGATCGCCCGGGGCCACGGCGCCAGGGTCCTGACGCGGAGTCTGGAGACCTGCGGGAAACAGAAGGACTTCGCGATCCGGCAGGCCCGGTCCGTCTGGGTGCTGCTCCTGGACTCGGATGAATGCTGCACTCCGGAACTGGACCGGGAGATACGCGAAACGCTCGCCGGAACTCCCGCGCACCCGGCCTACCGGGTCCCGCGCAAGAACCTCTACTTCGGCAAATGGCTCCGCTTCGGCGGCAAATACCCCGACTACCAGACCCGGCTCTACCGCAGGGACCGCGTGCGCTACTCGGACCATTTTTCGCATGAAAAGGTCATCGTCGACGGTTCGACGGGAACGCTGGCCGGAAGCATACTCCATCACGCCTATCCCGATCTCGACACCTGGTCCATGAAGCTCAAGCGCACCGCGGAATTCGACGCGCTGGAATGGGCCAGAAATGGAGTTCGCCCCTCCGCCCTCAACTTCCTCCGCTTCTGCCTGTTCCGGCCCCTGTGGCGGTTCGACAGGAAATATTTCCTCCGCGGCGGCTTCCTGGACGGCAGGGAAGGGCTGCTGGCCTGCCTGCACGACGTCCTCACCCAGATCCTCGCCTACCACCTCCTGTGCAGGAATCACGACGAGAAAGGTCCGCCCCTCCGGGCCGCCGGGTCCTAGGCCCGCGCCCCGCCCATGCCCTGGCTGACCGGACTTTACGTTTCCCTCGTCCTGTACGCGGCCGCTTTGCCGGTGTCAATGGCGCTCACCAACGCCGCGGCCGCGGCCGCGGCTTTTTTTTCCGTCGCGCTTCTCGCCCGCGGCCGGCGGCGGATCCCCATCCGTCCCTACTCGCTGGCGGTCCTGGCGGCATTTTTCCTGTGGACCGTCATGGCGGGGATCTGGGTCGGCGCGGCGTTCCGGCCCGAAAGCCTGGACGGATTCAGGAAGATATGGAACTTCCTCCCCTATGTCCTCATTCCCGCCGGGATCGGGCTGGGGACCGCCAGGGTCCAGAGGATCATCAAGGCGCTCGTATGCGCCGGATCGATCGTCGCGCTACTCGGAGGGTTGGAATATTTCGCGGGCATCCGCTACTTTTTCGAAGGCTGGTTCGGGAGCCGCGCCCTCGTCCAGGAAGGGCGTTTCACCGGCTTCCAGTCCCACCCGCTCCACAGCGGCGCCCTCTACTCCATCCTCTGCCTGACGGCCCTGGCCCAGACCCTGTTCCACCGGTCCTTCGTTCCGGGCTCGGTCATCACCGCCGACGACATCCGCTCCCTCGCCAGGTCCAAGTACTTCTGGGGAGCGAACGCCCTGGTCCTGGCCTTCGCCGTCATCCTCACCGGCTCGCGCAGCTACTACCTCGGACTCCTGGCGGGAGCCGCGGCCCTCTTGATGATCAGGGGCTGGAAATTCTTTCTGGGAGGACTGGCAGTGGCCGCGGCGCTCTTTTCGGCGGCGGCCGGCATGGACGCGCAACTGCGCGGCAGGATCGGCTCCCTGGATTTCAGGCGCACGGACCAATCCGCCAGGCTCCGGATCTACATGTGGAGATCGGCCCTGGACATGGTCCGCGACCAGCCCTCGGCCGGGATCGGCTACCGCAACTGGGGAAGGCGCATCCCGGACTACGCCCGGCGCTATCCCGGCTGGGAACTGGATGAGGCCGCTTTCGCCCACGCGCACAACAGCTACCTGACCGTGGCCGCGGAGACGGGGCTCCTGGGCCTGGGGATCTTCCTCCTTTTCTGGTTCGCCCTGCTCCGGGAACAGCTCGCCGCGGCCCGGCGCACGAGCCCCATGTCCTTCGCGCGCGCCCTGGCGCTGACGGGGATCGCGGCCCTGGCGACGCTCGCGGTCGCCGCGTTCTTCGAGC
>MGUT01000047.1:965-2665 GCA_001800095.1 Elusimicrobia bacterium RIFCSPLOWO2_01_FULL_64_13 | reverse complement strand
GATGAAGGTCCTCCACGTCACCAACGCCGTGGAGTGGTCCGGCGGGATGGAGCAGATGCGCCTCCTGATCTCCGGACTCGCCGCGAGGGGCGAGACCAATTTCCTGGCCTGCCCTCCGGATTCCAAGCTCATCGAACGGCTGGCCCCCCTGAAAATCCCCGTCCGCCCGATCCGCATGCTCCAGGACTATGACCTCATCGCCGCCTGGCGCCTCCGGCGCTGGGTCCGCGAGGTCCGGCCGGACGTCGTCCACTCGCACCACGCCATCGCCCACGCCGTCGCCCTCCTGGCCCTCGCCGGGACCCGGACGCCCGCTCTCATCGTCTCCCGCAGGGTGTCCTTCCCCCCGAGGCGCAACCCTTTCAGCCGCTGGAAGTACGGCTCCGCCAGGATCAACGCCTATTCCGTGGTCAGCGCCTCGGTCAGGGACATCCTCGTCCGCGGCGGCGTGGACCCGGAAAAGATCCGGGTCATCTACAGCGCGGCGGATCCCAAGCGGTTCGCTCCGGCGCGGGATCCGGCCGCCGTGAAAGCCGCCCTCGGGATCCCGGAAAAAAGCCCCGTGGCGGGAAAGATCGCCAATTTCTCGCGCTGGAAGGGCCAGCACGTCTTTCTCGAGGCCGCGCGGCTCTGCCTCCGGAAAAATCCGGGCGTGACTTTCATCCTCGCCGGCAAAGGCACCGAGTCGCTGGCCCCGCGGGCCGAGGCCCTGGGCGTCTCCGGCTCGGTCCGGCTCCTGGGATTCCGCGACGACGCGGCCGAAATCCTCTCCATCCTGGACGTGAGCGTGAACTCCGCGATCGAAGGGGAAGGTCTCTCCGGGGCCGTGAGGGAATCGCTCCTGGCCGGGGTCCCCGTCGTGGCGTCGGACGTGGCCGGGAACCGCGAGGTCCTGCTGGGCGGCGAGGCCGGGACGCTGGTCCCGCCCGGCCGTGCGGACCTTCTGGCGGAAGGCATCCTCGCCGCCCTGGCCGACCCCGAAAAGGCCAGGGCGCGCTCCCGCAAGGGGCGCGAATGGGTCATCGAGCACGCTTCCGAAGAGAGGATGCTCCGGGACACGCTCCGCCTTTACCGGGATGCGTCGAAAAAACTATAATAGGACTTCTCCAGACCATGGAACCCGATCCGAAAAAAATCCTCATCGTACAGCTTAGAAGGGTGGGGGACGTCCTCTTCACCCTTCCCGCGGCGCACGCCGTGAAAGCCCGCTTTCCGCGGGCCCGGGTCGATTTCCTCACCGAAAGCCCGTCCGACCAGCTCGTCCGGCTGGATCCCCCCGTGGACCGGACATGGACCTACGAAAAGGACCGGCCGCTCTTTTGGCTCCGGAAGATCCGCGGGGAACGCTACGATTGGGTGCTCGATTTCCACGCCAACGGAAGGACCCTGCTCCTGACCCTCCTTTCCGGCGCGCGGATCCGGGCGGGGTTCGACGGCCCCCTCCCGCGCAGGATCGCGTTCAACCGCCGGACCCGCAGCACGGACCGGAAATATCTCGTTGAACAGAAGCTCGACGTGTTGAGGGACCTGGGGATCCCGGCCGGCGACTGGCGCTGGGGCCTGGATATCCCGGACGACAAAAAGAGATGGGCGGCGGAACTGCTCGCCGGCCTGGGCGTTTCCGCCTCGGAAAAGATCGCCGGGATCGCCCCCGCCACCCGCCGGCCGGTCCGGGCCTGGAAGAACGACCGGTTCGGCGC
>MGUT01000047.1:0-926 GCA_001800095.1 Elusimicrobia bacterium RIFCSPLOWO2_01_FULL_64_13 | reverse complement strand
GGCCGGGCGAGAAGCCCTGGATGGAGGAGATCCTCGAATCCGCGGGACTCCCGGCGCCTCTCCGCGGCCGGGCGCTCCTGCCGCCGGAAACGACCCTCATCCAGCTGGCCGCCCTGATCGAAAAATGCTCCGCGGTCCTGGCCGTGGACAACGGCCCCAAGAACCTCGCGGTCGCCCTGGACGTGCCCACGGCCACCCTGTCGGGACCGACCAATCCCCTGTCCTTCAATCCCCGGAACGACCCCCGGCACGTCCTGCTCCGCGACGACTCCCTGCCCTGCATCGCCTGCGGGTCGAACTCCTGCCCCACCCGGCACGAGTGCATGGAGAACATCTCCGCCGACAGGGCGGGAGAGGCGGTCCTCTCTCTCCTCCAGGCCGCGCGGACCTCTCCCGCGCCGCGAACCCCGAAAGAAAAGGTGTCCCCATGAAAAAAATCTCCACGGAATTCGGCGCGCTCGTGAGCGAGCTCGCCGCCGTCCACGTTGAACTCTGGCACGAGGAGGACAAGGCCCGCTCCCCCGATGACGCCCAGGTCTGCCGGGCCAAGCGGCGCATCGACGTCCTGAACCAGAAAAGGAACGACCTGATCGAGCGGATCGACGAGCGGACCCAGGAGCTCGCCGGGAAGCCCGGCCGGACGGGGGCGAAGCGTGGCTGAGACCATCGGCTGGCTGACGGACAAGATCATCATCTCCGAGCTCAAGATCTACCACACGGACGAACAGCTCGCCCGGCCGGACGCCGGGCCCGAGCTGAAGGACCTCTGCCGGAAGCGCCTGGCGGTGCTCCAGACCCAGAGGGACGATCTCACCCGCGAGCTCTCCCTCCTTTTCCGCGACGTGGCCGCGGGCCGGTCCCGCCCCAAGCTTTACCGGCAGTTCAAAATGTACAATGACCCCAGATTCAGCCGGCATCCCCGCCGC
>MGUT01000046.1:9084-10250 GCA_001800095.1 Elusimicrobia bacterium RIFCSPLOWO2_01_FULL_64_13 | reverse complement strand
CGTTCTCGGCCCCGTCGGAGAAAAGGAGGACGGACGGCCGCAGGTCCTTTCTTTCCCGCGACACTTCCTCCACGGCCGCCTCCAGCGCCGTCCCTTCCCCGCGCGGCCGCGCCTTCATGATCCCGGACAGTCCCGTCCTCGCGGAGACGTCGGCGAACTCGTAATAGGACACGTCGTAATCCTCTTCCAGGCGGGCCGAATCGCGCTTCAATATCCTCCGGACCGTTTCCAGGCGCGTCTCCCCGACCCCGACCCCCATGGAGCGCGAGACGTCCACCAGGATGAGGAGCGCCGGCTTCCCGCCGGACCCGGGCGCGGTGGTCACCGTCGGCTCCAGCACGAGCCAGCAGAGCGCGGCGGCCACGGCGGCGCGGGAAGCGAAGACCCGTTTCCCCGACCCGGCGGCCGCCCAAAGGCCGGCGAGTACGGCCGCCAGCCCGAAGGCCCCCAGCAGGTCCCAGCTGAAATGGAGTCCGGACATCATCGCTGAAGCTTCCGCTCGATGAAGGGAAGATGGATGGAATCCGTCTTGTAGGTCCCGGTCACGGAGTAGAGGACGACGTTCATCATGAGCTTCTGCGCTTCCCAGCGCTGCGCTTCGCCTCCCGGCCGGCAATCGAAGAGGTAGTTGCCGAGCAGGTCCTTCGCCCAGGCCCCGAGGACGTCGTTCTGGGAATAGATGAGCGCCGTCCTGCCCTCGAACTCCAGGCCTTCGAGGTTATTCCGCGTCTGCCGCCTGCCGGCGACCGTCCTCAAGAGATAGAAGGAGCGGAAGACCGCGTGCTCCCTGGGCAGGACGTCCAGGGAACGGCCCGGGAATATCTCGCGCAGCAGGTTCCTGAAGGAATGGTCGAACGCGCCGCTCCGCTCGCCGGACCGGTCCTCGGCGAACAGGAAACCTCCGGCGGAAAGGTAGTTCTTGAGGTTCTCTTTTTCCTTGGCGGTGAGCTGGACTTTCTCCGACCCGCTCCAAAGAAGGAACGGGGACCGGAAAAGCTCCGGGTCCGCGAGGGTGACGATCCTCCTCTCGCGGACCGGCTTGACGCTGGTGGTCTGCTCGAGGAATGAGAGGATGTCCCGCGCCGCCAGGGGATAGGGATCCCAGGCCTGGTTCCCTCCCGCGGTCTTGAGCTGGGCCAGCACGAAAAGATTTCCCGGCCGCGCCT
>MGUT01000046.1:7193-9075 GCA_001800095.1 Elusimicrobia bacterium RIFCSPLOWO2_01_FULL_64_13 | reverse complement strand
GCCGGGGAACGGCCGATAACCCCAGGGCCAGGCAGGCGGCGGCGAACCGTTTCACGCCTTCCTCCGCGACAGGAGCATTTCCCCAAGAAGGAGGAAAGCGGCGATCACCAGGAACGTCCTGCCGAGCTCGTTCCCCCTCAAAGCCGCCACGACCGAATCCACGAATCCCGGCCCGCCGGCGACGGCGACCCGCCGGCTGCCGGGAAGGAGGGCTTCCAGCTCATCGTCCTCCGCCCTGCTGAGATCGCCCTCTCCGGATTCCCGGTCGGCGTTCACCGCGAGCGCCGCCTCCCGGCCGGGCGCGCCCCTCCCGCCGGACGGGGTGTAAAAACCCTGGAGCTCGAGGGGGGGCGCGGCGATCTCGTCGCGGGAGAGGCGGACCGGGATCCTGTCCCCGTCGGGGGAGATCAGCTCTTCCGGGCGCCGGCCCTGGAAGGAATCGAGCGCCGCCCGATAGGCCGCGCCGGCGCGGGCCTCGGGCCGGCCGCTGCTCCGGCTTTTCCCCGACACGGTCTCAAAGAGGAACCGCGCCAGGGGGACGAAGACCGGCTTGGAGGGGAGGTTGGTCCAGGAACGGTCGATGGAGCTCGTCCAGACCGCGACGCGCCTGTCTTCAGAGAGGATCAGCGCCGGCGTCCCATCGGAAAGGAGGAGCCAGGGCTCGGCCCCGTCCCGGATGACGGGCTGGACGATACGGTCCAGCCGGACCTTGTCCCATTCATAGGCGGACGCGAAATCCTTGAGGACCGTGCCCGCGAGCTCGGGGTTGACCGAGACCTTCTCCGAAGCCGCTGGGCGTTCCGCCATCATCCGGCAGGGCCAGTCCAAGGACCAGGAATCCCGCCCGGAAGAGGTCCTGCCGCCCAGGGTGAGCACGAGGGCCCCGCCGCGCGCGAGAGCGGCGCGCAGGGCCGCGAGGACCTCCGGGGCGAACGGGCCCGGATTCACCAGGGCCAGGACGTCGTAGGCGGAAAGGTCCGTTCGGGGCAGCTGGGCCAGGGTCACGGTCGTCACCTCGAACGGAGAGGGAGGGGCCAGGAGCGCCTGGCGCAGGTAATAGGACTCGCCGGAGAGGGCCTGGATGCCCGACGGTTCCTCCACGGCGAGGACGCGGATCTTCTGCGGGACCGGCCTGGAGAAGTAGAAATCATCGTCCACCGGCAGGGCGTCGGCCCGCAGCTTCACGCGCCCGCGGACCTCGGCGCCGGGGGGGAAAGGCGCCCCCAGAGCGACGGTCCGCCTTTCCCCCGGCTCGAGGTCCACCAGGACCTGCGACTGCCGCACGGGAGAACCGCCCGGGCCGAAAAAATCGAGAGACACGGGCAGCTGGAGGAGAGGCCTCCGGCCGTAGTTGCGCAGTTCGGCCTGGACGCGGAGGAGCCCGGAATTGAGGTCTCCGGCCAGCTCCATCCTCTCCACCGCCGCGTTCTCCGGGACCTCTTCCGGCCCGGGCAGGAGGATCTGCACTTTCGGATCGTATCCCTCGATCTCGTCCGCCCAGGACCTCCCGCCTCCTTCCCATCCGTTGCGCGCCATATCCGAGAGGATGAGGATGCCCTTGTTGGGGGCGGGGGAATGGGCGAGCAGGGCGTAAGCGGCCTTGAGAGCGGGCAGGCCCCGGGTGCTCCGGTACGTGGGCGAGAAACCCGCCAGGCTCCGGGCCAGCTCCTGATGGCGGTTGGCGAGGTAGCCGGAAGAATGGAGGACCTCATCGGCGAAAACGACCAGGGAGGAACGGTCCCCTTCTCCGAGGGAGTGGAACATCTTTTTCGCCAGATCGACCGAACGGTCCCAGCGGGAGACTCCCGAGCCGGCGGCGCGCATGGAATAGGACGCGTCCAGGAGCACGACCAGGGCCGCGGAATCCCCCGCCTGCGCGCCC
>MGUT01000046.1:0-7149 GCA_001800095.1 Elusimicrobia bacterium RIFCSPLOWO2_01_FULL_64_13 | reverse complement strand
AGAAGAACGAGCCATTCCTGCAGGCGCTTCCTGGGCTGGCGCCGGTCGTAGGCCAGGGAAAGGAGCCGCAGGTCGCCGAAGAGCGCGGGACGGGGCGGCCGGCGCAGCAGAAAATGGAGCAGGACGGGCAGGGCCGCCGCTGGGAGCGCCCAGAGAGCGGCGGTGTTCAGGAAGCTCCAGTTCATCGGGAGCGCAGCACCGAACGCAGGACCGCGTCCGGAGGTTCATCGGTGGAATGGCAGTAATATTCGATCCCGGCGTCCCGGAGGGCGGCCCGGTACCGCTCGATCAGCCGCCGGACCGCTTTCCGGTAGTCCTCGCGGTAGCTCCCGGCGTCCAGGACGAGCTTGGCGCCGTCCTCGAGCGACGTGAATTCCACGCTCCCGGAGAAGGGAAAATCCAGCTCGTCCGGGTCCAGGAGCTGGACGACCTTGATCTCGTTCCTTTTGAACTGCAGGAACTTGAGCGACCGCAGGACCGATCCGGGGTCGTCCAGGAGGTCCGAGAAGAGGATGAAGAGACCCCGCTTCCTCGCGGAGAGGGCGACGGTCTCGAGGCCCCGGGAGAGGGCGGTGCCGCCTCCGGGCGAGGCCGAGACCAGCGCGTCGAGGATGACGTTCAGGTGCGAGCGGGAACTGCGCGGGGGCACGCTCCGGACCCCGGACTCCCCCAGGAGGGCCAGTCCCGCGGAATCATTCTGGCGCAGTCCCAGGATGGCGAGCCCGGCGGCCAGGACGGCGGCCGTATCGAACTTGGAGAGGGGCGCCCGCCCTCCCCGAAAATTCATGGAGCCGGAGAGATCCACCAGGAGGTTGACGCGGAGATTGGACTCCTGCTCGAACTGCTTCACGAAGAAGCGGTCGGTCCTGCCGTAGACCTTCCAGTCGATGTGGCGGATCTCGTCGCCCGGGGAGTACTCGCGGTGCTCGGCGAACTCCAGGGAATAACCGCGGAACGGACTCTGGTGGAGCCCGGAGATGAATCCTTCCGCGACGGTGCGCGCGCGCAGCTCCAGGTTCTGAAGCCGCGCCAGCACCAGGGGGTCCAGGATGGACTTGGAGCGGTTCTCGGGCACTGATCGGCTATTGGGGGACGGTCTCCAGGAGCTGGAAGATGACGCGTTCCACGCGCACATCCTCGGCTTCCGCATTAAAGGAAAGCACGAGCCTGTGGCGCAGGACCGGCGCGGCCAGGGCGCGGACGTCGTCGATCGAGACGGTGAACCGCCCGTCGAGCACGGCCCGGGCCTTCCCGCCGAGGATCAGGGACTGCGACGCGCGCGGGCCGGCCCCCCACGAGATCCATTTCCGGGCGAAATCGGGAGCGCCGGGATTCTTCGGGCGGGTGGCCGCGGCCAGCCGCACCGCGTAATCCACCACGTGGTCGGAGACCGGCACGCGCCTGACGATGTCCTGGAGGGCGAGCACTTCCCCGGCGTTCAGTACCTTTTTCAGCTTCACGCCGCGCGCGCTCGTGGACTGGTGGACGATCGTCTTTTCTTCCTCGAAACTTGGGTAGTCGATGTTGACCTGGAAGAAGAACCGGTCGAGCTGGGCCTCCGGGAGGGGATAGGTGCCTTCCTGCTCGATGGGGTTCTGCGTGGCCAGGACGAAGAACGGCAGGGGCAGGGGATAGGACCGCCCGCCGACGGTCACGTGGTATTCCTGCATGGATTGGAGGAGCGCCGCCTGGGTCTTCGGCGGGGTGCGGTTGATCTCGTCGGCGAGAAGAAGGTTGGCGAACACGGGGCCCTGGAGGAACCGGTACGACCGCTCCCGGCTGGTCTTGTCCTCCTGGATGACCTCGGTGCCGGTGATGTCGGAGGGCATGAGGTCGGGGGTGAACTGGATCCTCTTGAAATCCAGGTCCAGGATCTCGGCGAGACTGGAGATGAGGAGGGTCTTGGCCAGTCCCGGGACCCCGACGATCAGGCAATGGCCGCGCGCGAAGAGGGAGATCAGGAGCTCGTCGATCACCTCCCGCTGGCCCACGATGACCTTGCAGAGCTGTTCGTTGATGGACCGGTGCGCTTCGACCAGTTTTCCGGCCAGGGCCATGTCTTTTTCCGATTGGGCCGCTTCCACGGAAAACATTATACCGCTTCGCCGTCCCGCCCGCAAGCGACGCATCCTATTGACTCTTTTAATTTCCCCTGGTATGTTTAACGCGTATGGACCACCTGCCGAAAAAAATCGTCCTGTGCGCGGGGGCGCGCACTCCCATCGGCCACATCGCGCGTTCCCTGGCCCAGATCACTCCGGAATCCCTCCTTAAAACGGCCATTGAAGGCGTCCTGCAGAAGTCTTCCTTATATCCTCACGCGGTGGAGGGGGTGATCGCGGGATGGGTCGGCCAGGGCTCGAGCGCACCCAATATCGCGCGCATCGCGCTTCTCGAGGCGGGACTCCCGGAGAAGGCCCATGCCATCACGGTCCAGGCCAACTGCGTCTCGGGCATGGAAGCCGTCTGCTCCGCCGCCCGCCACATCATCGTGGGGGAGGGGAACGTGTACATCGCCGGCGGCACCGAGTCCATGTCCAATTTCCCCTACACCATCCGCGGGTCCCGGGCCGTCAACGAGCTCAAGAGTCTCGACAACCTCAAGGAGGCCTGGCCGTCCCTCCTGAACGTTCCCGGGCTGGAGGTCACCGACAGCATCGAGGAAGGGCTCACCGACCCGGTGAAACTGATCGGCATGGCCGGCACGGCGGAGGTCTGCGCCCAGATGTATTCCATCTCCCGCCAGGCCCAGGACGCCTACGCGGCCGAGTCCTACCGCCGGGCCCTGGAGGCGGAGAAGAGCGGATTTTACCGCTCCCACATCGTGCCCATCTCGTGCAACGGCTCCTCGCTCGAAACGGACGAGTATCCGTTCCTCCGCGAGAACCTGGCGCAGAAGCCGGCCATGCTGGCGAAGGCCCCGGTCATGTTCGGCGGGTCCTCATTCACCATCAAGGATTTTTACGACAAGTTCGGGGAGCACATCCTGGGGAAGAGATACGCCGAAGGGTCCAGCCAGGCGACCGTCACGCTTTTCAATTCCTGCGCCCGTTCGGACGGCGCCGCGGCCGTGATCGTGGCGGCCGAGGACGCCGCCAGGGAGCTGGGCCTGGAGATACTCGCCGAGCTCAAGAGCTGGGCCTTCTGGGGCAATAACCCGGCCCACATGGGGGTCTCCCCCATCTTCTCCACGGACCTGGCGCTCCGCCGCGCCGGCCTCCGGTTCGAAGACCTCGACGACGTCGAACTCCACGAGGCCTTCGCCGCGACGTGCCTGTCCATCTTCAAGGTCGGCAAGGAGAAATTCAACCAGAACTGGGAGGAAAAGTTCAAGGATGGCCGGGTGAACCCCCACGGCGGCTCGATCGCCCTCGGCCATCCCCTGGCCGCGACCGGTACCAGGATCATTTTGAACGCCCTCTACGAGATCAAGGCCAACCCCGGGGTCAAGACCGCCCTGGCCACCGCCTGCGCCGCCGGCGGCCTGGGGGGGGCCGTCGTCCTCGAGCGCCCCTCCTGACCACCACTGGACAACCGCCGGGAACTTTGAGATAATCATAGCGATCCGGATCTGCCTCCGGCATTATGAAAAGATCCAGGAACGCGGGAATTCGACCGCTCCGGAGCCGTTCCGCATCCTCCCTTTCTCCCATCGGGAAGCTGGAGCGCCTCCTGGAATACAGCAGGAAGAATTTCGCCGAACGCCATCTCGACGACCTCCTGCCGGAGATGGCCTCCCAGACCAGGATCCTGCTCGACGCCGACCGCTGCTCCATCTTCATCCTCGACAAGTCCCGGAAGGTGCTCTGGTCCCGGATCGCCCATGGGACCAAGGCGACGCTGACCATTCCCCTGACCAAAGGCATCGCCGCCGAGACGGTGAAGACCGGAAGGGTCCAGAACATCCGCGACGCCTACAGGGACCCGCGGTTCAACCGGGACGTCGACCGCGACACCGGCTACCGGACCCGGACGATCCTCTCCGCCCCCATGAAGAACCTCCAGGGGGAAGTCCTGGGGGTCTTCCAGGTGCTCAACAAACGCGGAACCATCTCCTTCGGCCCGGAAGACGAAAAGATACTCGCCGTCATCACTGGACAGGCGGCCGTGGCCGTCGAGAACGCCCAGCTGTACGACCAGGTCAGGGAAGCCGTATCGGACACGATCCTGCGCCTTTCGGCCGCGGCCGAATGCAAGGACCGGGACACGGGACGGCACATCCTGCGCATGAGCCGCGTTTCCGCCGTCATCGCCGAGGCCCTGGACTGCCCGAAGACCTTTTCCGACAACATCCTCCTGGCCAGCCCCATGCACGACATCGGCAAGCTCGGGGTATCCGACGCCATCCTGTCCAAGCCGGGCAGACTGACGGAGGAGGAGATCCGGGAGATGCGCAAGCACACGATCTACGGCGGCAGGATCCTGAAGGGGTCTTCGAACGAGATCATCCAGATGTCGGAGAGGATCGCCCTCTGCCATCACGAGAAGTTTGACGGGTCGGGTTACCCCCGGGGTCTGGCGGGGAAGGAGATCCCCCTGGAGGCGAGGATCACGGCATTGGCGGACGTCTTCGACGCTCTCACGAACCGGCGGGCCTACAAAGACGCCTATTCCCTGGACGAGTCCTTGAAGATGATACGCGACGGGGCGGGAAGCCACTTCGACCCGAAGGTGGTGGACGCTTTCTTTTCCCGGCTGGACGACATCCTCGCCTGTTCCGGCCCGGATTCAGCCGAAGTTTCCGCCGAACCGTATCCCGCCGGGATTATGGACCCGGTCTGACAAGTCCGAATAGTCCACCCGGTAGAGGATCACCCCGGCGGACCGGAAGAGCCCGGCGAGGTGGCTCGCGCGCATCTTGGGCATGTCCCAATGCAGGTCGAGGCCGGAATTCTCCGTGTGCTTCAACGCTCCGTCTTCCCTTCGGTAAAATCCCTCAAAATACAGGACGTGGGTGATCCCCTGGCCCCAAAGAAGTTTCGCGACATCTTCCGGGTCCCGCCCGGCCAACAGCTCAAGCGACGGCGGGACCAGGGACGCGTCCCAGTAGAACGCGTGGGCGTCGCTCGAACCCAGCATGAGGACCTTCGAGCCCCTGGGCAGGTTCTTATTGGCGTAAACCGCGTGGGAATAGAAGGGGAGTTTTTCCGCCAGGTAGGATTCCTGGGATTGAAATCCAAGGAAAAGAGGGATCCTCCTCGCGCCGAACAGGAGCGAGAGGGCCAGGCACGGGAATAACAGACAGGCCCCGGCAAGTCCGCGGACCCATCCCTTTGATTTAAAGACCCGTCCGAACCAATCCAGCCCGAGCCCGGCGGGCACGGCCAGGAGTCCCGTGGTCAGGGCGTAGTAGCGGTTCTCGTAGAAGCGGTGGGGATAGGGCAGGGCGAGGAGGAGCACGGCGAAATTGGCCAGGGCGAAGGCGAGGAGGATGCGAAGGTTCCGTTTCCCGTCCGCGCCGTAGATGCCCGCCAGAAGGAAGGCCAGGACGAGCGGCCCGCCTCCGAAGATGATGTCCCCAACCAGGAGGTTGCGCGTTCCGCGGAGGATCTCGGACGCCGGGACGTTCCCGGCCGCCTTTTCCAGACCGCGGAGCTCGATCAGGGCTCCTTCGTGGGCCTTCCATCCCAGGGCGGGCACGGCGAAAGGGGCCAGAGGGTTGCCGGTGAAAACGGCGTTGCGGACCAGCCACGGTCCGACGCTCAATCCGGCCGCGAAGAGGAAGACCGCCGTTCTCCTCACGGCCCGGGAGATCCCCGGCGGCTCTTCCGGACTCCGGAGGAAAAAGGCCAGCGCGGCCCCGGCCGTCACCACGGAGATCCCCGTCACCTTGCTGCCGAGGGCCGCCCCGGAGAAAAATCCCGCCAGCGCCAGGGCCTTCGTCCCTCCCCCCTCGAGCCAAAGGGCCAGGGAGGAGAACGCGATCAAGCCGAAGAAAAGGGTCCCGAGATCGATGTTGGCGGTGCCGGAGAGGCTTGTGACCAGAGGCATGAGGTAGAAGATGACGGCGGCGGGAAGGGCGGCGCTTCCCCGGAAGAAGCGCCTGGTCACGGCAGCGACGGCCGCCGCGCAGGCCAGTCCCAGGAAAAAATGCAGCAGCTTGGCGACGAGGGCGGAGCGGAGCCCCATCCCCATCAGGTAGAGCATCTGCACGGCCATGGGATAGTAGAACTCCTTCTGGTCGGGCACGTCGCGGATCCGGCCGAGCTGGAGATAGATCTTGGGCAGGGTGAGGTCGTAAAGCATCTCCCGCGCCTGGGTCGGGGGGGAATAGTTGAAGATGAGATTGGCCGCGGCCGCGGACAAAAGAACGGCGGCCAGGAATACCTCGAACCGGCCGGAGAGCCCCCGAATCGATAGCCCGGCCAAGCGGACCGCCTCGCGCAGGACCAGCAGGATCTCCCTGGAACAGAGGACGGACGCGGCCGCGAGGAGGATGAGATAACCCCGCCGCGAGACCATCCCGGCCATCCCCAGCCCCAGGACGAGCAGGGACAGGATCGCCAATCCCGATCCCAAGGACATGAGGAGACCGTGGGCGTCCGGTCCCTCCTCATCGGCGGAGGACCGCGCCGCGCCCAGCGCCTTCCGCCCGATGCCGGCGGAGGCCAGGATCATCCAGACCGTCCAGAAAAGATCGACGGGCAGGGTGCGGATCATTTCAGGCCCATCCTTCCCAGGAGTGGCAGGGCCAAGTCCCGCCAGAACCGGCTCCCGAAGAACTGCAGGAAATAATCGGCCAGGAACGCGGCCATCCACACGAGCGCCCAAAGACGCGCCCGGCGGGTGGAAAGGTTCGGATACTCATTCATGGTCGATGGCGCCTACCCGCGGGGATGGAAGCGGCGGTGCATGTCCTTCATCCGGCGGGTCTCCACGTGGGTATAGATCTGCGTGGTGGACAGGGAGGAGTGGCCCAGGAGCTCCTGCACGGAACGCAGGTCCGCCCCGCCGTCCAGGAGGTGCGTGGCGAAGGAATGGCGGAACATGTGGGGGGAGACCGCCCTGGCGAAGCCGGCCTTGCGCGCGGACCGCTTGAGCTGCCGCCAGAATTCCTTCCGGCTCATCTTCCGGCCGAATTTCGTCAGGAAAAGCGCCCCGCCCGCCGCTGGTCGGGAGCCAAATTTGCGCGCCCGCGCCGCGAGGTAC
>MGUT01000045.1:7063-7171 GCA_001800095.1 Elusimicrobia bacterium RIFCSPLOWO2_01_FULL_64_13 | reverse complement strand
ACCTGGTCTACTCGAACCAAACCGGCTATTTCCGGGCGGGTCTATACGTCGAAAGCCACAACAATGTTTTGATCTCGAACAGGGTGTTCTACGAATGGAACGCCGGGA
>MGUT01000045.1:6066-7041 GCA_001800095.1 Elusimicrobia bacterium RIFCSPLOWO2_01_FULL_64_13 | reverse complement strand
CCTTTTCGACGATACCCAGATCCGCGAGAACGGAGGGGTGGGGCTCACGGTGGACGGCTCGAACAACTCCTTCCAGTCGCTCATCTGCCGTCAGAACCTGAACACGGGGGTCATGATCCGCTATGAGAACGACCACAATAACCTCATATCCTCCGCCGCGATCCATACGAACTCGGGATACGGCGTCTACATCCAGAACGGCTCCAAATCCAACGTCATTCATGACGCCAGGATCTACGGCAACACTTCGGACGGGATATTCATGCAGACGCAGTCGAGCAGCAACACCCTGGTGAACGACTACATCTACTCGAACGAAACGGGAGGCATCCGCTTCAGCTACAGCGACAATAACCTCATGTTCGGCGGGTCCCTGGGGTACGACGTTGCGGGCAGCTCGCGTCCCAACGGAGTCACGGACAACAAGGAGTTCCGCATAGACGACAACACTTCCGGCGGCCTCCTCGCCAGGAACGTCAGGATCAACCCGACCGCGGGCTTCTACTCCGGCAATTTCTCTCGGGACGGGAATTACCTTTTCTCCCAGAAGCATGACGGGACTCCCGGCCTGGCCAGGATCTGGGGGGACTACAGGACTTTCGGCTCGACCCTCTCCCTGGATTATTCCTCCGCCCTCTACCCTTCCACCCACACGCTTCCCGTGGCGACGAAGAACGCGGGCCATTCGGCCGGCGTCGTTTCGACGAACGACGCCAACGCCGCGACCCAGCTCATCACGATAGAGTATTTGGACGGGCAGTGGCACGTGAACGGCTCGGTCAGTGGGAACGACATGATCCCGCCCTTCACGGGAAGCATCACCAACCAGCCGGTCCCGGCGTCCAATACCCAGTTCAACTTGACGTTCGCTCCCGGCGTTTCCATCAACGAATACGACCGCGTGAATTTCGTCCTCATGGCCGCGGCCGGGGACTCCGGGTCGCAGAAAAAGCTCGAGTTCGGGCCTTCGGCCTC
>MGUT01000045.1:5906-6007 GCA_001800095.1 Elusimicrobia bacterium RIFCSPLOWO2_01_FULL_64_13 | reverse complement strand
TCGGCGACCCCGCCTACGCCACGTTGGTGGACTGGACTGGTTCAGGGAGCACCTACTATTCCCTGGTCTCTTCCGGAGGGGTGGTCAACCTCTCGGATTTC
>MGUT01000045.1:4951-5891 GCA_001800095.1 Elusimicrobia bacterium RIFCSPLOWO2_01_FULL_64_13 | reverse complement strand
GACAATGACGGCATGAAATTCGTGTCCAATCCCGCCACCATGACCTTGAGGAACGGAACGTTCGACTACGGGATGGGTTACGGAGCCGATCACTGCTACATCCAGGTCAGCAACGCCGCCACCGTCGCCGTCCTGGACGGGATCTCCTTCAAGGATTCGGGGGCCGTAGGTCCCGCGAACGTCCGGGTGACCGGGACGGACGCCGGGCTGGACTGGACCTTCACGAACTTCGGCGGGGAACGGGGAGGGGAGGCATATGATTCCGATCCCAATACCCGGATTTCCTGGGGTGCGGACGCCTCTGTCCCGGCGGCGGTCACGTCCCTCACGGCCCTGACAGGCGCCGCCGACAGGATCCTTTTCAATTGGGTCGCTCCGGGAGACGATTCCTATTCGGGAGCTCTGGTCCACGGGACGTTATTCAAGGTCCAATATTCCAGCTACATCCTGGACTGGTCGTCCGGCAACGCCCAGGTCTCCATATCGACGGGAGGGGTCCAGCCGGGAACGACGCAGGGTTACGACGTGTCCGGCCTCCTTTCCGGGCGTGACTACTATTTCAGGGTCTGGACCATGGACCCGGAAGAAAATTGGTCCGGTCTGTCGGACGGAGCCACGGCATACGCGGCGGACTCATCGGCTCCCGGCGCCGTGACGGACCTTCGGGTCTCGAGCTCGTCCAGCGCCGGCGCGCTTCTCATTTGGACGGTTCCCGGCGACAATGCTTACGCGGGGAACCTGACCAGCTCCACGTTCTTCGTCCAGTATTCGAACGTGAATGTCGCCTGGGACCCTGTTGACGCGCAGGTGGCCGTGGCGACCGTGAACGCGGTGCAGGGTTCGACCGGCTCCGTCCAGATCAACGGATTGACGCCGGGAGACACGTACTTCTTCCGCGTCTGGACGGTTGACGAGGCGGGCCTCACGAGCGGTATATCGA
>MGUT01000045.1:1705-4939 GCA_001800095.1 Elusimicrobia bacterium RIFCSPLOWO2_01_FULL_64_13 | reverse complement strand
GGTACGCCGCCGTGGGGGCCGTCACGTCGGCCCAGAGCGGGAACTGGAGCGATCCCGCGACCTGGACTGGAGGAACGATACCCGGCTCCGGAGACGTGGTCACGATCCAGTCCGGTCACACCGTTACTTTGGACCAGAGCGTGACCATCGGGGACGACGCCGCGGCCAACGCCCTGTCCATCAGCGGAACGTTGACCTGGGGGAGCCCGGCGGCCGATTATACCCTGACGGCGCGGGGTTCCGTGAACGTGGCTTTCGGCGGATCCCTCCTCATGGGGACGGTGGCCAGCCCCATACCCTCGACCCGGAAGGCCGTCCTCGTTCTGAAATCCATCAGCGCTTCGAATCCCTACGGCGTCATCGTCCAGGACGGCGGGATTCTGGTGGCCCAGGGGTCGGCGAAGGACAAGGCCGCGCGACTGGCTTCACAGGCGGAAGCGGGCGCGAACGTTATCGCGGTCAACGATGCCGGCGAGATCGACGGTTGGGAAGTCGGGGACGAGATCACGGTCGGGAAGTTCAGGATGAGCACGGCCCAGGAAACGGAGAAGAAGACGATCACGGCCATCTCCGGGACCCAGATCACATTGGACAGCGTCCTGGGATACGTCCATCCTTCCTCGGCGCCCGTGGCCAACCTCACGAGGAACGTGGCGATCCGGGGCGCGGACTCCGCCATGAGGGGGTACGTTTACAACATCAACAATACCGACCCTGCCAATTTTGACCTCGACAACGTTGAGATCGCCTACGTGGGGCAGAACGTCGCGACCAGCAAGAGCGGAATCTATTTCAGCGGCGGCAACCGGCAGGGCACGATAGACGGCAGTTCCATCCATGAAGGGTACGTGGGTTTGTGGTTGGGCAGTTCTTCATCCAACACGTTCACGGACAATATATTTTACGGGTTCGGACTGGAAAGCAACGCGGTGATCATGATGTCCGGCTCCTCATCCAACACGTTCACGGGCAACCATATATTCGGCAGCGCGAACCATGGAATCAACACCTGGTCGGCCTGCAATAACAATGTGTTCACGTTGAACGAGATCTATTCCAATGGCAATAATGGAGCCAGCTTTGACGGCACGTCCAACAGCACCTTTACCGCCAATCAGTTCCATTCCAACAAGAACTATGGGCTATACATGTTTAATATTGGCTCGCAAAACATCCTTGAGCGCAACCAGGCGTTCTTCAATCGCGGGGAGGGATTCCATGTGGAAGGGGCCAGGAACGACTTCCTCTACAATCGCGCCTATTCCAATTATTTATCAGGTTTCAGCATATACGCGGCATATAATTACATCATCCGGGGGAATGTCTCCTACGGCCATACAGGCCAGTCGGGCATCGCCGTAAGCGGCGGCGCTTATAATAATTTGATCGAACTGAACGAATGTTATCAAAACGAAACCGGATTAATGCTCAACGGAAGCAACGATAATACGGTCTTGGAGAACCGATTCCATTCGAACGGCACGGGGTTGACCTTCGCGGCGAACGCCAATGCCAACCGCGTAGTCAGGACGGAGATGTTCGGCAACGCGAGCGCGGATATTTCCTTCGAAGGCCCCAACAGCCCGGTCTCCAGCAACACCGTGATCGGTTCCTGGATGCATTCCGGCGGAGTGTTCGCCTGCTGCGGGACCGGCGTGAGCGTGAGGAAATCCGCCGGGAACGTCATAGCTGACTCTTTCATAGGTTACGACAGGCAAGGCAATTCGAAGCCGAACACCCAGTCGAAAGGCATCAATTATGTCGGCGTGGCGGGCGAATACGAGAGCTTGATCCTGCGCAACACGAAGATCAATCCCTTGAACCCCGTCGTCAAGACCGGGATCAACCAGGCGGGGAGCAATCTCATATCATACCGCCATGACGGCGAACCCGGGCAGGTGGCCATCTGGGGGGATTACAGGACTTTCGGCTCCACCCTCTCCCTGGAATACGCGAATGACCTGTACCCCTCCACCTGGACCACCCCCGCGGTCATAAGAGGGACGGGCCATTCCGCCGCCGTTACCGCGACCGGCGATTCCTCCGCCGAATCCGAGCTCATCTCCATAGAATACAAGGCGTCGGACGGGCTTTGGCACGCTTCCGGCACGGTGAGCGGGGCGATGGGGACCTTCTCCGGTTCTCAAGCCGGCTGGCAGACGGCCGGAGGCGAGTTCACTCTGGACTTCACGGAAGGCGCAGGTCCCCGCAACGGGGACCTGGTCCAGTTCATCACGCTTTCCGCGGCCCGGGACGCGAACACCCAGAAGAAACTCTATTTCGCCGAATCCGACACCACTTGGAACGGGGGCAAGGCCCGCCTCATCGTGGACAGCTCCGGCACTTTCAAAGCGGTGGGGACCGCCGCCTACCCGACCATCATAGATTGGCTCCCGTCGGGCGGGACTCACTATACGTTCATTTCCTCCGGGGCCCTGGTCCGCATGGAGGATTTCTACATGGCCCATGCCGGCACGGACGGGCTGAAGTTCTTGACCAATCCTTCCACGATGACTATCAAGAACGGGACTTTCGACTATGGGATGGGCTCGGGATCCGGCAACGCCTACATCCAGCTTTCCAGCGTGACCACGGCGGCCACGCTGGATGGAATTTCCTTCAAGGACAGCGGCCTGACGACTCCCTTCAACGTCAAGGTGGGGCTGGACGATACCGGCCTGGAATGGAACTTCATCAACTGGTCCGGAGAGCGCGGCGGCAGCGGTTCCGAATCCGATCCCAACGGGCGGATCTCCTGGACCGCGGCGGACGTGACCGTCCCCGACCTCATATCAGTCATCAGCATTCCCTTGGCCGACTCGACGGACAAATTGAGCGTGCAATGGACGGCCACCGGCGACGACGCCTCCGCCGGGACCCTGTCCTACCCCAGCCGATTCGCCATTCATTATTCCACGTGGGAGAGCGTGGCCTGGAGCACGTCCACGGCCGATGATTACGCCGAAAGCAAGCACGTTTACATCGCAACGAACAACGTGACCGCCGGCTCCTCCCACGGCCGCCTGGTCACGGGGCTCCTGGCGGAGAACACCTATTTCTTCCGCGTCTGGACCATGGACGAGGCGGCCAACTGGTCGGAGATGTCGGAAGGGGCGACTCAATACACGCTGGGCGACATTTATTCCCCCGACGCAATCAGCGATCTGACGGCCTTGACGGACCTATATGAAGGCCGGGTCAAACTGCAATGGACGGCTCCGGGAGATGACGCCG
>MGUT01000045.1:0-1685 GCA_001800095.1 Elusimicrobia bacterium RIFCSPLOWO2_01_FULL_64_13 | reverse complement strand
GGGCTCTACCGCGTCCGCTACGCCACGACCGCCATTGTTGATTTCGACGTTCCTCCCGGCGACGCGGTCAGCATGGACGTCTCCACGAACGTCATTCCAGGATCCGCCCAGGGCAGGATGATCACGGGACTTAACCCGGGCACGACCTATTACTTCGCCATGAAGACCAGGGACGATGTGGGAAATTGGTCCGGCTGGTGGATCGCCTCCGGCGCCAACAGCGCCTCCTCCGCCCCGGTCAAGGACGTGGCCCCGAACCAGCCCAGCAACGTCTCTTTCGCGTCGATCTCCTCGTTCAGCGTGACCGTGAGCTGGCAGGACGCCGACCCTCCCTCGGGCTTCAACGACATCGAAAGCTACTGGCTCTTCCGGTCGTCCTTCCCGTTCACGTCCCCGCAGGACGCGTTCGTCATCCATCTGGACACACTCGCCTACGGGACCACGCATTACCGTGACGTGAATCTGGATGCCAGCACGGTCTACTATTACCGTCTCCTGTCCCTGGACCTGGGAGACCAGGAGAACGGCCTCTACAGCATTCCCATGCAAAGCGGCCTGACCGTCACGGCCGGCACGGTCACCCTGGCCCCGCAATTCGCCGAGCCGCCCGCGGGCGTTCGCTTCTTCGCCGTGGACGCGGATTCCGCCAGCGCGGCCTGGGACCTGTCCGCGGACAGCCAATTCGTGATGGCGGTTTCGTCGGATTCCGATTTTGCCGCGGCGTTCTCTTCGGGAACGGGAGATGTCGGCCAGAACACGACCAGCTATATCGGTCTGGCGTCCAACACCACCTATTTCTTCAAGGTCAAGGTCTCCTCTCATCCGGACGAGTCCTATTCCACCGCGGTCAGCACCCTGACCCATGCCCGTTCGCCCGGGGCGGAAAGTTTCGCCTCTTATTACACGTCCGCTTCCATTCTTCTAAGCGCTTCAGGGAACCAGACCGGCACGACCCTGTCGGTTTCGACCGGGAGCTATGAGGTCTCCGCCACGTCAAGCGGGCCGGCCGATGTTGGAGGGACCACCCTCCTGTTCGAAGGCCTGGCGTTGAATACGACTTATGATTTCAACATCAGGGCTGTGGACTTCCTGAATGTGCCCAGCTCTACGACTTTGATCTCCACGGCGACCTTGGCCTATCCGCCCGTATCTCTCTCGCTTTCCACTGTAGGTCTATCCAGCGTGACTGTTTCCTGGGGCGCGAACAATAACCCTCTCACCCCACCCACGAGCTACGAGGCGCAGATATCCACCTGGGGCGGGTTCACGGGGGCAGTGACATCGTCCGTGACGTTCGCTCTCACGGCTTCCAGCGAAGGGCTAAAGTACGGCTCCACCTATTACCTCCGGGTGAGGGCCTATAACCGCGTGGGGACTCCCACGGACTTCGGGAACGTCGTGTCCACCGTCACGGCCCACGCCGTGCCTATCCTGGCGGCATTCTCTCCCTGGGACATGGGGGCGAGCTCTATCGCCTATTCTTGGAGCGCCAATGGGAACGAGGATGGGACGGTCTACCAGGCGCAGGTGTCCATCGACCCGAATTTCGGGGATTACAGCTCGAGCGGGAGCGTGTCTCTCTCCATCTCCACGGGGACGCTCTCGCCCAACACGACCTACCACTTCCGCGTGGCCGCCCCGCCCTATGACGTGTTCAGCGCTGTGTTGTCCACCGCCACATTGGC
>MGUT01000044.1:7938-10905 GCA_001800095.1 Elusimicrobia bacterium RIFCSPLOWO2_01_FULL_64_13 | reverse complement strand
TGGGCCGGCGCCCCGGCGATCGCCACCTCGCCCATCCAGGACACGTCCAGTCTCCAGCTCCTGTGGCAGTCGGCCAACCCCGCCGGCACCAGGATAGAGATATCCTCCTCCACCGATGATTTCTCCGCCGAGTTCTCGACGCCCGTCACATTCGCGCATGGTTTCTCGGGAGGAACGACCGACTTCACCGGCCTGCGCGAGAACGCCTCCTATTATTTCCGCCTGCGCGCTCTCAACGAGAACGGCATAGCCTCGCCCTTCTCCGCCGTCCTGGCCACGCGGACCGCCAGCCGGAATCCCGAAGGCGTCTCCAACCTGGCTTTCGACGGGGCCTTCGCCACCCTGGACGGCGAGATCCGCTGGACATGGACCGCCCCCGGCGGGGACGAGCAGGCGGCGGGGATCAACGCGGCCTCCTACATCGTGCGCTTCGCGACGTTCGACGTCGGCGCGGCCGAATTCGAGACCCCCCAGGTCTCCACCTATACCCAGACCTGGAACCCGGGCTCGAAGGGAGCGGTCGAGGCCCGCACCGTCACCGGCCTCTATCCCGGCACGACCTATTTCTTCGCCATCAAAGGCGTCGACGCCGTCGGCAACCTCGGACTCTGGTCCACGGCCGGGGTCAATCCCAACCGTTCTTATTTCGCCACGGACCTGCCCCTCTCCGCCCCGACGAACCCGCAGTTCACGATGCTCGCCTCAAGCTCGGTGGGGCTCGCCTGGACCGCGCCCGCCGCCCCGGCCAACGTGGACGACCGCGACGCCTACCGCGTCTACCAGGCGACCTACGCCTTCTCCTCGCCCTCGGACCCGTACGTCACCTCGAGCACGTCGGTCGGCCATCCCCTCGCCGCGGCCGCGGTCACGGGTCTCGAGAACGAGACCACCTACTATTTCCGCGTGAGCGCCCTGGACAAGGGGACGCTCCCCGAAGGCTACCACAGCGAGGCCCTCGAAAGCCCCCTCTCCGCGGCCACGATGACCGTGACGCTCGACAGGATACCGCCCGCGTCGGTCAGCGACTTGACCGCCCTGACCGGCCCGAACGAAGGGGAGGTCGTCCTGCAATGGACCGGCCCCGGAGACGACGAGACCTCGAAATCCCTGGCCATGGGTTCCGTCTTCCAGATCAAATACACCTCCAACGGGATCATCGACGCGGCGAATTACGCTTCCCCTCCCGCCCCCGCCGCTACCCTGAACCTTTCCACCCAGGCGGCTCCGGGAACGGCCCAAGGGGTCCTGGTCACCGGACTGGCCGGCGGGGCCACCTACTGGTTCGCCGTCAAGACTCTGGACGAGTCCGGGAACGCGTCCCTGTGGAAGTCGAGTTCCGACGTCGCCTCGGTGAACACCGCCTTGAGCGCCTGGGCCCAGATGGACAACGTCGCCCCGGCCTCGGTCACGGGCCTGTCCCTGGTCCCGACTTACAAATCCATCAGCGTCACGTGGATCTCCCCGGGAGACAACGGCGTCTCGGGCGTTTTGTCCGGCTCCTTCAAGCTCAAATACGGCACCGTCCCCATCACCGACGCCGCGGAGTTCGATTCGGCCGCGACCACCGTGACCTTCAGTTCCTCCACGGCCCCGGGCGTCTCCGTCAGCACGGCGGTCTTCGGCCTCGCCAATAACGCCACCTACTATTTCGCCGTGGCCGCCCTGGACGACCAGAACAACCAAAGCGCGTTCTCGGCCGGCGAGGTCCGGAACGACTTCCCCCGCAACCAATCCCCCGGAGCCTTCACCCTGTCCTCTCCGGCGGACAACGCGGTCGTGACCTCCGTGCCCCAGAACGTCGCCTGGAACGCTTCGACGGACGCGGACGCGGCCTCCGGCGACTCCGTCACCTACAGCCTGGAGCTCTCCACCCGCGCGGATTTCACCGCAGAGACTCTGAACTCCGAAGCGGCGGGAGCTTCCACCAATAAAAACATCGCCGGCGCCCTCATCGAGGATTCCACCACCTACTGGCGGGTCCGGGCCGCGGACCAGGACGGCGCCGGCGCCTTGAGCGACGTCCGGCTGCTCCGCATCAATACGGCGAACCTCCTGCCTTCGGCGTTCTCCCTCCTGACCCCGGTCTCCGGCTCCTCCGTGACCACCCTCACCCCGACCCTGGCCTGGGAAGTCTCCTCGGACACGGACCCGGGCGACGGGGTGACCTATACCCTTAAAATCTCCACCCTTCCCACCGCCGAAGGCGGGACCACGGCCGCCGGGCTCTCGACCACGTCCGCCGCCGCCTCCACCCTCACGGAGAACGCCACGTACTACTGGAAGGTGGTCGCGGCGTCCACGAACCCCTTCACCGGAACGGACAGCGTCCAATCCAACGCCACTTTCTTCTTCCTCGTCAATTCCGTGGAGGAGGCCCCCAACGCCTTCTCGCTCGTCTCCCCGGGAGACGGCGAACGCCAGACGACCCTCCTGCCCGTCTTCACCTGGCACTCCGCCGGCGACAACGACCCCGGCAACACCGTCAGCTACACCCTCAACGTGCAGAACGCGGTCAATTCGGTCATCTTCAGCACCTCCATACCCAACCTCACGGTCACCACCCACACCCTGGCCGTTTCCCTGACGGACAACGCTCCCTATGTCTGGAGCGTGGTCGCTGAAAGCAGTCCCGACGATCTCACGCGCATCGGAACCCCGACGGCGGGAAGGATCATCAAGGTGGACACGGCCAAGGAACTCCCGGCCGCGGTCACCCTGTCCGCCCCGACGCATCAGAGCCTGGTGTCCAGCACGGCCCCGATCCTGTCCTGGACCGCGACCACGGACCCGGACAACACGCTCGACTACGATTCCATGGACAAGGTGCGCTACATCATCAAGATCGGGGTGAGCTCGGACTATACGGACGCCCTCGGCCAGCAGACCTTCTTGAGCGACTCGAACGGCCTCGGCACGCAGAGGCAGTTCGCCCTCCAGGACCAGACCACTTACTTCTGGCAGGTGGCG
>MGUT01000044.1:3445-7930 GCA_001800095.1 Elusimicrobia bacterium RIFCSPLOWO2_01_FULL_64_13 | reverse complement strand
CTACCAGAACATCGGTTCGGGAGGGAGCTACGTCCACGTGGACACGGGCGGTCTGGCCGGGTGCCAGACCATCGTGGGAGGCGCGGCCGACGAATGCTACAGCGTTTCCCCCCAATTCTCGTTCATCGTCTCCCTGACCAACACGCCGCCCTCCGCGCCCGTCCTGGGCTCCCCGGCGGACCTCGCTGTCCTGGCCACGAAGACCCCTGCTTTCGACTGGTCCGATTCCGCCGAGACCGACCCCGCCCAGACCCTGGACTACATCCTGCAGATCTCCTCGGACCCCGCCTTCGTGACCAAGGTCTTCGTCTCCAGCGGCATCGCCGCCTCCTCCTTCACGATGACCACTCCCCTCCTGCAGAACCGCACCTATTTCTGGCGGGTCCTCGCGCAGGACCACTTCGCGGGCGGCAATCCCGCGGGAAGCGCCGTGGCCTCGGCCCAGACCTTCTCTTTCAGGGTTCCGGTCCTGACCACTCCCAAGGAACCCACGTCCGTCAAGGGGACCCTCTCGGACGACGGGAGTTCCTTCGCCCTGACCTGGGCCGCCGCCGCCCAGAACACGGACGGGAGCGGGATCTCGGACCTCGACGGCTACAATCTCTACCGCTCCTGCGCGACCTCGGGCCTGGGAGAGGGGGATCCTTTCGTCAAGGTCGCCTCCGACATCACCGCCTATACCGATGCGTCCGTGGCGGGGAAGGAATATTATTACACGCTCCGCGCCGTGAACACCTCCTACGAAACGGGGCATACCTCGGGGACCATCAGCGCCAACAGCGGCGTCGCCCGGTCCGTCCCCGGCAATACCCTCCTGATCGTGCCCAGCGATCCCGACCTCACCGGAAAGATCGAGATCACGGTGCCCGAGGGCGCCCGCGAGGTCCTCGAGGCCGCGAACAACTCTTACGGCGAGGACCTCAAATTCAACCTCGCCCGCACCGCGGCGGCCGGGCTCAAGAACGCCATCTACGGGGTCCGGATCGGGATCCGCACCGCGCGGACCGACAAGGACGTCTCCGACTTCAGCTTCTCCCGGCCCATCACGGTCTCTTTCCCCCTGGAAGGCGCCCTGGCCGCCGCCCGCGGCTTCCCCGCCGCGCCTCTGCCCGCCATAGCCGCGGCGGATGAGCTGGCGGTCTTCTGGCACAACGGGGTGGAATGGATCAACCTCGGAGGCGTCGCCAACGCCGCCAATACCAGCGTGTTCGCCCGCACCAAAAACATCGGCGAGTTCGCTGTCCGGAGCGTGGTCAAGGCCACGGAATTCGAGATCTTCTCCATCACCCCGAAGAAGGTCTTCACCCCCAACGGGGACGGGTGCAACGACCTCATCACCTTCCAGTACCAGAACCCGAAGGCGGCCTCGAACATCAAGGGCAAGATCTTCGACATCTACGGCGCCTTCGTGGCCGAGATGAAAGGACCCGAATCCTATTCGGGGATCACGTTCAATTCCAATTGTGCCGCGCCCAACCTCGCCGATGACAGCCTCATCTGGGACGGCCGGGATTCCGACGGGGATTACGCCGGCATGGGCGTCTATATCTATCAGATCGAATCGGAAGGCAAGGTCCATCACGGGACCGTGGTGATCGCGCGATGAGGCCACCGGTCCGTTTCCGCTTTCAAGCGATCCCGGCCGCCGCGTTCCTGGCCGGCCTCCTGTTCTTCGGGACTCCTGTTCTGCGGGCCGACTTCGAGGACCTGGGAGCCGGGGCCAGGGCCATGGGTCTGGGCGGGGCGTTCGTGGGACTGGCCGACGATTCCAGGGCGGTCTACTATAATCCCGCCGGCCTCGCCGGCCTCGGCCGGAACGAGGTCTCCGCCGACTACGGGCGGCTCCACGTCAAGCTCGAGGACGGGTCCAACCTTTCCACCGGCTACTTCTCCATGGGGGTCAGGCTCATCCGCCGCAAAAGTTTCGACGAGCGGGTCCGCGACTTGAGAAAACTTTCCGCGGAGGAGTCCCAGGTGCCGGTCTCGATCGCCTCCGCCGCGGTGACGGCCCGGGAACTCGAGAAACGGAGCGACCCGGTGACCTTCTTCAAGGACGTGGGCACGGCCGGTTTCGGGCTTTCCAATACCAGCCTGTCCGGAGCCCTCTCCCAGAACACCTTCCTCTTGAGCTACGGGAGGAAGCTCCACCGGAGGATCGCCGGAGGGCTGTCCTTGAAGGTACTCCATAAAAGCTATACCCTCGACTCCTATACCGTCAAAGACCCGGTCTTCGATCACGGCGCCAAGAGCGGCCTGCTCGCCGCCACGGCCGACGCCGGCCTCCGCTTCAATATCGCCCCGAAGATCTTCCTCGGGATCGCGGCGGGCAATCTCAACCGCCCCAATATCGCCTTGAACCCCGCGGGGAAAGAGAACCTCTCCCGGACGTTCAAGGCGGGTTTCGCCCTGAAGGAGAAGATGCTCAACATGGCCACCGACGCCTGGGTCTGGAACGGGAACTACCAGCTGCGCGCGGGCGCCGAACGCTGGTTCAGGAACCGGTCGCTCGCCCTGCGGCTCGGCGGCGGCTTCGGTTCGAGGGACTTCAAGAACGTCACGAGCGGGTTCTCCGTGAACTGGGGCAACACCCAGATCGATTACGCCATCGTCTATCCGGTCAGCGGGATCAAGGGGGCCTACGGCAGCCATAAGATCTCCTTCACCTACCGCTTCGGCAAATCCCCCCTGAATGAGCTCGAGGAGGGAAGCGTGGAGCTCTACTACGCCAAGCTCAAGGACGAAATGGAGCTCCTGAAAGCCCGGCTGGACAAGACCGAGGACGAGCGTTCGCGCCTGGAGAAGGTGCTCGTGCAGGAAGCCCTCTCCCGCATCCATGAGAAGGTGCGCGCGGAGAAACTGGAGGCCTCCATTTCCCCGTCGAGAAAAGACGCGCCGGCGCCCCGCCCCGTTCCCTTTTCCGCGGCGAAGATGAAGACCTACGTGACCACCAGGGGCGACACCCTGCAATCCATCGCCGAGGCCGTTTACGGGAAAAAGGAGCGCTGGCCGGAGATCTACAACCTGAACAAGGAAAATGTCGGCCGCGGAGGCAGCGTGAAGGCCGGCACGGTGCTCTTGATACCGGGGATCGGAACGGAATCCGCCGGCGACAGAACGGAAGCGGCCCCGGCCGAAGACGTGGGACGGACCCTCGCGCCCATCGTGCCCGGCCGGCCGAAAGCCGGGGAGACCGGCATGACGCTCGCGCCGCTACCGCAAAGACCGGAAGAACGGCCGCGAACCGGGCCCAAAAAGCCGCCCGAACCGGGTTTCTACACCGTTCAAAAGGGAGACACGCTGACCTCCATCGCGCAGAAGGTTTACGGGGATTCGAAGCGCTGGAAGGAGATCTACAACGCCAATAAGGATAAAATGGAAAAAGGACTGGCCAAACCGGGCGCCGTGCTGACCATCCCCCGGAACTGAAGGAGGACATCATGACCGAAAGAGACAACCCCTTGAAAAAATTCAGGCCCTCGGAAGGGCTCCCTTTGGACCTGGGACAGGAGAGCGTCGACAACGTTTCCGTCGGCAACTATTGGAAGAGGCGCTACGAGGAGGAAAAATCCCTCATGGAAGCTCGCCTCTCGCGCATGGAACGGGAAGGCCGCCAGTCCTCGGAAAGCCGGGGGATGGAGGAGGAGCGCGTCAAATCGCTCCACGCCCACCTCCAGGACCTCGAGCAGAAGATGGCATGGGAGAAGATGGTCTGGGAGGAGCGCTACAAGACCAAGACGGCCGAGCTGGAATTCGAGAAGAGGAAGATCGCCCTCGAGACCCAGATCAAGACCCTGGAGATGGAAGCCGAAACGGTCCGTTCGCGCCTGCGGGCGGCGTCCGCCTCGCTGGAGGAGGAAAGGGACAAAAACCGGAGACTCCAGGCGGACAAGGAACGCCTGGAAGAGGACTACCGGCGGTTCCTGCTCCAGCCGAGGGCCCCGTCTCCCGAGGACCAGGGAAGGATCCGGGAACTCGAGTACGAAAAGGCGTTCCTGGAGAGGCAGGTCATGAACCTGTCCGCTTCCGGAACGGCGCGGCCGGCCAAGGGCGGGGAGTCGGAAAAACGCGTCCGGGAGCTGGAGGACCGGATCGAAAAACTCCGGCGCCTTCTCCAATCGCGCGACGCCCTGGAAAAGAGCGGACTGGAAACCGTGGAAGACATGGCCCGCGGCTTCGCGCACAAGGTGCGGAACTACCTCGGGGTCATCAGCGGCACGCTCGAGCTCTGCCTCTCCAGCTTCAAGATGGCCGACGACCTCAAGGGCCAGATGGTGGTCGTGGACGAGAACGCGAAGGAAATGCTCAAATCCATCGAGGACTACCTGTCCCTGATGAAAATGCCCAGCCTCCGGCCGCAGCCGTCGGAACCGGGGGACGTCGTGTCCGTCGCCGCGGCCGCGAGCGCGGACCTGGCCAAAAGCAAGGGGGTCGCCATCAGGACGGACGTCGCGCCGGACCTGCCCCGCGCACTCGCCGACCCGACCC
>MGUT01000044.1:0-3355 GCA_001800095.1 Elusimicrobia bacterium RIFCSPLOWO2_01_FULL_64_13 | reverse complement strand
GGCGGTCCGGCTCCGCCTGGACGAAGCGGCGAACGAAGTGGTGGCGGAGATCTCCGACTCCGGGAAAGGCATTTCCGAGAACCACCTCAAAAAGATATTCCAGCCCTACTTCACGACCGCCAAGGGCAAGAAGGGGCTCGGCCTCTCCATGGCCAGGCGGATGGTCGAGATGCACCGCGGCGCCATCCAGGTTGAAACGGCGGTCGACCGGGGCACGACGGTCCGCGTCCGGCTGCCGGCCCAGGACCGCTAGCCGCGGGACGGCGCAGCCGCCTTGGCCCGCATCCTCATCGCCGATCCCGACCCGTCCATCCGGCGCACCCTCGCCGAGGCGCTCAAGGGCCGCGGCCGCTCCTTCGACGAAGCGGCCGACGCGGGCCGGGTGCTGGAGATCCTCCGCGGCGCCGAGATCGACCTGGTCCTGGCCGATGTGGATATCCTGGAGGCCGAGCCGGACTGGCCGGCCGCCCTGCGGATGGTCCGGCCGGGACTGGGAGTGGTCGCGATGGTCGGTATCGGCGAAGACGCGGAGCGCTGGATGCGGAAAGGGGCGCTCGCCGCGATCTCGAAGCCGTTCAACCTGGCGGACCTGAAGCGCGTCGTTGAAGGATCCCTCCGCGGACCTGAAGAGAAGTCCGGCCCCCGCACGGGCCCGATCCGCAAGGCCGCCTGGACCGCCGCGGCCGCCCTCCTGGCCGGCGGCGCCGGGTGGTTCATCCATCAGCGCTCTCTCCGGCCGCCGCCTCCTCCCGCTCAATGCCGGATCCCTTACGCGAATCTTTCCGGGATCGCCCTGGGCCCGGGCTCGCTGTGGACCTGCGACTGGTTCAACCAGGCCGTCCACCGGCATCTCCCGGACGCGGACCTGACCCTGGAAGCGAGCGTATCGTCGGAGACGTGGCGCCCGACCGCCCTGGCGTGGGACGGGAAGAATCTCTGGACCTATTCTTCCTGGGACAGAAAAATGTCGCGGCGTCATAACGACGGCAAGTTCTCCGTCCTCGAGGAGACCGGCCTGCCGGAACAGATCGAGCCCTCCTCCCTTTCGGCGTCGGGAGAGGGGTCCTTCTGGTTCTGCGACCGCGCCTCCAGGAAGCTCGGCCGCTTCGAGATCAGAAACGGCAAGGCGCGGCTCCTGGATTCCGCCACGAGCCCGGGCTCCGACCCATCGGGAATCTGCCAAACGGCCGAATCGGCCTGGACTCTGGACGGAGAGGCCCGCCTCCTTTACCGGCACGGCAAAGATCCCGGATTCGCGCCGGCGGGGACTTTCGAGCTGCCCGTGGAAATGCGCCGGGAAAAGCTTTCATCCCTGGCGTGCGACGAGGACTTTTTTTGGATCGGGGCGCCCGAGATCCAGAAGATATTCCGGGTCGGCAGGGAATCCCTCCGCCCCGCCGCGCGGCGGCCGTAACCCGCCGCTTCCGGAAAACGCGCTCCGGCGGGAAGAATCCCGCCGGAATTTTTATATAATGTCTCCCTGATGAGCGCCGAAGACATCGTCCGCGACGAATCCCGGATCCCGACCCCCTATTACCTGATCGATGAGGCCGGCCTCCTGGCCAACATGGAGAAGATACGCCTCGTCCGCGAATCCTCCGGGGCCAAGTTCCTCCTCGCCCTGAAATGCTTCGCCACCTGGGGGGTGTTCGACATCATGAGCCGGTACATGGACGGCACGACCTCCAGCTCGCTCTTCGAGACCCGCCTCGGCCGCGAGAAGTTCGGCAAGGAAGTCCACGCCTACAGCGTGGCCTTTTCCGAAGACGAGATCGAGGAGCTGAAAGGTTATTCGGACAAGGTCATCTTCAATTCGATCACCCAGCTCGAGGCCTTTTCCGGCAGGGTGAAGGGCCCCAAGATCGGCCTGCGGGTGAACCCCGGATTCAGCTACTCCCACTTCGACCTGGCCGACCCGGCGAGGCGCCGCTCGAAGCTGGGCGTCAGCGACCCGAAGGAGATCGAACGGGCGGCGGGACGCATCAGCGGGGCCATGTTCCACTACAACTGCGAGAACGACGACTTCGACAATTTCCGCGAGCTCCTGGACCGCCTGGGGAGAGAATACGCCGGTCTCCTGTCCAAGCTGGAATGGGTGAGCCTGGGCGGCGGCTATTATTTCACGAAAGAGGGCTATCCCATCGACAAATTCGCGGAAAAGCTCAAGGATTTCTCCCGGCGGCACGGAGTGCAGGTGTATCTCGAGCCGGGAGAGGCCGCCGTCACGCAGACCACCGCCCTCGTGGCCCAAGTGCTCGACGTCATCCATAACGACACCGACATCGCGGTGGTCGACAGCTCGATCGAGGCGCACATGCTCGACCTCCTCATCTACCGCACCCCGGCGAAGATGGACGGCCGGCCTGGAGGAAAACACTCCTACCTCATCGCCGGAAAATCCTGCCTGGCGGGAGACGATTTCGGCACGTTCGGCTTCGACGAGCCGCTCAAGGCCGGCGACCGGGTCCGGTTCGCCGACGCCGGCGGATACACGATGGTCAAGAAGAACTGGTTCAACGGCCTGGCCATGCCGTCCATCGTCCTCAAAAAAATAAACGGGGATTGCAAAATTTTGAAAACATTTAGCTATAATGATTTCAAGGACGCTCTGTCGTAAGCTTTTCGGCCGGGGGGAGGGTCAATGAAAAAAAACGTTCTGATCATCGGCGCGGGCGGCGTCGCCCGGGTCACCGCTCACAAATGCGCCCGACATAACGACGTCCTCGGCGACATCTGCATCGCCTCCCGCACCCAAAAAAAATGCGACGCCATCATCGGGAGCGTGCGCGGAAAGGGCGGCCTGAAGGACCCGTCCGGCAAGATCCATTCCCGCGCCCTCAACGCCCTCGACATCCCCGCCACCGTCAGGCTGATCCGCGAGACAGGATCCCGGATCGTGATCAACCTGGGCACCGCGTTCCTCAACATGTCGATCCTGGAAGCGTGCCTGGAGACCGGCGCGGCCTATATCGACACCGCCATCCACGAGGAGCCCGACAAGATCTGCGAGGACCCGCCCTGGTACGGCAACTACGAATGGAAACGCCTGCCCCGCTGCAAGGAAAAGGGGCTCACCGCGATCCTGGGGGCCGGGTTCGACCCCGGCGTGGTGAACGCCTACTGCGCCCTCGCCCTGAAGCGCCACTTCGACAAGATCGACACCATCGACATCATGGACGTGAACGCCGGCTCCCACGGGAAATATTTCGCCACCAACTTCGACCCCGAGATCAACTTCCGGGAATTCACCGGCAAGGTCTGGACCTGGATCGACAGGAAATGGGCGGCCAGGCCCGTCCATTCCGAGAAAATGACCTTCGACTTTCCCGTGGTCGGCAGGCAGACCGTGTACCTG
>MGUT01000043.1:9276-11505 GCA_001800095.1 Elusimicrobia bacterium RIFCSPLOWO2_01_FULL_64_13 | reverse complement strand
CGCAGCGAGAGGCCGGAAATGAGATTCACCCTGCGCCAGCCCCTCTTTTCCGGGTTCAGGGAATTCGCGGCGATGGCCTCGTTCAAGGCGGACCGCAGGAAGGAAGAGCATCTGCGCGACCGGGCCTCCAAATTGCTCTTCCTGGACGTCGCCCGGGCCTTCTACCTCGTGGTCCGGATCGACAAGGACATGGAGAACCTCGACGCCTTCACGGACCTGACCCGGGAGAGGGTCCGCGAGCTGGAGACCAGGGAACGCCTGGGGAAATCCCGCCGGAGCGAGATCCTGAACGCGGAATCCCAGCTGGAGACCGCCCAGGCGCAAAAGGCCCAGCTGGGCGGGGACCGGGCGGCCGCGGCGGAGCTGCTCTCGTTCCTGACGGGCATCGACGCCGCCCGGGCGGTGCTCAAGGACGGGCTGGAAGAGGTCGCGCCCTTCGACTCGGAAGAGGGGTTCCTCGCCAGAGCCGGCGGCCGCTCCGACGTCCGGGCGCAAGAGCGGGAGATCGAATCGGCCCGGCAGGAGGTCCGGCTGGCCCGCGGCGCCTTCTATCCCAGCGCGGGCTTTCTGGGGAATTATTACGCCAAAAGAGTGGGCACGCAAAGGAACATCGATTGGGACGCTCTCTTCAGCGTGGACCTGCCTCTTTTCCAGGGAGGAACGGCCCGGGCCCTGGTCCGGGAGGCCGGTTCCCGGCTCAAGGAGTCGGAGCTCCGGCTCCAGGAGCTGCGGCGCGACATCCGCCGCGAGGTGCGCGAGGCCGCCCGCAGGGTGAACGCCTCCGTCGCCGGATCGAAGAGACTCCGATCGGCCTTTGAAAAGGCCGCGGAGAGCTACCGGCTCCAGGTGGGCGAATACCGCTTGGGCCTGGTGAACAACCTCGAGGTGCTCCAAGTGATGAACGACATGCAGGACAGGAAAAGGGACCTGGACCGCGCCCTCATAGAAAGCAAGGTCCATTGGCTCGAGCTCAAGACGGCGGCGGAAGACCTGCCGGAGGCCCCATGACCCTATCCGACCTTTCCATCAAGAAGCCGGTCTTCGCCTGGATGCTCATGATCGGGCTGATCACGTTCGGGGCCATCAGCTTCTCGCGCATGGGGATCAGCCAGCTTCCCGACGTGGACTACCCTCTGGTCAGCATCGGGGTCAACTGGGAAGGCGCGGCGCCCGAGGTCGTGGAGACCGAGGTGACCGACGTGATCGAGGACGCGGTCATGAGCGTGGAAGGCGTGAAAGAGGTCTCTTCTTCCTCCCGGCAGGGACAATCCCGCGTCAATATCGAGTTCCACCTGGACCGCGACATCGACGCGGCCCTCCAGGAGGTCCAGACCAAGCTCGCCCAGGCCCAGCGCAACCTTCCGGCGGAGATCGACCCGCCCGTCATCTCGAAGAGCAATCCCGAGGACCAGCCCATCCTATGGGTGGCTCTCACGGGAGACCGTCCGGCGAAGGACCTCATGGAATACACCAAGGACCGCTTGAAAGACGCCTTCACCACCGTGCCGGGAGTGGGCGAGGTGTTCCTGGGGGGCTATATCGAGCCCAACCTGCGCGTCTGGCTGGACAAGGAAAAGATGCGCTCGAACGAGCTGACCGTGGACGACGTCATCAACGCGGTCCGCACCCAGCATTCCGAGCTTCCCGCCGGCCGCATCGAGACGCCGAAGCGCGAGATGACCATCCGCGTGATGGGCGAGGCCGCCTCCGTGGAAGAATTCCAGAAGATCATCATCCCGTCCCGGCAAGGCTCCTATCTCTGGCGCACGTTCCGCATCGGCGACGTGGGGACGGTGGAGGACGGGTTGGACGATATCCGCCGCATCTCCCGCAGCCGGGGCCTGCCGGCCGTGGGCATGGGGATCCGCAAGCAGAGGGGGTCCAACGCCGTGGCCGTGGCCCGGGCGGTGAAGGAGCGCGTCGCCGAGATCCGCACGACCCTGCCCCAGGGCATGGACCTGAACGTGGTCTTCGACACCACGCGCTTCATCGAGGAATCCTCCCATGAGCTGAACCTCCATCTCCTTCTGGCCGCCGGATTGACCGGCATCGTCTGCTGGCTCTTCCTGGGTTCCTGGAGCTCCACCGCCAACGTGCTCATGGCCATCCCCGTTTCCGTGGTGGGGGCCTTCACGGTCCTGTACTTTTTGGGCTTCACCCTCAACACGTTCACCCTTCTCGGACTGACCCTCGCCATCGGCATCGTGGTGGACGACGCCATCATGGTAT
>MGUT01000043.1:7564-9242 GCA_001800095.1 Elusimicrobia bacterium RIFCSPLOWO2_01_FULL_64_13 | reverse complement strand
GACGGCGGCGGTCCTGGCCATATTCGTTCCGGTGATATTCATGCCGGGCATCGTGGGCAAGTTCCTCTACCAATTCGGCGTGACCATGTCCGTGGCCGTGGCCCTGTCCCTGGTCGAGGCGCTCACCATCACCCCCATGCGCTGCTCCCAATTCTTAAGCGTGGGCCACACCACCCGGATCGGAGCCGCCATGGACGCTCTCATGGAGGCCATGACCCGGACTTACCGGCGTTTGCTCGGCTGGGTGCTCGGGAACCGCTGGACGACCATCGCCGTATCCGTAGCTGTTTTCAGCCTGGTCATCCCCCTGGGGAGAAAGGTGAAGAAGGAATTCATCCCGTCCCAGGACCAGAGCCGGTTCCTCATCCGGGTCCAGACCCCGACCGGCTCCTCCCTGGAATTCACCGACGGGGTCTTCCGCCGGCTGGAGAAGAGGATCATGGAGCACCCGGCCGTCTCCCATTATTTTGCGGCCGTGGGCGGGTTCGGCGGAGGGGAGACCGACACGGGCAACATGTTCGTCACCTTGAAGGACCCGAGGGACCGTCCCGCGGATCCGGTCCTTAAAAGGCGTCCTTCCCAATCGGACGTGATGGCCTGGGTCCGCAAGGAGTTCGGCGGCATCCCCGGAGTGCAACGGGCGGTGATCCAGGACCTTTCCCAGCAGGGTTTTTCCGCCCAGAGAGGATTCCCGGTGGAAGTGAGCCTCCTGGGGCGGGACTGGGACACCCTGGCCCGATTGAGCGAGGATTTCCATGAACGCATGGAGGCCTCGGGCCTCATGACGGACGTGGACTCGGACTACCGCCTCGGCCAGCCGGAGGTCCGCGTGATCCCCGACCGCAAGAAGGCCGCGGCCCGCGGGGTGAGCATGGAATCCATCGGCAACGCGGTCAACGCCATGATCGGCGGCATCCGCATAGGCAAGTACACCCGGGGCGGCCGGCGCTACGACATCCGCGTGCGCCTGGTGGACAGGGACCGCTCCCGTCCGGACGACATCCGCCGGATCTGGGTGCGCAATAACCGCGGCGAGGTCATCCCCCTCGCCGACGTGGTGGAGCTCAAGGAGAAGTCTTCTCTCGTCTCCATCACCCGCAAGGACCGGCAGAGGGCCATCCGCGTTTTCGCCAACGTCTCTCCCGGCAAGTCGCAGGGAGAAGCGCTCAACGAGCTCAAGCGCGTCGCCAAAGACCTTCTCCCCGAGGGTTACCGCATGCAGTTCTCCGGCAGCGCGGCCACGTACGGGGAATCGAACCGAGGGCTCTGGTTCGTCTTCATCCTGGGATTGTTCGTCGCCTACATGGTCCTGGCCTCGCAGTACAACAGCTTCATCCATCCCTTCACCGTGCTCCTGGCCCTGCCTTTCAGCGTGACGGGAGCGCTCATCGCCCTGTGGGCGACCGGCAACACCTTGAACCTCTTCAGCGCCATCGGGCTCATACTCCTGATGGGCATCGTGAAGAAGAACTCGATCCTGCTCGTGGATTTCACGAACGAGCGGCGCAGGCAGGGGAAGAACGTCCACGACGCCCTGATGGAGGCCTGCCCCATACGGCTGCGGCCCATCATCATGACGTCGGTCTCGACCATCGCCGCGGCCGTGCCCACGGCCCTGGCCCTCGGGGCCGGAGCGGAGGCCCGGGGCCCCATGGCGCAGGTGGTCATCGGCGGGGTG
>MGUT01000043.1:0-7552 GCA_001800095.1 Elusimicrobia bacterium RIFCSPLOWO2_01_FULL_64_13 | reverse complement strand
CCTCACGCTTTTCGTGGTCCCCGCCGCCTACAGCCTCCTTTCCAATCTCGAATCCCACCGCCACGACCGCGACCTGAAGGAGACCCTGCGCGAGCTGGGGGAGATGCCCGCCGAGAAAGTTCCTTCCTGAACCGCGCTTCCTTATTTTGCAAATGGATATTGACAGAAACGCTTTCTGACGCCATATTTATAAGGATATGGGTGTGCAGACTCTTTATTATTTCCCCGTATTGGCGATCCCGATCGTCTTCCTGCTCTACTATTCCGGCCCGTTAAGCGCGGTGGGGCTGACGGTCTTCGCCACATTGGTGGGGACCCTGGCCTTCATTTTCTCGGCGGGCGGCATCTACGCCAGCCGGGACCTGGGAAGCATCGTCGTGCCCGTGGTGATCCTCGGCCATATCGCCTGGTTCTGGGCGCTCTTCTGGCTGGCGGAGATCCTCGTGGAGGCGCAGAACGAACAGACCCACCAGGTCCTCGAGGAAGCGGAGAAATTGGAGCTCCGGAGCCTGGATTTCCAGCATCAGCAGAAAGAGATCCAGTCCCATTCCCGGGCGCTGAAAGAAAGGATCTCCCGCTATCAGCAGATCCGCCACTTCACCAACGAGCTGGCCATCATGCTCAAGCTGAACGAGGTCCAGGAACAGGTGGAGATCGCCGTGCACCGCCTCTTCGCGGGGCCGCACCATACGGAGTCCCGGCTCACGCTCTTCTCCCAGCCCGACCTGCCCAAGGACGGCGACAGTCTTTCCGACTGGATGGTGAAGCACCGCACGCCCGTGCTGATCTCGGACACCTACCAGGACCTGCGGTTCCCGGAATACCGTTTCAAAAAGAACCTCTCCATCATCGCCAGCCCCATCGTGCGGGAAGAGCAGGTGGCCGGGATCCTCACCGTGGAATGCGAGAAACCCGACCATTGGACCCAGGAGGACCTGCGCTTCCTCTCCGACATCTCCAACATCGTGTCGCTGGCCCTGGCCAACGCCGTGTACTTCGACAAGGTGGAAACGCTCGCCGTCAAGGACTCCCTGACGGGCCTTTTCGCGCGCTACCGCTTCGACGAGCGCGTGGAGGAGGAGTTCTCGCGCGCGAAGGCCTACGGTTCCACCCTGTCGCTCGTGATGTTCGACCTGGACCATTTTAAAAAGGTCAACGACACCTGGGGCCACCAATACGGGGACCAGGTTCTGCAAGCCGTGGCCAAAGTGATCCAGAGCCAGACCCGGGAAACGGACTTCTGCGCCCGCTACGGCGGCGAGGAGATCGCGGTCATCATGCCCCTGGCCTCCCTGGAGAACGCCTACCAGATCGCCGACCGGATCCGCAAGAACGTGGAATCGAGCCGGATCGGCGAGCACAAGGTCCAGGTGACCCTGTCGGGGGGGGTGACGTCCGTCCAATCCCCGATGAAGGACCTCGAAGACCTCGTCCATTCCGTGGACCAGGCCCTTTACCAGGCCAAGGAAAAAGGCAGGAACCAGGTGGTCAAGGCGTCGTCATGAAGATATTCTTCGCGCTGTATCCGGCGTTCTCGCTTTTGCTGCTCCTCCGCGGGCCGGAAGGGCGGTTCAAGGTCAAGACGGTCTGGACGGCCGTATTCTCCGCCGGGTCCCTCCTCATGGGTTATCTCCTGGGCGAGCCCGGAGCGGGAGCGCTCTACGCGATCGTGTTTCCCGCCGTCGGGTTGTTCCCCTACATGCTCCGCAAGGAGATCCGGGCTTCGGTGAGCGAGTTCCGCCTTAAAGAGCACCTCATGCGCGAAGACCTCGAAAGGAGCCGCAACACTTACGAGAAGCTGTCCCAGGAGCACGCCAGGATCCTCGAGAACGTGGAGTCCATCCTCAAACGCTATTCCTTCGCCAAGACCCTGGTCACGCGGTCGGACGAGAAGGACATCCTCCACGAGCTGAACTCTATCTTCGGGTCGCGCAAGGACATCCAGGGACTGGCCCTCCTGAACAATATCGCTCCCGCGGGAGCCAGGCAGGCGGAGTGGGTCCCGACCTACGCCAGCGGCTGGGTGGCCGAGGAGGACTGGAAGGGGATCCTCCAGAACGCGCGGCTGCGGATGGATTCTCCCAGTTTTTTTCCGCTCCCTCCGCATTCCGAGCTGCCTTACCCCGCCACGGCGGGGGACCTGGTGGTGGTCTACGTCCCCGTCATCTGGGCCGGGACCGTGAACGGCATCCTGGCGCTTCTGACCGAAGGGAACGTGTCCAAGGGGTTCCTGGACGAGATGTCGATCTACGCGCAGCTCCTGGGACTGGGCCTGTACAAAAGCAAGCTTTACAACATGGTGCTGGAGCGCAGCCGCAAGGACGGGCTGACCAACCTCTATCTCCGGCGGGTCTTTTTGGAGAGATTGACCGAGGAGATCAGTTTTTCCAGGCGTTACGGGACCTCTTTCTCCATCCTGATCATGGACCTGGACCATTTCAAGCAGATCAACGACACCTACGGCCACGTGGTCGGCGACCGCGTGCTCAAGGGCGTGGCCGACTGCCTGCGTTCCACCCTCCACCCCGGCATCACCATGTCCCGCTACGGCGGGGAGGAGTTCTGCATCCTGATCGGCCTGGCCCACCCGGGCGAGGTGGTGGAGACGGCCGAGCAGGTGCGCAAGTCCATCCAACAGATGGTCCTATCCATATCGGACGAATCGGGACTCCAGTCGCTCAAGGTCGGCAAAAGGAAGGGGGAGCTCCGCATCACGGTGAGCATCGGCGTGGCGCATTACCTGCCCGATACCCCCGCGAGGGAAGAGCTGATGCAGAGGGCGGACTCCGCGCTTTACCAGGCCAAGAGCGAAGGGAGGAACTGCGTGCGCGTCTGGAAGGCCGTTTGACCCCCCGGAAAGTTTTGTAGTATAATCCCCGAAAGTCGTCGTGGCGCGGGGGTTCGCGGATATGGCCGAGGTCATCCTAAAGAACGTCTCGAAAGAGTTCGAGTCCAACCAGGTCGTCCAGTCCATCTCCCTGGACATACGAGACAAGGAGTTCTTCGTCCTGGTGGGGCCTTCCGGCTGCGGAAAATCCACGACGCTCCGGATGATCGCGGGGCTGGAAGAGGCCACGGACGGGGAGATCTGGATCGGGGGGAAGCTCGTCAACGACATCCCGCCCAAGGACCGGGACATCGCCATGGTCTTCCAGAACTACGCCCTCTACCCCCACATGACGGTCTACGAGAACATGGCGTTCGGCCTCAAGCTCCGCGGCTATTCCAAAAAGGAGATCGACGCGCGCGTGCGCGAGGCCGGCGAGATCCTGAACATGACCGGGCTCTTCCAGCGCAAGCCCAAGGAGCTGTCCGGGGGGCAGAGGCAAAGGGTGGCCGTGGGCCGGGCCATCGTGCGCAAGCCCAAGGTCTTCCTCTTCGACGAACCCCTTTCCAATTTGGACGCCAAGCTCCGGGTGCAGATGCGCACGGAGCTCTCCAAGCTGCACGACCGGCTGCAGACCACCATGATCTACGTCACCCACGACCAGGTGGAGGCCATGACGATGGGGGACAAGATCTGCGTGATGAAGGACGGAGTCATCCAGCAGATCGCCCCGCCCCTCGAGCTTTACGACCGGCCTTCCAGCCGGTTCGTGGCGGGGTTCATCGGTTCGCCCCCCATGAATTTCCTCGACGTCAACATCGTCGACAAGAACCAGAAGGGGCTCTGGCTCAAGGAAGTCGGCGCGGACAAATCCAGCGACAGCTTTCAGCTGAAACTCATGCCGGACATGGAGAGCGTCGCCAGGAACCATCTCGGGAAGACCGTGGTCCTGGGGATCCGGCCGGAGGACATCTTCGACCGGCTTTTCTACGCGGGGCAGATCCGGGAAGGGTCCACCGCGCGCGTCACCGTGGAGGTGGTGGAGCCCATGGGCCCGGAAAAATACCTTTACCTGAATACCGGAAAGAACTCCCTCGTCGCTCGCGTGGAGCCGCACAACTCCGCCAAGCCCCAGCAGGACATCGACCTCGTCTTCAACGTCTCCACCATCCACCTCTTCGACGCCGAGACCGGCAAAACCATCATTTAGAGATCCCTGAAGATCAGCATCGCGTCGCCGAAGCTGTAGAATCGGTAGCGCTTCACTATCGCCTCCCGGTAGGCGGAAAGGATCCTCTCCCTGCCCGCGAAGGCGCTGGCCAATAAGAGGAGGCTGGATTTGGGCAGGTGGAAGTTGGTGAGGAGCCCGGCGTAGGGGAGCTTGAAGCGGTAGCCGGGGTAGATGTAGATGTCCGTCCAGCCTTCTTTCGGGGCGAGGGTCCCTCCCACCACGAGGGCGCTCTCCAGCGCCCGCACCGCCGTGGTCCCCACCGCGAACACCCTTCGTCCTTCCCGCGCGGCCAGGTTGATCCGTTCCGCCGCTCCCGCGCCGATCCGGAAATATTCCTCATGCAGGGTCCAGTCCTCCACGGTCGCGGTCCGTATGGGCGCGAACGTCCCGACGCCGACGTGCAGGGTGAGGAACGCCGTTTCCACGCCGCGTTCCTTCAGCCGGTCGAGGAGCCGGTCGGTGAAGTGGAGCCCCGCCGTCGGCGCGGCCAGGGAACCGTCGTTCTTCGAGAAGACGGTCTGGTATCGCGACGGCTCCGCCAGGGGCCTTTTAATGTAGGGCGGGAGGGGGAGGGAGCCCATCTTTCCTATCGCGGCGGGGTCGCTGAACTCGACGAGGTACCTGGCCCCCGCCGCTCTTTCCAGGACGGAGGCGGTCAGGACGAGGCCGTTTCCATCCTTGAAAAGGAGTTTGATCCCCGGCCTCACGCGGCTCCCGCGCAGGAGGGCTTCGCGGACATCCGGCCGGCCGGGAGGCGGCGGCGCCGGCAGGACCAGGCAGTCCACCTTGCCGCCGGAAACCTTCCGCCCGAGAAGCTTGGCCGGGATCACGCGGGTGTCGTTCAGCACCAGGAGGTCTCCGGGCTTCAAGATTTCGGGCAGGTCCCGGACGAGCGAGTGGGACAGGCCTCCCGCCCGGTCGAGGACCATGAGCCGCGCGTCGTCCCGGTCCGCCAGGCCTTCCTGCGCGATGAGTTCTTTGGGAAGATGATAATCGAAATCGGAGAGCTTCACGGGGGAATTCTAGCAAATTTGCGTCGGGACCCCTAAAATTGTATCCTGCATCCACGGCATGAAAGCCATTGTTTTGCTCTCGGGCGGACTCGATTCCGCGACCGCCCTCTACTGGACCATGCGGAAGGGTTTCAGGCCCCTGTGCCTGATCTTCGACTACGGCCAGAAGCACGTGAAGGAGATCCGCTGCGCGGAGAGCGTCGCGAAAAAAGCCGGAGTCCCGCGCGAGATCGTCGGGTTCAGGCTTCCCTGGGGAGGCAGTTCTCTCACGGATCCCGGCATGAAGCTTCCCCGGGACCGGAGCCCGGAGCGCATGGCGGGCGGCGGGATACCTTCGACGTACGTTCCCGCCCGAAATACGATATTCTTGAGCTTCGCGCTTTCCTACGCCGACGCCGCCGGCGCCCGCGCCGTGGTCATAGGGGCGAACGCGGTGGACTACAGCGGCTACCCGGACTGCAGGCCGGCCTACCTGCGGGCCGTCCAGAAGGCGGCGTCGCTCGGGACCCGGACGGGGGCCGAGGGCGGAAAGATCCGGATCCTGGCCCCCTTGGTCCGGATGACCAAGGGGGACATCGTCCGCCTGGGGACGCGCCTGGGGGCGCCCTACGCCCTGACCTGGTCCTGCTACCGGGGAGGCGCGAAGCCCTGCCGGCGATGCGACAGCTGCCTGATCCGGGAGAAGGGTTTCAGGGAGGCGGGCATCCCCGACCCCGCGTTGGCAGGTTGAAAGGAGCCGTTCCATGATGACGAACGATGAAAAATCCAAACTTTCCCGCAAGGGCCTGGACGTCCGCCTGCCGGAGATGGACGTCTTCCCCAACCTGTTCCCCGGCTACCGCGTCACGCTTTCCGTCCCCGAATACACCTCCCTCTGCCCGAAGACGGGCCAGCCGGATTTCGGGACCCTCACCCTGGCCTACGTCCCCGGCCGGTGGTGCGTGGAGCTGAAGTCCTTCAAGCTCTACATCCACGCCTACAGGAACGTGGGCATATCCTACGAGAACGCCGTGAACCGCGTCTTAAGGGATTTCGTCCGTGCCTGCAGGCCGAAGTGGGCCTGCCTGAAGGGGGAGTTCACTCCCAGAGGGGGCATCCGGTCCGTGGTGGAAGCGGAGAGCGGCAGGCGGCCGAAGGGCTTTACGCGGAGGTCAGAGGTACTTTAAGAAGCGGTTCGACTTATCGACGAGGATGTTCTTGGGGGGGATGGGTTTGTCGGTCAGCTCGAAACCCATGATGATGATCTCTTCTCCCGCGCGGATCAGGTGCGCCGCGCCGCCGTTCATGCAGACCACTCCGGAACCTTTTTTCCCCGTCATCACGTAGGTCTCCAGGCGCGCGCCCGTCGTGTTGGATGAGACGAGCACCTTCTCCCCGGGCCAAAGGCCCGATTTCTCCACCAGGTCCTCGTCCAGGGTGATGCTGCCCACGTAGTCCACCCGCGATTCCGTCACGGTGGCCTTTTGGATCTTGGACCGGAGCACCCACCTCATGGCGATATTCTACCATTTTTCCGGCCTCCCCGTCCGTCGGGCTCAAGAGGCCAGGATGTCCTCCCGGACCCTGTCGCTTTCCTTCTTCCCGCAAAGCTTCTCGATGACGGCGAGGGCGAAGTCGACGGCGGTCCCGGGGCCCTGGCTCGTGATCACGTTGCCGTCCACCACCACCTTTTGGCCGGCGTACTTCACGCTTTTGCCGAACCCGCTTTCCATTCCCCGGTAGCAGGTGGCGGACTTGCCGTCGAGTATTCCCGTGGGCGACAGCACCAGGACCGGCGCGGCGCAGATGGCGCAGACCCATTTGCCCGCCTGGAACATCTCGAGGATGAGCGATCTCACCTTGGCCGAAGCGGCCAGGTTCCGGGCGCCGTCCCCGCCGCCGGGAAGGATGAGGGCGTCGAAATCCCCCCGGACCCGGTCCAGGGAGCGTTCCGCCTGGATGGGCAGGCCGCGCGCGCTGCGGACCACCGCGCCTGACAGGCCCGCCACGCTGACTTCCGCTCCCGCGCGCCTCAACAAGTCGATGGGCGCGACCGCCTCGATCTCTTCGAAACCTTCCGCCAGTATCAGCAAAACTTTTTTAGCCATGGCTTCCTCCTTTCAAGGCCTTTCAGGAATTGTATAATCACTGTTGAATTTTCTCAAGCTTAAGGAGGTCTTTATGATCCCGTCTTCAGGATACGCCGCCCGCAGCGCCTCCACCCCCTTGGAGCCGTTCCAGTTCGAACGGCGGGAACCCGGTCCGACCGACGTATTGCTCGACATCACCCATTGCGGGGTCTGCCACACGGACCTCCACCAGGCGCGCAACGAATGGCGCGGCACGACCTATCCCGTGGTGCCGGGCCACGAGATCGTGGGGCGGGTCGTCCGCTCCGGGAAAAAGGCGAAGAAGTTCAAACCCGGGGACCTGGCCGCCGTGGGCTGCATGGCGGGTTCCTGCCGGAAGTGCCCGGCCTGCCGCGAGGGTCTCGAGCAATAT
>MGUT01000042.1:7522-9021 GCA_001800095.1 Elusimicrobia bacterium RIFCSPLOWO2_01_FULL_64_13 | reverse complement strand
CGAGGCCGCCGCGAAAATCCGCGGGAACCGCGAGGCAATTTGAATCGTTTTTTTCGGTCTGTTTTCCATGGAACCATCCCCTCAATGGACCTGGACTTTCTGTCAATATATATACATGCAATAGAATTGCCATAAAAAATAAGCGTTTAAAATGGTCGTTTGGCCAAAAAGTATGGAAAGTTTCCATACCCCTATGGAAACTTTCCATACATGAAAGCCGTATTTTATTTATTTATTGTTTCCTTAATATGGTGATGTATCGATGTTGCAGGAATGTTACAAGGATGTTACAGGAAGGTTGTAATGGGAAATTTATGCCAAACTACATCTCTTGGCGGAGATCCGTCTTTACGCGTTCGAGAGCGCGGACCGCCTTTTGGAACGTGGGGTCATAATCGACTGCCATCTTCCACTCGGAAAGGGCTTCCCTATAATTCCGCAGACCGTAATAGACGAGCCCCCTCTGGTAATGGGTCTCCGCCTTGGCCGGATTCTTTATGACGGAGGACTCGGCGGGAGACTGCATATCCACGGGGATGATGTCCGCGCGCGCGGGGGACGAGAAGGACCTTTCCCTCCTGGGAACGGAGGCGCTCAAAGTCGTCTCGCTCTTTTGGATCTCCGCCAGGAGGTCCAGGGCCGGCTTGTTCCCCGGATCTTCTTTAAGGGCCTCAAGCAGTGAATCGATGGCCTTGAACTGAAGGCCTTTCTTCATATATCTCTCCGCGTCAGTGATGTGGCCCGAAGCCACCTCATCCTTGCGCCTGGCGGCGCGCATGGCCGCCACCTTCTCGATGCCGACCTGGGCCTCCCGGCTGGTGGGGTCGTTATCCATCACTTTCCGGAAGAACACCTCGGCCTCGTCCATTTCCCCCCTCTGAACGTGGAACCGGGCCTGGAACACCCAATGCTTCTGCTTGATGGCCGCCTGCGCCTCCGGCAGGGCCAAAAGCTCCTGGATCTCCCGGTCCTCCGGCGTCTGCGCCGCGAAGTTCTGCCAGATCTCGACGGAATTCTCCCAATCGCCCACGCTCATGAGCGTGAAGGCCTCGCGGAACAGCCCGCGCGTCGATTCGGGCAGGGCCTCTATTTTGCCGTCCACGAACTGGCTCGCGCGCCGGAGCCGGCGCTCGATCTCATGCTTGTTCTCCAGCTCCAGGCCCTCCATGCCCAGCGCCTTGAGATACGAACGCGTGGCGAGGGTGTTCTGCTGTTTCTTCTCATATTCGCGCGCCTCCGCCAGCATCCTCTCGATGGTGTCCGGCGACGTCTTCTTCAGCGCCCGGTAGGCGAGTCCGACGATCTCCCCCCGTTCCGACTCGGAGATGGCGGCCGAGCCGTCAGAGGGCCGCTCGGCCCCGTTCTTCAGGGCCAACGACAGCCGCGCGACTTCCTCCCTGGCGAGACGGTTGCCGGGGTCCCGCAGGAGGACCCGGGTGAACTGCTTGATCGCCGAGCCGTACAGGCCCTTGTGCGCCATGCGGTAGCCTTCGAAGAGG
>MGUT01000042.1:0-7509 GCA_001800095.1 Elusimicrobia bacterium RIFCSPLOWO2_01_FULL_64_13 | reverse complement strand
ATCCACCATGGCAGGACCGGCCGCGATCGCGGCCGAAGCCACCAGCAGGATGGGCGCGGATTTTAAAAATCTGGAGAATCGTTTCATGGCTCTTCCACCTCCTGGATCTTCTGCGCGCAGTATTTCATGTACCGCGCGGCCAGGGCGTGCCGCGGGTCCTTCTGGAGCACCCGGTCGAACTCGAGGATCGCCTCCGCGCAGCGCCCGGTGCGCATGAGCTTGACGCCCTTCTTGAAGGACTTGGCCACCGCGCCGCCGAAACGGTACACCATGCCCACCCGGTGCACGTTGCCAAACTCCTCGAACGGCACGAAGGCGTAATCCAGCGAAAGATTTTCGTCGAGGAATTCCATGCCGGCCCCCAGGGTGAACCCGGGGCCGATGTCGCGGCCCGTGCGGTATCCCGCCCGGAGATGGAAGGCGTTCCGGACGGAAACCTCTCCGCCGAAACTAAGATAAAGGTCGCCGTCGTCGGGCTTATGGGCCTCGACAGAGGCATGGATGCGGTCGTTCCAGTCGCGGTAGGCGATCCCCCCGTCCACCTGGAGGGGCAGGGGGGAGGATTCCTGGATGAACTTCGCCTTCGTGCCGAAGTTCCTGACGGCCAGACCGTAATCGAACCTCGACCACCAATCCTCCCCCGGCGTCCTGTAAATGGCGCCGAGATCAAAAGCGAACGCCTTGGCGGTGGCGACGGCCAGGTCCTCGCGGATATGGCGCGCCGTGAGCCCGAGAGACAGGTCCGGTCCGATGCTCCTGGCGTAGGTGAAGCCGACCGCCAGGTCCGAGGCCTTGGGGTTGGCGGTGCGGACGTCGTTGCGGTCATACCCTTCGATCGTGCCGAACGAGAGGCGGTGCAGGCCCACCGCGAACGTGCCGTAGCGGGCGTGCGGGTAGGCGTAGGCCGCGTATTGATAGGTGATGTCTTCCAGCCACTCCGTGTGGAGGAATCCGACCTCCTGCTGGGAAAGGTTGGCCAGGGCCGCCGGGTTATAGGCGCTCGAGTTCACGTCCCCGTCGGTGGCCACGGCGTTGTTGGCCATGGCCATCTGCCGGGCCCCGGCGCCGATCTTCAGGAAATTGAACGCGGTCGTCCCGGGCGACTTGGCCAGGGCCGCTCGGGGCGCGGAGAGCAGGACCGCCAGGGCCAGGGCAAAGATTCCCCTCACCCGGCCTGCGGCCGCCCTCTCCCCCAAAAGGAACAACTTATCAGTTTTCATCGCACGATCATCAACTTGCCCGTCTTGGATTCGGTCGGGCTCAAGATCTTGTAGATATAGACCCCGCTGGCCAGCTTCTCGCCGCTCTGGTTCGTGGTGTCCCAAACGTACCGGCCGTCCCCATCCGTCTCGTCCAGGGCCTGGACGAGCTCGCCCGTAATCGTATAGACGCGGATGGCGGCCTGCGCGGACAGGCCGGTGAAAGTGATGGAGGTGTCGCCCCGGGAAGGCACGAACGGAACGGGGAAGGCGTGGACGTTCGAAAGCGACGTGTCGGCCGCGCCCATAACGGCGAAGACGCTGAAGTGCGGCAGGAGCACGCTGGCCGTGTTGGCCGCGGGGTCGATGGCGCTGGCCGGCAGTTTGACGAAGCTCTCCGTCAGCTCGTCCAGCCAGTAAATGGACAGGTCCTCTTCCTTGACCCGGTACCGCATCCCGTCCACGTAACCGTCCTGGTCCGAGTCAGGATATTTGAACACGATCATGGTGCGGGCGTTGGGGGTCCTCAAACGGGAGCCGGACTTGGAGTAGACGTTGATCTCGGCTATGGCGCCCGGCGCGAGGTACGCCGCGGCCCCCTGCCGGACCGCGCCCTTATTGACCGCGGCCTTCACGGCCGAGAGCGAGATCTCCTTGGGGTCTGTGAGCGGGTCGGAAAGTTTGACCCCGTACTCTTCGGAGAAGGCGTTCGCTCCGAAGCTGACCGTGATCCGTCCCGAATCGTCTCCGACCTTGTTCGGGGCGTCCTTATCGAAAGGCGTGGAGAACGTCCAGGTCTTCGCCGACGGGACGGGGTTGCCGGACAGGTCCTTGAGGCCGGCGGCGAGCGTCACCTCGTAGGTATGCCCCATGTCCAGCTTCGAGGAAAGGGTGTAGGTCACCACGTTGCTGGAGACGCTGACTGCCCCCGGGACGGGAGAGCTGACGGCGACGGCGTTGGAATCCCTGACGGCGAGGAGGGTGATCTTGTCCGCGGCCGAAGCGGGCAGGATGGCCTCGTTGAACGTGATCTGGATCGTGGTCCCTTCCGAAGCGAGGACCGAATCCTCCTCGGGCTCCATTGAAACGATCACCGGAACCGCCACGTCGGCGAGCTGGGGCATCTTGAGGCTCCCCGTGGACGATAACGCGGTCTCGATGCCGCCGGCGTTCCTGGCCGCGAGCCGGTAGGAGTAGGTCGTCTCTCCCATGAGACTCACGTGCGCGTTCGATGACGCCGCCGCCGTCCATTGCGAGACCGTGCGCCAGACCTGGGTGGAGCCCACGGCGCCGTTCCCCTGGAGCCAGGACCCGCCCTGAACGTAGAAGATGGAGTATTCCGTGGAAGCGGGGTTCCCGTCCGCCGCGACGGAAATATGGATGTGGTTGCCGGAGACGGAATCGAAGTCGGAATTCAGGACCGGAGCCTGGGGAACGGCGGCCAGCGTCGTCGAGGAGGCGGCGGCGCTGTACTGGGTGACCAGTCCCGCGCCGTTCCTGGCGCGGACCTTGACTTCATAGGCCGTGTTGGGATTCAATCCCGTGACGGTCATGGTCCCGCCGTTCCATTGGGAGAGGGTCTGCCAGGTCTCGACAGCGTCGATCGCGCCGCCGGCGCCGACGAAGCTCTGCGTCAGGAAGGCGTCGAGCGAGACCGCGACGGCCAGCTCGGTGTCGGCCGGGTTGTCCCCCAGGCCGAACGTGACCTGCGCGGAAGTCACGCCCACGCTGGAAATGGACGGCGCGGACAGGGTCCCGGCGAGCGTGACGGTGCTTCCCAGGTCCGTCCAAAGACTGTCGATCGCCTCCCGGCTCGTCGCCTTGACGCGCGTCCAGTAGGTCGTATTGCCGGAAAGGTCCGAGAAGGTGAACTGGGTGCTCCCGCTGAAACTGATGGAAAGGAGCGGAGTGGCGAAGGACTCGTCCAAGGCGAGCTGGATGGTATAGGTCGTGTCGTTCGGGTTGCCCTGCCCGTCCCAGCGCGAGGACAGGGTGGCGTTGGTGACGTTGGCGTAAGGCAGGACGCCCGGCCGGGCCGCCAGGGTGGCCTTGGAGCTCGAGCCGGAAACGGCGGTCTCTCCGCCGCTGGCCACGGCCCGGGCGGCGCGGGCGTAAAGGGTATTGGGAGAGAGGTCCGTTTCCACCCAGAACGTCGTATTGGCGTCCAGGTCCCCTGAAACCTGGACGGACTGGGTGGAGATCACCTGATAGTTGATCTCCTGGTTGGAGTTATCCACCCAGGTCCACACGATCGCGGAGGTGGACACCGTCCCGGAGACCGCGAATCCCGACGGGGAATTGACCGACGTGCGGGTGCTGGTCACGGAAGAGAGGGCCGACTCAAGCGGCTGGCTGTAGAGCCCGGACCCCAGGTCGCCCTTGTCCACGGACGTCATCCGGAAATAGAACGTCGTGAACGCCGTGAGGCTTGAATCGACGTAGGACGCCGAGGGATGGGCGACTTCCGTGGTCAGGGTGACGAGCGGGTCCGTGATCTGGGAGAAAGCGTAGGTCGCCCGGTAGAGCCGGTAGAGGTCGCGGTCGTCGTTGCTGGCCGGAGCGGACGGGATGGTCCAGGAAATGGTGATGCTGGACTCTCCCTTGCCGGAAATGGAAGGGACCGGCGGGTCGAGGGGCAGGTCCTGGGCCCAGCCGCTATTCTGCTGGTTGACGCCCGGCTCCCGGACCCAGAAGGACCAGTTCCCGGCGTCGTCCCGGGCGATGACCGCGAAGTAATAGCTGGCCCCGGGATTCAGACTGGCCGTGGAATACCCCACGGCCGTTCCGGGTCCGACCCCGGACGTGGAGAAGCTCGCGCTATAGCTATCCGTGCTGGAGAAGACGCCGATGGGATTCGTGGACCAGAGGACCCTGTAGGCCGCCTGGTTCAAGACCTCGGAGTTTTGATTGTCGCCGGGAGAGGTCCATTGCAGGGCCGCTTCGCCGTCCTGTCCCCCCGTGGACGCGGTAAGGTCCGAGATATTGGCCGGCGGCATGAACTCTCCCTCCAGGGTGGCCGTGGACGCCGACGGGCCGAGTTGGGTCGGGATCTGGTTCTCATTCCTCGCCTTGACCTTGATGGCGTAGGTGGTCCCGGAGAGAAGGCCGTTCAGAGTGATGACTCCCCAGTTGGCCGCGGTCTGCCAGGATTCCGCGGACCCTTCGGTGCCGTCGGGGAACTGGACGTAGTTCGTGGTCGCGCCGAATGCGTCCGTGGAGATGGCGACGGCGAACTGCGTGTAGAATGGATTGCTGGCCGCGTTCAGCGTGAAATCCAGACTGATGGAAGTGCCGTTCTGGCTGACAGCGGGAGTCCCCGGCGTCACGGCCAGGGTATAGGTGGATACTCCCGAAGCGGCTCCGGCCTGGGCGAAGGAGTTATAGGCGCGCACGTGGCGGGTGTAAGGGGCGTTGGAGTTCAGTCCCGCCTCCGTCCAGAGAGCGGTCCCCGGAGCGAGGTCCCCGGAGAGGATCCCGCCGGTCGAACTATAGACGCGGTATCCGCTCTCGGCCCCGGAATTGTCCAGCCAGGACCATTGGATGGAAGAGCTGGATACCGCCGTGCCCGTGAAAGCCGTGGGGACATTGAAGAGCGTGACGTCGTTCACGATGGTTGAAAGCACGCTCTCCTTCGCGCTGCTGTAGAGACCGGAACCCTGGTCTCCCAGGTCCACGGACGTCAGGCGGTAGAAATAGGTGACCCCGGCCGTGAGTGCGCCGTCCATGTAGAAGGTCGTGGGATGGGCCACGGACGAGGCCAGGGCGACGGCGCTCAAGGGGACCGAGCCGAAGCTGAACGTGGCCCTGTAGACCCTGTAGAGATCCCGGTCGTCGGTGCCGGAGGGAGCGGAAGGCAGGGTCCAGTTGATCTTGATGGACGTCTCCGTCACGGCGGAGAGCACCACGCTGGCCGGGGGCTGGGGAGGGAGATCCGCCGCCGGCGCGTCCCCTGACGGATTGGCCGCCGGCGACCAGAAGGACTGGTTCTGGGACTCGTCCACGGCCACCACGGCGAAATGGTACGTGGTCCCGGGGTTGAGTCCCGGCACGCGGTATCCGTGAGAGCTGCCGGGGGAGGCGGCCGTGGGCAGGTCCACGGAGAAGCTCGCGGGATGGAAACTGTTGATGCTCGAGATAGGATTGGTCGAGCCGCGGATCTTGAAAACGGAACCCGCCGTCAGGGCCCCGGAATTCCCGTCGTTGCCGGGAGAGGACCAGGACAGGAGGATCTCTCCGTCCGACGATCCCGGAACGGCAACGAGGCTTGAGACCGCGTCGGGGGCGGTCTTGTCGAAGAATACGGCGGTCCGCGTGCTTCCGAGAGAAAGGTAAGCGGTATCCCGGCCGTTCCTGTCCGTGGCTTTCACGCGGACGAAATAGGTGGCCGCCTCCGCCAGGCCGGCCGTCGATGCCGAGACAGAAAGAGTCGAGCTGGACGTGAACGCCCCGCTGAACCCGCTCCAGGTGGAGAATTCCGCCGCATAAAGGGTGTCCGAAGGGTTATAATTCGCGCCCCATTGGACCGTGATGGAAGACGGGGCCACGACGACGAAGGGCTGGGAAAGCAGGGCGGGAACGGCCGCCAGGGTCGTGGTCGAGGCATAGGTCCTCGAGCTTAGGAAGTTCTGGAAGTTGAACGCCTCGAACCCTACGGTGTAGGTCGTATTGGGGGCAAGCGACTCCATGGTCAACACCGTGAGAGGGTTCCCCCTCACGCCGGCTGAAGAGAAGTCCGTGCTTCCCGCGCCCTGCGTGGAAACCCAGGCGCGGTAGAGGGTCCCGGCGGAGTTCCCGGTCAAGGCCCCCCGCAATACCACGGAGGTCGCGTACGCATCGAAACTCTCGATGCCGGGAGAAGCCGCAAGGGTCGGCGTGGACAACACAGCGCTGAATATGCCGTAGGGCGGAGCCGCCACGCGGAAGTGGTAGGTCGTGTTGGGCGAGAGCGTCCCGGTGGATATGGCCTGGGATACGCTTCCGCTCGAGCTATAATCAGCGAAGTTCGAGTCGATGGACACCTGCGCCTGGTACAGGGTCCCGGGGTCATTGCCGTTCGCCGCCCAGGAATAGGCGATAGAACTGATCCCGACGTCCCCGGGCGAGAAGTAATCCAAGACAGGCACTCCGAACGAGGTAACGGTCGAGACCGAACTCCCGAAGTCCGTGGGCACCCCCGTCCTGTTGAACGCCCGGACCCGGAGATAATAGGTGGCCCCGTGCTTGAGCCCCGCGGTCGAAGCCGATAGATTGAACGTGACAGACGACGTCACAATGCCGCTGAACCCGTCCCAGGTGGATATCTGCGCCTCGTAGCTCGTGGGTGGGGTGAGAGGGTTATTGTTCGCCCCCCAGGTCAACGTCACGCTGGAGGGACTCACGAACGTGATGGAAGCCGCGCCGGGAGGATAGACCAGGGTGGCGGTGGATATCGACGTCCTTGTGCTGACCAGGGTCTGCGTGTTGATGGCCTCCATGCCGATGGTGTAGGTCGTGTTGGGGGCCAGGTCCTGCATGGAAAGGACCGTGAGGGGGTTCACGATCATCCCCGCGGAGGAGAAGTCAGTCCCGGTCGCGCCCTGCGTGGAAGCCCAGGCGCGGTAGAGGGTCCCGGCGGAGTTCCCGGTCAGGGCTCCCCGCAGGACCACCGAGGTCGTGTAAGCGTCAAAACTGTCTATTCCGGGCGAAGCCGCCAGGGTAGGTGTGGACAATACGGAGCTGAACACGTCATAGGGCGGAGCGGCCACGCGGAAGTGGTAGGTCGTGTTGGGGATCAGGGTCCCCGTCGCTATCGAGAGGGCCGCGCTCGCGCTCGCGCCGTACGTCACGAAGTTCGGGTCAGCCGACACCTGCGCCATGTAGACCGTCCCATCCTCGTTCCCGTTCTTGCTCCAGGAATAGCTGATCGATTTCGCCTGGATGTCCGCGGGAGAGAAATACGCCAGGACAGGCACGGCCTGGGCCGTGACCGTGGACACGACGTTCCCGAATTCCGTGAGCGTCCCAACCCGGTTATAGGCCCTCGCCCGGAAGTAATAAGTGGCACCGTGCTTCAGTCCCGCGGTCGATGCCGAGAGATTGAAGGTCACGGACGATGTCACGACGCCCGTGAACCCGCCCCAGGTGGATATCTGCGCCTCGTAACTCGTGGGAGGGGTCAGGGGGTTATTGTTCGCGCCCCACTGGATGGTAACCGAAGACGTCCCCACCCACGAGAAGGGCTGGGCGGAGACCGCGGGCGCGTTCGCGAACGTCACCGTTGAGACCGATGTCCTTGAGCTTACCAGGGACTGGAAGTTGAACGCTTCCAACC
>MGUT01000041.1:15288-20907 GCA_001800095.1 Elusimicrobia bacterium RIFCSPLOWO2_01_FULL_64_13 | reverse complement strand
ACGTCAAGGTCAAGATCCTCAAGTCCGCCGTGAACGAGAAGATCGGCGCGGGCGAGCCCGAGGCCGCGGCGCTCGAGAAAAAATAGCGGCGGACATCCCGGCCTTTTCAACGTGAGCAAGCTCCACTGGAAACTTCTGGTCACAGGCGCCGCGGTCGTCGCGGCGCTCCTCCTCCTTTACCCCACGTTCGCCTGGTACGGCTTTTCCGCGGAGGAGCGCTCCGCCCGGGAGGAGCGCCGCGACCCCCTGATGGGAAAGATCCTGAAGCTGGGGCTGGACCTGCGCGGGGGAACGCACCTCGTTCTGGAGATCGAGACGGACAAGATGGAGCTGGGCCTGGGCGAGAAGCGGACGGAAGCCGTCACCGAGGCGGCGGAGAGGGCCATCGAAGTGCTCCGGAACCGCATCGACCAGTTCGGCGTGGCCGAGCCCTTGATCGCCCGCCAGGGCGAGAGGTGGATCGTCATCCAGCTTCCCGGAGTCAAGGACCCCGAGAGGGCCAAGACCCTCATCGGCAAGACGGCCCTTCTTGAGTTCCGCATCGTGGACGACGGACCCGCCATGGAACGCGTCGTCACGGCCATGCGCGAGCAGGGGATCAGCCTGTCCTCGGCCGCGACCAACCCCGAATCCCTCCCGAAGGAGATCCTGGCCATGTTCCCCACGGGCTACGTCCTGATGGGCGGCAGGGAGAGCCGCTATTACATGGTGCGCTCCCAACCGGAGATCACCGGCGCCGCGCTGGTGGACGCCAGGGTCCAGCTGGGAGGGTCCGGCGGCATGGGCTACCCGGAGGTGTCCATCGAATTCAGCCCGGAAGGCGCCAAACAGTTCTCCCGCGTCACGGAATCCAATATCAACCGGAACCTCGCCATCGTCCTCGACGGCGTGGTCCAGTCCGCCCCCACCATCCGCACCCGCATTCCCGACGGCCGCGCCGTGATCGAGGGCAGTTTCACCGCCGAGGACGCCAAGCTCCTGGCCACGGTCTTGCGGGCCGGCGCGCTTCCGGCGCCCGTCACGGTCATAGAGGAAAGGACGGTGGGCCCGACCCTGGGAGAGGATTCCATCCGGGCGGGCGTCTGGTCGAGCTTCATCGGGCTGTCCCTGGTCATCCTGTTCATGGCCTTCTACTACCGCGGGGCGGGACTGGTGGCCGACGGCGCCCTCCTGCTCAACTTCCTCCTCCTCCTGGGCTGCATGGCTTATTTCCAGGCGACGTTGACCCTGCCGGGCATCGCCGGCGTCATCCTCTCTCTGGGCATGGCGGTGGACGCCAACGTGCTCATCCTCGAGCGCACGCGCGACGAGCTCCGCAACCAGAAGACCGTGCGCCTGGCCATCGACCAGGGCTACGACAAGGCCTTCACCACCATCCTGGACTCCAACGCCACCACCCTGATCGCCGCTCTCTTCCTCTTCCAATTCGGCACGGGTCCGGTCAAGGGGTTCGCCGTGACCCTGGCCATCGGCATCCTCGTTTCCATGTTCACGGCCATTTTCGTCACGCGGGCCTACTACGACTGGCGGCTGAAGGACAAGTCCATCACGGCGGTGAGCATTTAAAATGTTCGAGATCATCAAAAAAACCAACTTCGACTTCGTGGGAAAGCGCTACTGGGCGTTCGCCGTCTCGGGGATCCTCATCCTTTCGGGCATCGCCTCCCTGGTCATGAAGGGCGGGCCCAAGTGGGGGCTGGACTTCACGGGCGGGAACCTCATCGAGATCCAGTTCGCGGACCCTCCCTCCCTGGAGGAGATGCGCGCGGCCCTTTCCGGCAAAGGGATCCCTTCGTTCGAGCTGCAGAGCGTCCCTTCCGAAGGCATCTACATCGTCCGCACCCAGCTGCAGGGGCGGCGAAGCCCGTTCGGCGGTACGGACCCGGCGGACCCGGCCGGCCCGCGGGTCTCGGACATGGGCGAGAGGATCCGCGCGATCGTGGCGGAATCCTTCCCGGACCGCTCCCCCGTCCTTTTGAGGAAGGAATTCGTCGGGCCGACGGTGGGGGCGCACCTTTTCAAGCAGACCTCCCTGGCCTTCATCCTGACGTTCGTCGGCATCATCATCTACGTGGCTTTCCGCTTCCATTCCGGCGTTTGGGGGGTGGCGGGGGTCGTGGCCCTCATCCATGACGTCTTCGCGACCATCGGCGTGTTCTCCATCCTCGACAAGGAGATCACCGTCACGGTCGTGGCGGCGCTCCTGACCATCGCGGGCTACTCCATCAACGACACCATCGTCATCTTCGATTATCTGCGCGAGAAGCTCCGGCTCCTGCGCACGGAGCCCTTGAACGTGGTCATCAACCGGAGCGTGAACGACACCCTCTCGCGCACCCTGATCACGAACCTGATGGTCCTCCTGGTGGTCTTGACCCTGTACTTTTTCGGAGGAGAGGTCATCCATGATTTCGCCTTCGCCATGGTCTTCGGGGCGATCGTGGGCACCTATTCGTCCATCGGGATCGCGACCCCGTTCATCTACGAGTGGGAACGCGTCCGCGGAAAACGCAAGTCCTGACCATCCCGGTCCCGGGGAGTCCCCTTGATCAAAAAGATCAAGAAATATAAGATCGCCGTCCGCCCCCACGCCGTCTTGAGAATCCTCAAGAAAAAGGCCCTGGCCGGTCCCGGGGAAACGGCCGAAGACCGGTTCAAGGAGCTCATCGACCGGGCCCAGGGGTTCCTCTCGCCCAGCGCCGTATACGAATCTTTTTCCCGGGGAAAGACCCCGGCGGGCCTGTCCCGGCTCTGGGAGGGCGCCCCGCCGAAGGCCCTCGGCCTCTCGCTGGTCCTGGTGACGGTCGGGTCTCCGATCTCGCGCGCCATCGCTGAAGCCCGGGAAAAGGAAGGGGAAGTCCGCGCCGCCCACCTCGACGCCGTGGCGGAGGAAGGGCTGGAGCAGGCGGCAGGATTCGTGGAGAAGCTTCTGAAGGAAGAGGCGGAGAATGAATCCTGCGAGCTGACTCCGCTCCTGCCGGTGGATTCCTCCCTCCTGGGAGAGTTGTCCCGCGTTCTGGATTCCGCCAAGGCCGACATCGTCACGGACGGTTCCGGCCGCCTCCTCCCCGCCTTCTCGAGCGCGGGCTACTGTTTTTGGAATCCGGTCGCGAAAGGAAGATCCGCGAGATCCCGATAGACCTTCCGTCCGGAGGCCAGTCGATCCCCATGCGCCCCTTGAAGAACCTCCTGCTCAATATCCTCGGATGGGCCGTCCCGGCCGCCGCCTGGCTCTATCTGCAGGCCGTGGGCAGGACGACCCGCTGCGACGTTTCCCGCGCGCCGAGCCTGCGCGGAAAGGACCGGACAGGGGTCATCTACGCTTTCTGGCACGGCCGCCAGTTCTATCTGGTCTGGGCCTACCGGGGCCGTCCCGTTTCCATCCTCGTCTCCCGGAGCCGCGACGGCGCCATCATTTCCAGGGTGATCCGCGCCTTGGGCATGGACACGGTGCGGGGCTCCTCCTCGCGCGGAGGGGCGCGCGCCTTGATCGAGCTGAAGCGCCTCCTGGCCTCTGGCCGGAGCATCGGCATCACGCCGGACGGTCCCAAGGGCCCGCGGGGGAGAGTGAACCCGGGCGCGATCTACCTCGCGCGCAAGACCGGCCGCCCGATCATCCCCGTGGCCTATTCCGCCGCCCGGCGCCTGGTCTTCAGGGGCTGGGACGAATACTGGGTCCCTCTGCCTTTCGGGAGGGCGGCGGTGGCGGAAGGCGCGCCCGTCACCGTGGGGCGGAACGACGATATCGCGGCGAAGACGGAGGAATTGCGGCAGGCGCTGGACCGGGTCGCGGCGGCGGCCGACGCCAGGGTATCCATGCCGGAGGAAGGTCTTTCCGGCAGTATGGTCTTTTGGCTCTACACGGCGGGGATGCTCCTCTTCTCGCCCGTCGTCCTCGCCGGAATATTCCTGCGTTATCCTGGGACGTTCGTCCGGCACTTCTCCCGGGGGCTGGCGATGCGCTTCGGCTCCTATCCCGGAAAAGTTTCCAGGGAGGGGAAGCGCGTCTGGGTCCACGCTTCCAGCCTGGGGGAATGCCGCGCGTCCGCGCCCCTGATCCGCGCCTTGCGGGAGGCCTTCCCGGACGCCGTCGTGATATTCTCCTGCACCACTTTCTCCGGCATCGCGGAGGCGGGCCGTCTCGGCCTCGGGGACCATCGCGTCTACGCCCCTCTCGACATCCCCTGGGTCGTCTCCCGGTCCCTCAACTGGGCCGATCCGGACCTCCTCGTCCTCCTGGAATCCGAGCTATGGCCGAACTGGATACGCCTGGCGAAGTCGCGCGGGGCGGCCGTGGGGATCGTCAACGGCAGGATCTCCGACAGGAGCGCCGCGCGGTACGCGAAGGTCCGGCGCCTCACCCAGGTCTGGCTGGGGAACGTGGATTTCGTCTGCGCGAGGGAGGATGGGGACGCGGAACGGTACGCTTCCATCGGGGTGCCGCGGGAGAGGGTCGCGGTCACCGGCAACCTGAAATACGACGTGGTCCCGGAGGGCCGTCCGCCGTCCTCCGCCTGGGCTGGGGAGGGGCCGGTGTGGGTGGCCGGGTCCATCCGGGAAGGGGAAGCGGAGATGCTTCTTTCCGCCTATTTTGAGATCCGCAGGGAGGTGCCCCGCCTCAAGCTCGTTCTCGCGCCGCGGCACCTGGACAGCCGGGGCGAGATATTCGCCAACATCAGGAACGGATCGGCGAGGACGGAACTGCGCAGCCGCCTGCTCGATCCGGGGCCGGGTCGACGGCCCCGGGAATGGGACATATTGATCTGGGATACGTTCGGGGACCTGGCGGAAGCCTACGCCGCCGCATCGGCGGTCTTCATCGGGGGCTCGCTGGTGCCCAAGGGAGGCCAGAACCCCATCGAGCCGGCCTGGCAGTCGAAGCCCCTGCTCTTCGGCCCGTCCATGGAGAATTTCCGCGAGCCGGCCCGTCTCCTGCTCGAGGCCGGGGGCGCCGTTCAGGTGCGGGACGGCGCGGCCTTGACCCGGGAAGCGGCCGCGCTCCTCAAGGACCCCGCCGGGGCGGAACTCATGGGACGGAAGGCCAGGGAATGCGTCGAGGGTTTTTCCGGCAGGGCCACGCGCGCGGCCCTGGCGGTCCTGGAGGGATATCTCCGTGCGTAAGATACTGGTCATCCGCTTCTCGTCCCTCGGGGACATCATCCTCACCACGCCCGTCTACAGGAACTTGCGGGAGCGGCTCCCGGGCTGCGAGATCGTGTCCGCGGTCAAGAAGAAGTACGCGGACATCCTCTCCGGCAATCCCAACGTGGACCGGCTCCTGGTCCTGGGCGAGGGGGAATCCATCGTCCGCTTCATCCTCCGGGTCCGGAACGAGGGATTCGACGCCATCTTGGACCTGCACGACAACGTCCGCTCGAACCTGGTCACGTTCTTTTCCGGGGTGCCGAAGGTGGCGCGGACCAGGAAAGCGGCGTGGGAGAGGCGTCTCTACGTCAAGAGCAAGATCCGCGATCCGGAGCTCGGGAGGCACACCCTGCACCGCTACCTCGATACCTTGAGGGGGATCGGGATCGAGCCGAATATATATCCGCCCGAGCTCCCCTTTTCCCGCGGCGGCCCGGCCGGGCCGAATTTAAGGCTCCTCGTGGTCCAGACGGC
>MGUT01000041.1:13339-15245 GCA_001800095.1 Elusimicrobia bacterium RIFCSPLOWO2_01_FULL_64_13 | reverse complement strand
CCAGGCCCCTCCTGTCCGCCCTCCGCGCCGCCATGCCCGGCTCCCGGATCGACCTCCTCTGCACGCCCGAGATCGAGGGCGTTTTTTCCGGGGAGGATCTGGCCGATTCCATTCTGGTCATGGACAAGCGCGGGAAGGACCGGGGGCTGAAGGCCCTATGGCGCTGGGCGAAGGGCCTCCGCGGGAATTACGACGTGGCCCTCGTCCCGCACCGGTCCTTCCGGAGCGCGTTCCTCGCCTGGCTCGCGCGCATTCCCAGGCGGATCGGGTTCGAGAACAGCCAGGGCCGGTTCCTCCTCACGGACCTGGTCGCGTTCGACTGGAGGACGCACGATTCGGAAAGGAACCTGAAGCTCCTGGAAGCGCTGGGGATAGTTCCCGGCAAGCCGGAGGCCGGGGCCGCCGCGCCCGCCGCGCCGGAAGGATTCGCGGATAAGGTGGCTTCATTCGGGATCAGGGACGGGGACGTCCTGGTGGGGATGAACCCGGGCTCGGTCTGGGCGACGAAGCGCTGGCTTCCGCAGGGATTCGCCAAGGTGGCGGACGAATTGATCGGCGAGTTCAGGTGCAAGGTGGTCCTGTTCGGCTCGCCTCGGGATTCCGCGCCCGTGAACGCGGTGGCCCGCGCCATGATGCATCAGCCCGTGAACCTTTGCGGCAAGACGGACCTGAAGACCCTTTCGCACCTGATCTCCCGCTGTTCGCTTTTCGTGACGAACGATTCCGGGCCGATGCACCTGGCGTCGGCGTACGGCGTGCCCGTGGTGGCGGTCTTCGGGCCCACGACGCGGGAGCTGGGTTTTTTCCCTTACGGGGAGAAGAGCGTGATGGTGGAGGCGGACCTGCCCTGCCGGCCCTGCAGTCTGCACGGCACCTCGAGCTGTCCCCTGGGCCACTTCAACTGCATGAAGGACGTCACTCCCGACATGGTCCTCGCCCCCTGCCGCAGGTTCTTGAAGGGGACGTTGCTAAGTATCTAAGTTATTGTGGTGTTGGTGGTTTGCGTTGAAAATGCGGTTAGTGGAAGGTATACTATAAACAAGGGGCCATCATGAAGGAAAAATTGGATATTTATGGGCATGAATGAACTGCTGAAAACCAAACGGGAAGATATTCTCGCGATTGCCAATAAGCACGGCGTCACGAGCATACGGGTCTTCGGTTCCATAGCACGGGGAGAAGCGCGCCCGGAAAGCGATATTGACTTTCTGGTGGAAGTGGGACAGACCCGTTCCTTTTTCTTTCCCAGCGGTTTTATTTCTGACCTGGAAAAGTTGCTCGGCAGGCATGTAGATGTGGTCACCCCCAAGGGGCTGCATTGGTTTATACGTGATCGGGTCCTGAAGGAGGCGGTGCCCCTTTGAAAGACGATCGCCTGTATGCCGTTCACGTCCGGGAAAGCATTGAGAAGATAGAATCCTATACGCGGGAGGGTAAAAAAACCTTTCTTGCCGATTCCAAAACCCAGGACGCCGTTGTCCGCAATCTGCAAATTCTGGCGGAATCGTCCAAACGTCTGTCGGATGGTCTCAAGGCGCGGCATGCCCAGATCGACTGGTCCAGCATCGCCGGTTTCCGTAACGTCGCAGTTCACGAATATCTAGGGATTGATCTCGGACAGATATGGGATATCGTCGAGCGCGATTTGCCCCCATTAAAGAAAGCCATTGCTGACATTCTCAAGCAACTTGGGGTTACGTAAGTCACCCCGCTCCCGCCTTAATCCTTCTCCATAAGCCATGAAGATCCTGCACCTCATCGACATCCCCTGGTGGAGCGGTCTGGCGGCCTACGCCTTCGACTGCATCGCCGCCCACAAGGACCTGGGGCACGAGACTCTCCTCGCCTGCGAGCGCGGCACCCTCCCCTACCGGCGCGCCCTCGAAGCCGGGATAAAAATCCACCC
>MGUT01000041.1:5960-13328 GCA_001800095.1 Elusimicrobia bacterium RIFCSPLOWO2_01_FULL_64_13 | reverse complement strand
ACCGGCTCCACCCACTGGATCGGCTGGTGGGGGGGAAAAGAGGCCGGCGTCCCCGTCATCCGCACCCGCGCCATATCCCAGCCCGTCCGGCCCGGCCGTTTGAACAGGAAGATCTACTCCCAGACCCGCTGGATCGTCACCGCCTCGGAACAGCTCCGCCGGGAATGCCTCTCCCGTTTCGGCGGAGACCTGTCTCCCAGGGTCCGTGCGCTCTACCCTCCCGTGGACAATCCCGCCCTGTCGGGGGCGTTCTCCGCGAACGGGAAGGGAGTTCCCGGGAAACGACTGGGGGTCCTGGCCCGCCTCGACCCTAAAAAAGGGCATGGAGACATCCTCAAGGCCTTCGCCATCGTCCAGAAAAAGTATCCCGACGCGGAGCTCCACATAGCCGGCTCGGAAGAGAACCTGTCCTGGAGCGAACTCTTCGCCCGCGCCAACGCGATGGGCCTGAAGAACTGCGTCTATCATGGATTTTTGAGCAGGGAAGAGGTCTGGAACTTCACGGCGGAATGTTCGGCGGGAGTGATCGGCTCGCTGGGCTCGGAGGAAGTGTCGCGCGCGCTCGAAGAATGGATGTCCCAGGGAAGACCGGTGGTGGCCACCGCCGTCCGGTCCATTCCCGAGATCCTCGAGGACGGCAAGGGCGGATACCTGGTCCCTCCCGGCCGGCCGGAGGAGATGGCGGGAAAGCTCTGCCGGATCCTGGAGGACGAAAAACTCCGGGAAAGGATGGCGCGCCACAATTTCGAGTCCTGCAGGGGTAGATTTTCCAGGGACGTCTTCAACACCGGGTGGAAGGAGATACTGGCATGACGCCCTGGCCGGCGATCCCGCTTCCCAAGAGACCCAGGCTGCTCCTGGTCAGGCCGGACAATCTGGGGGACGTCATCCTCACCACTCCCGCCGCCCTGGCCCTCAAGGAAAAATACCCGGACGCCTTCATCGCTTATTTGTGCCGGGGCTACGCCGCTCCCCTCCTTAAGTGCCATCCCGCGGTGGACGAGGTGGTGCTTTCGGACGACCCCGCCCTGTCCGTCTTCGGACTGCCGGAACTGCTCCGCTCGCTCCGTTTCGACGCGGCCATCCACTTCTACCTGGACAACCGCACGGCTTTCGCCGCCTGGCGCGCCGGGATCCCGGTCAGGGTCGGGCCGCGTTCCAAGGCCGCGGCGCTCTTTTTAAGCCATCGCCTGGTCCAGAACCGCTCCCTCGCGGAAAAACACGAGGCCCAGTATAACCTGGACCTCGCCGCCATCTTAGGGGCCAGTCCCGCGCCTCGGAGTCCCGAAGTCGCCGTCGCGGAGGAAGAAAAATCCAGGGCCGGGGAGATCCTCTCCGGCGAGAACGTCAGGCCGGACCGGCCCCTCGCCGTGATCCATCCCGGCTCGAAAGGGTCCGCCAAAAGCTGGCCGCTCGATCATTTCATGGAACTGGCGAAGCGCCTGGCGGGCGCAGGCGCGGAAGTCCTGATCACGGCGGGAAAAGGAGAGGAAGCCGTCATCGACAAGGCGGAGGCCCTCTTCCATCCTCCCGACCCTTCCATCCACCCCATCCCCGCGGGGTCCCTGACGTTAAGGGAACTGGCCGGGATCCTCTCCGTCAGCCGGCTCGCGGTCTCGAACTCCACCGGACCCCTGCATCTGGCGGTGGCCCTCAAAGTCCCGACGCTGTCTTTCTATCCTCTCATCCCCAAAACGACGTCCGCCAGGCGCTGGGGCCCCTTCGGCGACCCGGCGAGGCAGGCGGTCCTCTCTCCCCGGGAAGATTCCGCCCCCATGTCGTCCATCACCGTGGACGAAGCCGAAAGAGCCGCGAAAGCGCTTCTAAAAATATAAGGGTTTTTTCAGGCGAGGACGATGCGGGCGAGGGCGGCGATGGCCGCCGTTTCCGCCCGGAGTATGGAACCGCCCAGGCTCGCAGGCTGCGCCCCTGTCGACTGGACCATCCTGGCCTCGGCCATGGTGAAGCCGCCTTCCGGACCGACGAAGAGCCGGATGGTCCGTCCCGACGCGAATGCGGGCTTCTGGAGGACTTGGGACAGAGACTGGCGGCTCTCCGATTCCCACAGGAGCAGGCCGGGACAATCCAGGTCGGAATCGTTCAGGGCGGATCGGAGGGAGGCCGGAGGAAAAACTTCGGGGACCGCGGCCCTGCCGCATTGCTGGGCCGCGGCGATGACGATCTTCTTCCAGCGGGAGGCCTTGGCCCCGGCGCGGTCCGCTCCCAATTTCACGACGACCCGGTCCGTGACCACGGGCCGGATGGATTCCACGCCGAGTTCCACGGCTTTTTCCAGGAGCCACTCGAACCGCGGGCCTTTGAGGAGGGCGGGATAAAGCCGAACCTTGGGGGCGTCGGCCGGGCGCGGTTCCGGGTCCCGTCCCAATATCTCGCCCTGCAGCCGGTCCGGGTCGGAATCATCCGTGATGCGCGCCACGCGCACCAGTCCCCTCCCGTCGAATATCTGGACCGTGTCGCCCCGCTTCTTCCTTAAGACGCGCGAGAGGTGCCGGGACGTGTCCGGCTCGAACCAAAAAAAAAGCCCGCGCAGGTTCTTCGCGGGCACGTAGAAGTGCGGCATCGCCGCTACTTCCCGAACATCTTCTTGAAGAGGGAATCGTCGTCCTTGTCCGGTTCGTCCTCGCCCAGGGTCTTGGCCAGCTCCTTCAAGAGCTCCTTCTGCCTGGCGGTGAGGTGGGCCGGGACTTCGACGATGACCTTGACGAGGTGGTCTCCCCTCCCGCGTCCGCTCAAGTGCGGCAACCCTCCGTCCCGGACCCGGAATACCGTTCCCGTCTGCGTTCCGGGGGGGACGCGCAGGGTCACCTTGCCGTCGAGGGAGGGCAGGGATATCTCGGCGCCCAGCGCCGCCTGGGTGATGGAGATCTTCTGCTCGGAGAGTATGTCGTCGTCGCGGCGCTCGAAACGGGGGTCGGCTTCCTGGTGGATGACCACGTACAGGTCCCCGGCCGGGCCGCCGCCAGGCCCCGCCTCGCCCGCTCCCGTCACGCGCAGGGCCGTGCCTTCCTGGACCCCGGGAGGGACCTTCACCGTGATGGGTTCAAGGGTCCGCACCCGGCCCTGCCCGCGGCATTCCGCGCACGGGGACTCTATCACCCGGCCCTCGCCCTGGCAGCGGGGGCAGGTCTGGGAAAGCGAAAAGAACCCCTGACGGAACTGGACCGTGCCGGTCCCCTTGCAGTTGGCGCAGGTCTTGGAGGACGTTCCCGGCCTCGCGCCGGAGCCGGAACATTTGGCGCAGGCCTTGGCGTGGTTGATCTTGATGGTCTTCTGGACCCCGAAGGCCGCTTCGGACAGGGCGACCGTCAGCCGGACCTGAAGGTCCTCGCCGCGGTTCGAGCGGGGGCGGCGCGACCGGCCGCGGCCGGCGCCCCCCGTGAAAACGTTGTCGAAGATGTCGCCGAAGATGTCGCCGAGGTCCCCGAAACCCTCGAAGTCCCCGCCGAAGCCCTGGCCGGGACCCTGCCCGCCCTGGGCGACGCCGGCGTGGCCGAACTGGTCGTAGAGCTTGCGCTTCTGCGGGTCCGAGAGGACCTCGTAGGCCTCGTTCGCTTCCTTGAACTTTTCTTCGGAGGACTTGTCCTTATTGACGTCGGGATGGACCTTCTTGGCCAGCTGGCGGTAAGCGGCCTTGATCTCGTCCGTGGTGGCGGACTTGGAGATTCCCAGCACCTCGTAATAGTCGCGCTTGGGGGCCATTTATTTTTTGTCGTCGTCGACGACCTCCGCGTCCACGACGTTCTCCCCTCCCGGGCCCCCCTGGCCCTGTCCGCCCTGGCCGGGACCCTGGGCTCCCTTTTTCTGGGCCTTGGCGGCTTCCTGGTACACCTGTTCGACCAGCTTGTGCGAAGCGGCGAGCAGTTCTTCCTTGGTCTTTTTGACCCGCTCGAGGTCGTCGCCCTTCACGGCTTCCTTGGCGTCCGAGAGGGCCTGCTCGACCTTGAGCCGCTCCTCCTGGGAGATCTTGCCGCCGTGCTCTTTCAAGGCCTTCTCCGTGGCGTAGATCGCCGTGTCGGCCTCGTTTTTCTGTTCGATCTCATCCTTCTTTTTCCGGTCCGACTCCGCGTACTCCTCGGCCTGCTTGACGAATTTTTCCACCTCCTCCTTGGAGAGCTTGTTCGGGGCGGAGATCTTGATGGACTGCTCCTTGCCCGTTCCCAGGTCCTTGGCGAGCACGTGCAGGATGCCGTTGGCGTCGATGTCGAAGCTGACCTCGATCTGCGGGACGCCTCTCGAAGCCGGGGGAATGCCCACCAGGTCGAACCGCCCCAGGGAAACGTTGTCCTGGGACATGGGGCGCTCGCCCTGCAGCACGTGGACGGTCACGGCCGGCTGGTCGTCTGCGGCGGTGGAGAAGTTCTGCGATTTTTTCACGGGAATGGTGGTGTTCCGCTCGATGAGCTTGGTGAACACTCCGCCCAGGGTCTCGATGCCCAAAGACAAAGGCGTCACGTCCAAGAGCAGCACGTCCTTCACCTCTCCGGTGAGGATGGCCGCCTGCACCCCCGCGCCGATGGCCACGCATTCCATGGGGTCGATGCCGCGCTCCACTTTCTTGCCCACGTGGTCCTCCACGAACTTCTGGATGATGGGCATGCGCGTGGGTCCGCCCACGAGGATGATCTTGGAGATGCCGTCGGCGGTGAGCTTGGCGTCGGAGAGGGCCTGGTCGATGGAGTGTTGGCAGCGCTTAACGATGGGTTCCACCAAAGATTCCAGCTTGGCCCGGGTGAGTTTCTGCTGGAGATGTCTGGGACCGGAGGCGTCGGCCGTGATGAAGGGCAGATTGATCTCGGTCTCCATCACGTTGGAGAGTTCGATCTTGGCCTTCTCGGCGGCCTCTTTGAGGCGTTGGGAGGCCATCTTGTCGCTGCGCAGGTCGATGCCCGATTCCTTCTTGAATTCCTGGGCGATGTGGTCGATGATGACGTTGTCCATGTCCGTGCCGCCGAGCTGGGTGTCGCCCGAAGTGGAGACCACCTCGAAGACGCCGTGGCCGAAATCCATGACGGTGACGTCGAGCGTGCCTCCGCCCAGATCGAAGACCATGATCTTTTCGTCGCGGCCCTTCTTGTCGATGCCGTAGGCCAGGCAGGCGGCGGTGGGCTCATTGACGATCCTCACGACCTCCAGTCCCGCGATGGCGCCCGCGTCCTTGGTGGCCTGGCGCTGGTTGTCGTTGAAGTAGGCGGGGACGGTGATGACCGCTTTCTCGATCTTGGTCGAGAGGAAGGCCTCGGCGTCGCGCTTCACCTTCTGCAATATGAAGGCCGAGAGCTGCTGGGGGGTGAATTCCTTGCCGTGGATATTGTATTTGTGGTCCGTGCCCATCTTGCGCTTGAAAGCGTAGACCGTTCCCTCGTGGTTGGTGACCGCTTGTCTGCGCGCGGGCTCGCCTATCAGGAGCTGTTCGTCCTTCGTGAAGGCGACGTACGACGGGAAGGCCTTGCCTCCCAGGGTGGTCCCTTCGGCGGAGGGGATGATGGTCCCCTTGCCGCCCTCCATGACCGCCGCCGCCGAATTGCTGGTTCCCAGGTCGATCCCTATGATTCTTGACATATGCTTGCCTCCGATATTATGGTTCGAAACTAAATTTAAGAGGGTTTCTCTTTTTTCGCCGACTTGGCCACCTTGACCCTCGCGGGCCGCAAGAGCCGCCCGTTGGAGACGTAGCCTTTCTGCAGTTCCTCGATGATGACGTTGTTCTGGGATTCGTCCTCCGCTTCCACCTGCTCGACCGCTTCGTGCAGGTGCGGGTCGAATTGCTCCCCCACCGTCTTCAGCGGCTCCGCGCCTTCCTGCTTGAGGAAGCGGACGAACTCCCCGACCACCATCTCCAGCCCTTTTCTGAAGGAGTCCACGTCCTTGGCCTCCCGGGAATGGCGGAGGGCCGATTCCAGCACGTCCAGGAGGGCGGCCGCGCGCTCGAGGATCGCTTCCCGGCCGAAACGGATGGCCTCGGCCTTCTCCTTTTCCGCGCGCTTGCGGTAGTTGACGAACTCGGCCTGGAGGCGGACGAGCTGTTCCATGTAGGAGCCGGCTTTCTCCTTCCAGTCCTGCTCCTCCGGCGGGGCTTCGGAAGCGGGCGTTCCTTCTGTCTCCGGTTCCGGCGGCCGGTCCGTGTCGGGGAAGTCGCCGGACGTCATTTGCCTTCGAACTCCTTGAGGATGCGGTTCACCGTCAAGGAGATGAAATCCACGAGGGCGATCATCTTGGGGTATTCCATGCGCTTGGGGCCCAGGATCCCCAGGACCCCCACCGTCCGGTCCGACAGGCGGTAGGTGGACGAGACCAGGCTCAAGTTCCTCATCGCCTTGATGGGGTTCTCCGAGCCGATCCGCACGTGCACCTGGGGGTGCTGGCCCTTCCTCCGCCTTTTTCCCTGGTCTTTCCTGTCGGGGGCTCCGGCGGCGGCCTCGTCCGATTCCGCGAGGAAGTCGTCCTCGAGGATCTTGGAAAGCATCTCCTTTTCCTCGATGAGCTTGAAGAGGTCGCGGATGTCCCCGGTGCTGGAAAGGTCCGGGAGCGCGAGGATGTTGCTCGTTCCGTCGAGATAGATGGAGCTCATGGAGATCTTGCGGATCTCCTGGCCGAGGTCCTTGGCCAGGGAGATGATCTCCCGGTATTCGCGCTGGGCCTCCTCCAGGCGCTGGGTGATGGACTCCTGCACCTCCTGGAGGGTGCGGCCCTCGAAATTCTGGTTGATGATGCGGGAGATGGTGCGGAGGCGTTCCCGCGTGATCTCTCCTCCCAGGTTCAGGACGAAATGTTTGGTCATCCCCGTGTCCGTGACCATGGCCACGAGGACCCGGTTGTTCCCGATCGGCACGAGCTCGAGGTGCGAGAACAGGTTCTTCTCGATCTTGGGCACCATCACGAAACCCGTGTAGTGCGAGATGGAGGACAGCATCCGCGAGGTCTGGCTCAAGAGGTCCTCGACCTCCTGGATCCGGGTCTCGTATTCGCCGCGGATGCGGGATTCCTCGCGGACCGCGAGTTTCTGCAGCTCGATCAGGGAATCCACGTAAGCCCGGTAGCCCTTGTCCGTGGGGACCCGCCCGGCGGAAGTGTGGGGGTGCGTGATGAGCTCCTCTTCCTCGAGCTGGGAAAGGGTGTTGCGGATGGTCGCGGAGGAGAGCCCCAGGTGCGCCGTGGTCACGATCGAGTGCGAGCCCACCGGCTTGCCGGTGCGCACGTATTCGTGGATTACGGAATGGAGGACTTTCCTCTTCCTTTGCTCCTGTTCGTCGGGATTCAACGCTCTCATGGGTCGTCGGCCGCCTCCGGGTTTATTAGCACTCGCTAATGTTGAGTGCTAATATAATATATCAACTCATCCGTTTTTTG
>MGUT01000041.1:5781-5881 GCA_001800095.1 Elusimicrobia bacterium RIFCSPLOWO2_01_FULL_64_13 | reverse complement strand
TGTCGATGAGGGCGCCCGCGAACGGCAGGGAGGCGATGTAGTCCCGGGATTCCGCGAAGGGGAGGGTCCCGCCCAGGCACCAGACGTCGGCCACGGTCCG
>MGUT01000041.1:3786-5765 GCA_001800095.1 Elusimicrobia bacterium RIFCSPLOWO2_01_FULL_64_13 | reverse complement strand
GGATGCATTAGGTGGCCGCGCGGATTGAAGGGGGAGAAGAACCAGTCGAAGAGGCCGGGGGAATCCTCCAGGAATTCGGAGAGCCGGACGTCGTTCGATGTGGCCGCTCCGGCCTCGAGCCCCAGCTCGGCCCTCGCCATGCGCGAAAAGATGCGGAAGAGGCCCTTCTGGCCGAGGGAAAGCGACAGGTCCGCTATCTGCTGATGGAGCACCAGGGCCCGAAGCCGGAGGCGCCCGCCGTCTTTGCCGGGCGCCAGGAAGGCGGAGGCCTCGGCCAGGAGGAAGAGGTTCATCATGAGCTCGAACCGCATTCCCAGGGCCGGGCCGGGATGGGCAAGGGCGAATCCGGCCAGGCGAAGCTTGTGGAAGAAAGGCATGGCCAAAATTCTCCGGACGGCGGCGCCCGTCGTGCCGTAATGGGAGGTGTCGCGCACGAACCGCGCGAAGTTCGGCACCACGGCGAAGACGCGGAACGGCCAGCGGTCGGGATCGCTCTTTAAAAGTTCCAGGAGGAGGGGCTGGGACGTGCAATAGAGACTGCGGACGCCGCTGTCCCTGGCCGCGTCCAGCGCCCGGGCGAGATGGTCCTTCCGGGAAAAATAGGCCTGGAGTTCGACGCCTTTCCTCTTGGAAAGGAGGTGGACGCCCTGGAGGGACCGGTCGCAGATGATCGCTTCCACGGGTCCTATTCCGGGAGGGGGATCGTTTCGCCCGAGAGCGAAGCGGAGCGGTAGACGCCCTCGATCATCTTCTGGACTTTGAACCCGTCGGACCAGGGCACCCTCGGGTTTTTCCCCGAGCCGATGGAGAGCACGAAGTCCTTGTCCTGGGCGGCGTAGCCCGACTGGATGAATTGGAGCCGGGCCGGGGGCGGCTCTCCCCCGGAAAGGTCCCAGGGGTACCAGGTCTGCCATCCGGCCGGACCGGCGGGCTGGTCCGCCGCGCCGGCCTGGGCGCCGTAGCCGTAAAGGGACACCGAGCTTTCGCTTGAGTCCAGGAATCCTTCGCTGCCGGAGATCTCGAGACGGATGCTCATCTCGGAATAGCCCGGCTGGCTCCAGGAGACCCGGAACTCGCCCGTGAGGCCTCCGGGATGGGAGAAGCGGGCGTGGCAGATGTCCTCGACGTTGGAAAATAGCCGGACCGTTCCGGCCGAGACGGTCTCCGGCAGGCCGAAGAACGATTGGATGAGATAGAGGAGGTGGCTCCCCAGCACCGCCACGGCCCCTCCTCCCGACAAGGCCGGGTTCTGCCTCCAGCCTTCCTGCCTGCGGAACACCTCGCCCAGGAGCATGGTCGCGACGTAATGCCTGGGCCGGCCGATGGATTCTTTTCTTAAGAGGTCCAGGGTCTTTTCGAAAGTGGGGTAATAGGCCACCATGAAGCCCACGGCGTTGGCCGGGGGAGAGGGGCGGTCGGCGAGGAGGGCCATCATCTTCTTCGCCGATCCCAGGTCCGCGGCCATGGGCTTTTCCAGGAAAAGGGCCCGGCCCTGGCGGAGGCATTTTTCGGCGATGGCGGGCGCCGCGCCCGGCGGCACGCAGGCGAAAACGCCTTCGGGATCGCTGGCCGACAGCATCTTGTCCAGGTCATCGAAGAAGGGAGCGTTGATCCCCATGCCCTGGACGGTCTTCCTGGCGGAGTCTTTCTCGTCCATGAGCCCCACGAGATGGACCTCGTCGATGTTCCTCAATATGGACAGGTGGTAGAGGCCGATCTTGCCCAGCCCCACCAGGGCGATCCTCTTGATTGGGCTCATGGAATTTCCTCCTTCAGGGAAAGGGCGAGGCCGGCGTCCAGCGCCATGGGCGCGACCTTAAGGTCCCGGGCCATGGGCCCGAGATCGAGAGGGGTGGATTCCGTCAGGCCGATGAGGTTGTCCACGGTGACGGGCGGCCGCCGCATGATCCCGGAAAGCAGGCGCGCGCCTAGGATCGCCAGTCCCATGGGGACCGGGATGAGGGGCCGGGTGAGCCCGA
>MGUT01000041.1:582-3750 GCA_001800095.1 Elusimicrobia bacterium RIFCSPLOWO2_01_FULL_64_13 | reverse complement strand
GTCCGGCCCGGCCACGTCATAGACGTTCTGCGGATGGCTCCCCGCGTCGAGGGCCCCCAGGACGGCGCCCACGACGTCTCCCACGTAAACGGGCTGGAACGGGACTTCCGTCCAGGGCACCGGGATGACGGGCAGGCGCTTCACTATTTTGACGAACTTGGAAAATATCCCGGCGTTTCCTGGGCCGTAGATGATGGCCGGGCGCAGCACCACGGCGTCAAGGCCGGACCGGAGAACGAGTTCCTCGGATTTTTTTTTGGTGGCGCCGTAGATGCCGGGGTTGGATATCTTCGCGGATTGGGAGCTGGCGTAGACGAAGCGTCTGACGCCGGAGCTCTTCGCGCAGTCCAGGAGGCGCTCCGTCCCCTCGATGTTCACCGCGTCGGCCTCGAGCCGGCTGGACGGGTCCTGGGAGGTCTTGGCGGCCAGGTGGACGACGCCCTGGCAGCCGGACATGGCGTCCTTGAGCCGCGATAGGTTCTCCGGGGAGGCGTCGGCCAGGTCGCCCCAGGCGTGGCGCAGGCGCGGGTTTTCGAGGCGCGGCCGGTCGGATTCCCTGCGCCTCCAGGCCGTGACCTCGTCGCCGCGCTCGAGGAGCGCCGGGATCAGGTTGGAGCCCAGGAATCCGGTCGCTCCGGTGACAAGGATTTTCAAGAGAGGCCCGTCCTACTTGGGGATGTGCGGGGTGCTGTATCCCGGAAAAGGATCGAGCTTGCGGAGCAGGACCACCAGGAGGTCGGCCAGGAGCCCCGCGATCAGGATCAGGAGGCTGGTCAGAAGGACCAGGACGTCCATGCCGCCGATGCTGTGGAAGCGGATGAAATCCATGGTCGACTTGACCGCTCCCACAAGGAAGATCAGGATGGAAACGGGCAGAAAGATGCGCAGAGGATTGAAGTACATGATCGTGCGGATCATCAGGGAGAAGTAGTTGTAGGTGTCCTTGACCGGATGGAAGCTCGACACCCCGCCGGAACGCTTGAAATAGTCGATCGGTAGATACCGGACCCTTTGGCTGTTGCACAGGAAAGCCAGGGTGATGGTGGATTCCCAGGAATGGCTGTTGGGCAGAAGATAGAAGTATTTGAGGGCCGCGGACTTGCGGATGCCCCGGAGGCCGCTGTTCAAGTCCGGGATCGGGGTGCCGGCCAGGTAGGAGGCGAGCTTGCGGATGAAGAACTTGGCGGGCTTCCTCAATAAGGACAGAGTGCCCTTCTCCCCCTTGCGGGCCCCGATGACCATGTCGCAGTCCTGGGCGATGCGGATCATCTCGGGGATGGGCCCGGCGGGATAGGTCCCGTCGGCGTCCGAGGTGATGATGAAATCGGTCTTGGCCGCGAGGATCCCCGTCTTCCTGGCCGCGCCCACGCCGCGGTTGCGGTCATGGCGGATGACTTGGACCCCGGCCTTCCGGGCGATCTCGCCGGTGTCGTCGGTCGAGCCGTCGTCGATGACGATGAATTCGTAGGGGATCCCGGCCCGCTCAAGGGACGAGCGGATGTTCTTGATGTCGTCGAGGAGGCTCGCGCCCTCGTTGTAGGCCGGCAGGGTCACTGAAACTTGGGGTTCTGGCATGGACGAGTCATTATACGATTGTCGCGCGCGCGAGTCAAACGCCCGCGAGATGGTCGGGGTCAGGGGCTTCCCTCGCTGGACCGCTCGGCCTGCGCCTCGCTCCTAGTGGCGCCAAACCTTGGGCTAGTGTTTGGCGCCACAGGTCCTGCTCGGGAAGTCCCGAACCCCTCGTACGTTATTTCCGCAGGAGGTTGGGATATTCCTTGAACCAGTAGACTGGGTCGAGAGGCGTGCCGTGGATATAGACGCCGAAATGGAGGTGCGGGCTCGTGGAGACGCCGGTGGAGCCGACCTTGCCTATGACATCGCCGGCCTCGACCTCGTCCCCCTCGTCCACGAGGATCTTGGAGAGGTGCAGGTAGGCGGTCGTGACGCCTTGCCCGTGGTCGAGGATGATCATCCTGCCTTCCTCGGCGTATCTGCCTTCCAGGAGCACCACCCCGTCGGCGGCGGCCAGGACCGGGTTGCCTTCGGGCGCGGCCCAATCCACGCCGCGGTGGTATCCGGTCTTCAACCGCCCGTCCACCGTGCGGCGCTCGCCGTATTCCCCTTCCATCTTTCCCACCACGGGGAAAACGAAGTCCTCCCACAGCCGCTCCGGCGTCTCCGTGGCCAGGGTCCCCCGGATCTTCTCGACCTCCTTTTCCCTCCCCTTCGCCTTGTAGAGGGCTTTTTTCTCCGCCGAGAGGTTCAAGGCGTAGGTGGGGAAGCCGTAGGGGACGATCACGGCCGTGGAGGCGAAGGCCTTCTCCCCGTTCAACAGTATCCGGACGTTGTACATGCCTTCCTTGGCGTCGGCCGGGACGGCGGCGAGGCAGGTCCAGTCGCTGTCCGAATCGGGATTCTCCCCGGTCTTGTGGCAGGGCGCGCCGGTCTCGAAGAGTTCGAGCGCGACCTGGTCGAAGGACATGAGCGGCTTCACCTTCACCCGGGCCGAGAACGCTTGGCCCTGGACGGCGGACGTGTCCACCTCGACGACGCGGAGCCGCTCTTCCGCGCTGGAGAGTATGCTCAAGGCGATGAATATCGCCGGCAGGCCCATCATTTCTTTTTCCCCTTTTCGGCGTTCTTACGGAAGAGGTCCTTCCTGGATATCTTCAGCACCACGACGCAGTTGTCTTCGTCGTCCCATTCCAGTTCGGTGACGAGGGTCCCCTTGAGGAAGGCGCTCACGTAGGCCCGGATGCGCTTGTCCGTCTTGTAGGCCTCCTGGAGTTTCTCCCCGTGGACCGTGCCCATGCCGTAAACGTAGACGGCCATCCTGGCCTTGGCGTCGAGGACGGCGGCCGCCTGGGAGAGGGAGCGCCTCCGGGTCGAGTCCGTGAAGGCGGGGTTGGCGCGGCCCTCGCCCTGGAAATAGAAGTCGTCCCCGTCGCGGTAGAGGTAGAGGGTATTCTCCCCGGCGCGCGCGGGCCACGCGGCCAGGAGGAGGGAGAAGGCGAGAGCCAAGGCGGAAGTCATGGATCCTGTTCGAGGGAAGATCACTAGGGCGATTATATTTGTTTTGGGGGTTAGGGCGCAAGTGATATACTAGAGTCGATGCCGGGAAAATCTCTCCAGGGGTACCTGAAGGAATCGGAAAAGATCCTCGTC
>MGUT01000041.1:0-559 GCA_001800095.1 Elusimicrobia bacterium RIFCSPLOWO2_01_FULL_64_13 | reverse complement strand
GCCGCGCATTGGGACTACAAGCTCAAGGTCTATGAGGCCTTCAAGTCCGCCAGGCCCAACGCGGCGCACAAGGCGGTCTATGAATTGGACAGGAAGGGAAAGCTCCTCGCCGTCGTGACCCAGAACATAGACGGGCTCCATGAGGACGCGGGGCACAGGAGGGAGAAGATCGTGGAGCTTCACGGCACGAACCGCCATATTGAATGCCTGGGATGCGACAGGACCTACGAGCCGGGGCCCATATTCGAGAGGTTCCGCGAGACCCGCAAATGCCCCGTCTGCGACTGCGGAGGGTTCTTGAAGACCGCGACGGTGATGTTCGGCGAGCCCATGCCCGAGGTGGAGATGCGGCGCGCGGTGGATTTCGCTTCTCAAGCCGACCTGGTCATGGCCATCGGCTCGACGTTGCAGGTGGAGCCGGCGGCTTCCGTGCCCCTGGTCGCGGCCCGGAACGGAGCGCCTTACGTCATCATCAACCGCGGCCCCACCGCCCACGATTCTCTCGCCATCCTTCGGCTCGAAGGCGACGCCGCCGAACTCCTGCCCGAAGCCGTAAAGA
>MGUT01000040.1:4589-7658 GCA_001800095.1 Elusimicrobia bacterium RIFCSPLOWO2_01_FULL_64_13 | reverse complement strand
GCGTCCCCTTGAGCACCACCCACACCATATCCACCGCGATCATGGGCGTGGGGGCGGTCCGCCGAGTTTCGGCCGTGCGCTGGGGCGTGACCCGGCGCCTCGTCATGGCCTGGGTGCTGACGTTCCCGATCTGCGGCCTGATCAGCTGGACCGCGGTCAAGCTCCTGCGTCTCGTCGTGTAGGTCAGCCCCCGAAAAGACGCGCCAGCCAGCCCTTCTTCCTGGGCGCGCCCGCCGCGGACCCGGCGGCCGCCGTTGCCCCCGCCGCGGACGCGGGCGCTTTCTCCGGCACGATCGGGAGAGTGAAATAGAACGTGCTCCCCTTGCCCTCCGCGCTGATGAACCCTATCTCGCCGCCGTGCAGTTCCACGAGCATCTTCGTGATGTATAGTCCCAGCCCCGTTCCCGGAGTGTCGGTCTTGACCGTCCGCTTCAGCTGGAAGAATTTTTGAAAGAGCTTTTCCCGCTCGGCCTTGGGGATGCCGGGGCCCGTGTCCGTGACGCGCACCTTCACGAACAGCGGCAGGGTCTCCGCCGACACCGTGACGTCGCCTCCTTGAGGAGTGAACTTGACCGCGTTGGAAAGGAGGTTCACCAGTATCTGGGTCGAGCGGTCGCGGTCGGCCATGACCCTGGGCAAACGGTCCGGAAGTGAGAGAGTGATATCGACCCCCTTGCTCTTCGCCCAGGAACCCAGGTTCTGGACCGTCTCCGACAGGTAGTCCCCGCAATCCTGCGGCTTCAGACTCAATGATATCTTCCCGGCCGCCCCCTTGCCGAAGTCCAGGATATCGTTGATGAGCCGGGCCAGCCGGTCGATGTTCCGGGTCGCGATGGTGAGGATCTGCCGGGACTGGGGGGAAGGCGGGTTGTCCCGGTCGTCCAAAAGCGCCCCGATGGAGGCCTTCAAGGCCGTGAGGGGGGAACGGAGTTCGTGCGTGACGTTCGCCAAAAAATCGTCCTGCATCCTTTGGAGTTCCCTCTGCTTGGCGATATCGCTCAAGATCGACAGCATGCCGACGATCTTCCCTTCCGGGTCCTCGATCTTCGCGGTGCTGTTCCTCAAAGTCTGCAAGGTGCTCGCCGCGCTCTGGACGCTGACCCCGCCCTCGATGCGCCTGTCGGACGGAATGGCGAGGTCGTTCGCCATGGCGACCATGAGCTCTTCGCTGATGACCTCATCGACTTTCTTTCCCTTGAGTTCCGTGAGGGATTTCCCGTAGATCCTCTCCGCGGCGGGATTCATCATGACGATCCTGCCTTCCGCGTCCACGATCACAACGCCTTCGGCCATCTGGTTGATGACGGTCTCCGTGCGCTCCTTCTCGTTCTGGATGGTCTGCTTCTCCGAGCGGAGCTGCTGGGTGGCCCGCTCCACGTGGGCGGCCAGTTCGTCCTGGAGCTGTTTGAATATGATGTCGTAGATCTTCTTCTGGTCCTCCGGGTTGGGGACGGCCTTCCGGATGACCTCGCGCAGCATCCGGTCCAGGGGCATGTCCTCCATTTTTTGGATCAGTCTCCGGGCTTCGGTCTCCTGCCCCTCGTTCCCCGTCCCTGTTCCGCTTTCTCCGCTCCTTCCGCCTCCTTCGCCGCCTTCGCCTTCTCCGACCTTGGAATAGACCGTCACGTTGAGGCCGATGTGTTCGATCTTCCGCTCCGCGAGGGTCCTCGACACCCGGTCGGCGTCGCCCGAGGGGATCGTGCCTCCGGCCACCAGGGCGCAGAAGGCGGCCAGCTCTTCCTCCGTGACCCCGGTCCGGAACGTCATGCTCTGGAGCCCGAACTTCTGGAAGAAGGCGCCCAGCGCCTGCTGGACGGTGGGCGCGGCCCCCAAAGGCGAGCCGTTCAGGAGGAGCTTGTCTTCCACCGCGGCGAGGGTGAATTCCGGCTCCGCGGAGAGGCAGGCGGCAAGGTGTCCGTGCGCGGTGGATATGGATTCCTTCACCATGGGGTGGTTGGGGGAGTAGAGATGGATGCGGCTCAACGCTTTGCCCAGCTCCAGGATGAAAGGTTCGAGTTCGGGATGGCCGGCTCCGGCGGAATGTGGTTCCATGGTCACCTCTTAAAGATCCCTTCAAGGAGTTTTTTGCCTTCGTTTTCGAGGAAATCCGCGGCTTTCTTCTTGATCTCCTTCTCCGCCTGCCTGACGGCCTGCTTGCGGATCAGGGAGGAATCAAGCGCCGGTCTCCAATCGCCCTTCAGCTTGAAAGCGAACGTGGGGCGCCCGTCCTCGTCCGCCGTGAATTCTCCCGCCGCGCCGCCGAGCGACCCCCTGGGGAGCTTGGCCGTGAGGACCATGTCCGGCCTGTTCGCGGGCAGGTCCAGGATGCCGCGGACGAAGAGATCGGCGGCGGGGCCGTTGACCTGGAAATCGTCCGTCCCGGCCGTGCCGTTCTCGATCTTGAACCGCCCGCCCGCCTTCGAGAAAACGAGCGAGGACGGGTCGAGCCGAAGCACGGGCGCCAGGGTCCGCAGGAGAGGGATGTCGTTGATCCTGCCCTTCCCCGCGGAACATTCCGCCGTTCCGGATATCCGGGAGAGTCCGGGCGTAATCCCCGACAGGTCCCAGGAAAGGCGCGCGTCCGACGCCTGGAACTTCACGTAGGCGAGCTCGTCGACGGCGATCCTGCCCCGGGCTTTCAGCTCCGGTCCCTTGGCGGGCGCGGCCGCAGCGGATGATTTTTCCACGGCGGCGGGGGAGGATTTCTTCTTGTCGTCCGTCAGGAACATCCCCAGGTCCAGCCGGCCGAACCGGGCGTCCAGCTCCACGTCCGGCCTGGAGAAATTCTTCGCCGCGACGGTGATTTTAAAATCCGCCGGAGCGGTTCCTTCCCTGCCGATCCGCCCGGTCAGGTCCTTGGCCCGGAAGGAATCGTCCGAGAAGGCGGCCGAACCGGTGACGGCGCTGATCTCCAGACGGTCGACCTTCAGGCCGGCGCCCTCGAGTTTCACGGAACCGTTCACGGAAGGCAGGTTCATTCCGCCTTTGATCTCCGCGTTCAGCGAAGCGCGGCCGCTGAAGCCGTAAGGCCGCGGAATGGGGCTGATCCCGGAGACGGCCGCCAGATCG
>MGUT01000040.1:0-4559 GCA_001800095.1 Elusimicrobia bacterium RIFCSPLOWO2_01_FULL_64_13 | reverse complement strand
CGCGGCTCGGCCGACGACAGCTTGCCGACGGACCCCCTGGCCTCGAGCTTCAGTCCGGCCAGGGCGACCTTCAGGTCTTTGAGATCAAAGGAGTCCTGTTTGACGAGGTTTCCCTCCAGAGCGAGGGAGAATTCATTCGATTCCGGCTTGGAAAAGACGTCCGCGTAGGCGATCCCCATCGCCGTGAAGTCGCCGGTGAGCGAGCATGAGAGGTCGCGCAGGCCTCCCTTGAGGCGGACGCCGAACTGCGGGCTTCCGGAAAGGACCAGTCCTTTGGGCAGGGGAGCCCAGCGCGAGAGCTTTTTCAGGTCCAGGCTGTGGAGGGACGCGGACAGGTCCATTATGGGATCCTGGAACCGGGACAATCCGCCTTTCAGCTCGAGAGTCAGCTCGTCCGTCCTGCAGACCAGGGATTCGATCTTGAGGTCCGACCCGGGCAGGTCGAGGAATGTCCTGCCCTTGAGGGTCCCGGCCATGGCCTTGCCGCGCGGCCCGCCCCGGGCGGCGATGGAGAATTCCAGGGCCAGGGGCTTGGACAGGCCGGAGCCGTTGATCTTCAGGTCGATCGGGTCCAGGTCCAGCTTGAGTTTTTTCGGGGAGCGGTCCTCGAACCGGACCTTCCCCTTGGAAATGACCGCCTCGGCGACCGTGAGGGACAACGGCGAAGGCGCGGCCGGCGCCTCCTCTTTACGGGCTACGGCGGGTTTCCGCTCCTCATGGAGGAGGTCGGAGAAATTGAACGTCCTGCCGTCCGCGTTCCGGATGACCGTCACCTTGGGGGAAACCAGCTCCACCCGGTCGATCACGATCTTCTTCCGGAGCAGGGGCCGGATCTGGAACTTGAGGATGAATGCTTCGCTTTCAAGGAATGTCCCGGCCTTGAAGTCCGGCTTCTCGGAAAGAGCGAAATCCGACACGGCGAGGCCGGAGAAGAGCCCGATGCTCACGCCGCCCACCCTGGCCTGCCTATGGAGGTTCTCCCGCGCCTTTTCCAACAGGAGGCCCCTGATCTTTTCCGGAGGAAGGAGTTTTTTCACGGCGAACAGGGCTCCCAGGACGGCCGCCGCGGCTCCGCCGAGCAGGATCAGGGCGATTTTTACGGCGCGGGACATGTCGGATCCGGAAACCCCGCCGGGGATCAGGGGGCGGCCGGCAGGAAGAGCTGTATCTCGATCCTCCGGTTCAGAGACCGTCCCCTGGGAGTGCGGTTGTCGGCTATGGGGATGTCCGCGCCCATGCCTTTGACCGACACGGCGTTCTTGTCCGCTCCCTTCTGGCGGACGAGATAGCTGTAGATCCTCCAGGCGAAATAGCTGGAAAGGGCTTTTTCATCTTTTTCGGACGTCTGCGGGTCCACGTGTCCCAGCACGTTGGCCGCGGCGCCTTTATAACGCGTGAGGGCGTCGGCGATCGGGCCGAGAAGGACTTCCGCCTGCGGCAGGAGCGGGGCGTCGCTTGAAGCGTTCTCTCCGAAAACGTCGGCGAGAGATATGATGGACGTCATTTGCAGAAGCCTGGCCGGGGCCGCCGGAGCCGGTCCGGGAGTTTTTTCCTTGGGGGCGGGCTTTTGGCCTCCCAGGGCCAGGACCGGGGAAACCCCCAGGTTCCCCGCGCGGTCCCGGACGGAAAGAAGAGCGTAGAGCCTGCCGGCATCGGCTGGAATGTCATTCGCGGGAAAGGACCAGGCGGCGGGAAGGGAGCCCGTCGAGATCTCCGTCCGCACGGTCTTGGACTTTTCGTCCTTGATCTTGATGGTCCAGCCGGCCAGTCCCGACAGGTCCACCGCGGAGAAATTCAGCCGGAACTCCCGGGGCTGTCCCGCCGTCGCGGGAGCATCGTCCGCCTGTTCCGTCAGGGAGATGGCCGGAGGGGACAGGTCCAGGACCACCGCCAGGGGCGGAGAGTCGAACGCGCCTCCCTTGCGGTCCCAGACGGTGAAGGAGGCCTCGTAGGCGCCTTCGGGCTGGAGGCGCCCGGCGTCGTCCCTGCCGTCCCATGATACCTCCATGGGCATGTCCTCCCCGCCGGAAATGTTCTTCTGCGCAGTCCCGGCGGGATCCTGGATCTTCAGCTTCCAGGAGGCGATCTTCTTTATCTTCCTGGTCTTGACGTTGAAGACCACGCTGTCCTGGATGCCGTCCTTGTTCGGCGATAGATACAGTGAATCCGCCGACAGGACGACGGACTCCTTGTCGCCGAAGGCGGAGAGAGGGGAATGCCAGAGGAACAAGGCGGCCAGAAGAAGAACAGAAATCATGGATGGGACCCCCTTAGAGTTTAAATCACGGAAGGGGTGAGATTTGAACTCACGAGACCCGTTAGGGTCTACCGCTTTTCGAGAGCGGCGCCTTAAGCCACTCGGCCACCCTTCCTAGCAAAAATCCTTAAAAAAACCTCATAAGCCATTTGCTAGGCCCCATTCCTTAATAATTTAGGAATAAGTAAAGGGGCCCTCCTTAAATAGAAATCTTAACAATACCCCGCCCTTTTTTCAACCCAGCGCCGTTCCCCTACCCCATCTCCGCCGCGTCCACCACCCGGTTCCGCCCCGCCTCCTTGGCGGCGTAGAGGGCCCGGTCGGCGGCGCGCAGGAGCGCGGAAGGATCGGACCCGTCGCGGGGGAAATGGGATATCCCCACGCTCATGGTCACGCTGATCTCCGACCATGCCAGGGAAAATATCTCGCGGGCGAGGCGCCGGCGCATGAATTCCGCCTTGCGCTTCACGCCGGCCGGGTCGGCCTGGGGAAGAAGGATCACGAATTCCTCCCCGCCGTAGCGGGCGACGAAGTCCGTTTCGTACACGCATTCCTTGAGCAATTCCCCGGTGCGCTTGAGGACTTCGTCCCCGGCCTGGTGGCCGTAGGTGTCGTTGATGCGCTTGAAATGGTCCAGGTCGCAGATGAGGAGCGAGAAAAAGGACTTGAAGGCCCGAGCGCGCCGGATCTCCTCGTTCATCCGCTCATTGAAGATCTGCCTGCGGTGGACGCCCGTCAGGCCGTCGATCCGGGACAGCTTCTCGAGCCGCGTGAAAAGCCGCGCTTTCTGCAGCCCCATGACGAGCTCTTCGGCGATCTCGGAGGTGTCCTCGAGGACCGGCGCTTCTCCGCGGGCGGCCTGCTCGTCCGTGGCCCTGGCCCAGAGGAAGCCGATCTTCTCCGGGCCCTGGCAGATGGGGTTCTCCACGTAGAAGTCGCCGTGGATGGAATGCCAGCGCGGCCGCTTGGAGTCCGGGTCCGCCGGAGGTTCCGGAAGGCGCGATCCGCGCGAGAGGACTTTTTGATAGCCGGCGTTGTCATCGAGGAGATGGAGCTGGTAGTCGCGGAATTCGAGGCAGTTCTGCACGGCGAAATCGATGTGCGGGATCATCTCCTCCCAGCTGAAGGCCTCTCCCAATCCCCGGACGGCCGCGTACACCTTCCGCGTCGCGATCACTTCCCGGTCCAGGTCCTCGATCTCGGTCCTGAAGAGGGAGTTCTTCCTCTCCTCTTCGGCGAGGAGGGCGGCGGCGCGGGCGTCGCGCGCCTCCCACTCCTCCGTCCGAGCCCGGCGCAGGCGCCCTAAAAGCCGGAGGAAGACGGAGAGGACCGCCAGGTTGGCCAGAAGGATCAGCCCCGCGAGGGCCCTCGTACCCGGGTCGGGCGCCAGGACCGCCACGGCGGCGGCGGAAAGGACCGCCGCCGACGCTCCCAGCGCCGCAGTCTTCCAGGCGGAGAGCCGGCCGGCGCAGACCAGGATGAGGAGGGGGGGGAGGACGGGGAAGAGGAAGGCCGCGGAGCTCACGCGCCCACCACCCGGTTCCTGCCCGCGGCCTTGGCGCGGTAGAGGCGTTCATCGGCCCTGCCGATGAGCTGGCTGGAGATCTGCGCGTCCTCCGGGACGGTGGCGCAGCCGATGCTGACGGTCACGGAGATGTCCGCTCCGGAAACCGCCACGGAGCGGGATTCCACGGCTTTCCTCAAGTTCTCCGCCCGCTCGGCGGTCTGGACGGAGTCGGATTGGGGGAGGATGACGCAGAATTCCTCTCCCCCGTACCTGGCGGGGAAATCCACGCTGCCTGAATGCTCGCGCAGGACGCTGGCGACCGACCTCAAGACCTCGTCGCCGGCCAGATGGCCGTGGACGTCGTTGACGGACTTGAAATGGTCGATATCCACCATCATGAGGGAGAGCCGCTGGCGGTAGCGGACGGCGCGCAGGATCTCCTCGGACAGTTTTTCCTGGAATATCCTGTGAGTGGCCAGGCCGGTGAGCCCGTCCTGGGTGGCCATGGCGTTCACCTTGGCGAAGAGCTGGGAATTTTCCAGGGCCAGCCCGGCCAGATGGACATAGACCTCGACCTCCTGCAGGTCGGATTCCGAGAAACGGTTGGCGGACGCGGAGTCGATCCTCAAGAGGCCGATCCGGCTCCTGCCGATGTGGAGAGGCATCGCGATGGCCGAGAGGACCTGCGGTCCGGAGCGGGCCGGAGCCGCGGGCGTCAGGCGCCGGTCCGCCGGAAGGTCCCGGACGAGGAGGGAGGTCTTCCGGTCGTTGATCCAGGCGTCCACGGGATCGCCC
>MGUT01000039.1:14508-15290 GCA_001800095.1 Elusimicrobia bacterium RIFCSPLOWO2_01_FULL_64_13 | reverse complement strand
CTGGAAGAAGTACGCGCTGAAACCCGAGCTCTTGTACGGGTCCGCCCCGTCGGGCACGGCGTTGGCGTGGACGGACACCATGAGGTCCGCCCCGGCCTCCCGCGCCAGGCGGGTCCGGGCGGCCAGGTCCGGACCCTCGTCCGGCCCGCGCGTGAGGACGACGGACGCGCCCATCTTCTTCAAATGTTCCTTCAGGCAGGAGGCGATCGCGTAATTGACCCGGCCCTCGGCCGCGCCTTGCGGGCTCACGGCCCCGTCCCCGATCCTGGGGGAATGGCCGGGGTCCACGGCCACCGTCAGGCCCTTCAAGGGAAGGCGGCCGTTCCGGACCTTGGGCGCGAAAAGGACCTCGCAGAACAACGTCCCGCCCCGGTAGGAAAGTTCGTAGCCCCAGGCCTTTTCCTTCAGCTCGAGCTCCAGGTCCACGGTGTTCTCCGAGCTCTGCTTCCAGCGGATGGTCCCGATCCTGCCGTTCAGAGCGCCGGCGCCGTAGGCGACCCGGTCGAGGTTCGAGACGGCGTCGAACAGGCGGATCGTCAGAAGCGAGAGGTCGCGCGAGAGGACGGCGCGGTAGGCGACTTTTTCCCCCAGCTCGAAACCGGCCGAGAGGCCCCGGGTCCCCGCCTCCGTCCAGGCCCGGGACAGGACGGCCCGGGGCGCCGGCGTCCCTTCGGGGAGGAACGAGATGTTCTTAACGTCGGTCCAGGCCGATTCCGTTCCGGAAAGGATGACCCGGACCTCGGGACCGGCGCTCCCCCGCGTCCGGAACCGGACTCCCCGGG
>MGUT01000039.1:10325-14502 GCA_001800095.1 Elusimicrobia bacterium RIFCSPLOWO2_01_FULL_64_13 | reverse complement strand
AAAGATCGTAGCCCATCATCTCCGGCCCGGAGGACGGCCCGGCCAGGAGTGTGGCGGCCGTCTCGCGGACCTCGGCAACGCGGAAATGGCCCATGGGGACGAGCCGCAGCTTTCCGGGAGCGGCCGCCTTCGCCCGGCCTCCGCGCGCGCCTTTCAGGCGGTAGAGCGCCCGCGCCTCTCCGGGAACGTCCTCCGGCCCGATGAAGACGGAGGCCTCATAGGTCCCGGGCGAGGCCCCGGGGGCCATGAGGCTCCACCTTGATCCCGGACTGCCCCGCGGCAGGCCTTTGAGCCTGTACTCCGCCGTCCCGCCTGTCGAGCCCCGGAAAAAAGATCGAGCCGGTCTCCGGGGGAGAGCTCCATGTCCGGAGAGGGCCGGAGCCCTTCCGCGGAGATCCGGGCGGGATTTTCCGGAAGTACCTGGGGAGGGGAGGAGACGAGGACCGTCCGGACGGCCTCGGTCGAAGCGCCGTTCAGGAACGCCTGGGCGCGGATCGTGAAGGCGCCGGGACGGAAAGGGATGCTGGCGAGATACGAACCGGTCCGGTAAACGGGGACGGTCGCGCCGTTCAGGAGGAGAGTCGCGGAAGGTGGGCGGACGGCTCCCAGGACGAAGGACCGGTCCAGAGCCGGAAGATTCGCGCCTTCGCGGGGATAGACGATGGTGACGTCCGCAGGGCCGTCCTGGGCGAAGGTCCGGACCGGGAAGAACAGGCAGGCGGCTCCGACAAGGCCGGCGAGAGAGCGCCCGGTCCGGCTCATTTTTCACTTCCTCCGCCTGACGCCGGCACGACCTTCTTGAACCTGCGCTTGCCTACCTGGAGGAGGACGGCCCGGGTGATCTTGATCTCCCGGTCGCTTTCCACTGCCTGTCCGTCGATCCTGACCCCGCCGTTATCGATGAGGCGCCTGGACTCGTTCCTGGAGGGCGAGAGACCCGCCTCCACGAGGAGGTGCGAGATGAAAATTTTGGATTTTTCCGTGCGGTATTCGTCGATGTCTTCGGGGGCCTCGCGGCGGCTGAAGACGGCCTCGAAACCCTTCCGCGCCTCTCCGGCCTCCGCTTCCCCGTGATATCGCCGGGTGATCAGGGCCGCGAGCCGCATCTTCGCTTCCTTGGGATGGAGGGATTTCGCGGCCTTCAGGTCCTCCGAGATGAGGAGCTCGTAATATTGCCACATGGTCTCGTCCGCGACCGACATGAGCTTGCCGAACATCTCCCCGGGAGGGTCGTTCAGGGCGATATGGTTCCCGTACGACTTGGACATCTTTTTCGCTCCGTCGGTGCCCAGGAGGAGCGGGAGGGTGATCACCGTCTGCGGGGGCTGCCCGTAGTCCCTCTGCAGCTCGCGGCCGACGAGGAGGTTGAATTTCTGGTCGGTCCCGCCGATCTCCACGTCGGAGCGGACCGCCACGGAATCGTAGCCCTGGAGCAGGGGATAGAAGGCCTCGGCCAGGGCGACGGGCTTCTCGGATTTCAAGCGCTTGGAAAAATCGTCGCGCTCGAGCATCCTCTGGATGGTGGAGCGGAAGCCGAGCTCCAGGAGCCCCGCGACGCCCAGCTTCCCCAGCCACTCGCCGTTATGGCGGACCTCGGTGAGGGCCGGGTCCAGGATCCGGAAGACCTGGTCCTGGTAGGTCTTCGAGTTCCGCGCGACTTCCTCCGGGCTCAATCTCGGCCGGGCGGCGCTCTGGCCGGAGGGGTCCCCGATGGTCGCGGTCAGGTCCCCGATGATGAAGACGACCTTGTGTCCCAGGTCCTGGAAGGCCTTGAGCTTGTTCAGGACCACGGTATGCCCGAGGTGCAGGTCCGGCGAGGTGGGGTCCACGCCGAGCTTCACGCGAAGCGGCTCCCCCCGCTTCAGCTTGTCGGCCAGGTCCGCCGGGGAAATGATCTCGGAGGTCCCGCGCGCTATGAGCTCTTCAGGCCTCGTCAACGATCCCCCCTCCCAGGACGACGTCGCCGTCGTAGAAGACGGCGGATTGGCCGGCCGTGACCGGGGCCTGGCCCGAATCGAACCGCACTTCCGCCCGGCCGCCGTCCCTCGCCGTCACTTCGGCGGCGGCGCCGGCGTGCCTGTAGCGTAGCCGGACCGACGCCCGGAAATTCTCCGCCGGAGGCGATCCGGCGCACCAGTTGACGGACCCCACCCGGCAGGAATCCGCGGTATTCTCGTCCCGCCGGCCGAGCACGAGGGCGTTGGCCGGCATGTCCTTCTTCACCACGTAATGCCGGCTGCCCAGGCTCACGCCCAGTTTCTCCCTCTGTCCGACGGTGTATCTGAAGAGGCCGTCGTGCCGCCCCACGACTTTCCCGTCCGCCGTCATGATGGGGCCGCGCGCGGCGGCGCCGACGCCGCCGGCGGGCAGGCGCTCTTCCACGAAATCCCGATAGTCGCGCCCCTCCAGGAAGCAGACGTCCTGGCTGTCGCGTTTGCCGGCCGTGGCCAGGCCCAGGGACTCCGCGATCCCGCGCACCTGGGTCTTTTCCAGCCCGCCCACGGGGAAAAGGAGCCGCGGGAGCTGGGAAGGACCGAGCATGTAGAGGAAATAGGACTGGTCCTTGGATGGGTCCGCCGCCCGGCGGAGCTCGAACCGGTCTCCGGAGTGGGTGATCCTCGCGTAATGGCCGGTGGCCAGGGCGTCCGCGTCCATGGCGGCGGCGTATTTAAGAAGAAAATCGAACTTGATGAAGGCGTTGCAGCGGACGCAGGGGTTGGGAGTCCTGCCGGAAACGTACTCGGAGACGAAGTCGTCCACCACGTCCCGCCTGAACTTTTCCTCCGTGTTGAGGGTGTAGTGCGGCAGCCCAAGCTGGCGGCAGACCTCCCTGGCGTGGCCGATGTCCCGGGGCGAGCAGCAGCCGCCCGACTTGCCTCCTTCGGCCGCGGCCTGGGGAGTCCAGAGCTTGAGCGTCACGCCGATGACCTCGTGCCCTTCCCGCGCCAGGAGAGCGCAGGTCACGCTCGAGTCCACTCCGCCCGACAATGCCGCCACGACCCTCACCGCGGCGCCTCCGGGTCCGCTCCCGCCGGGACCGCCGCTGGACCGGTGGAATAGATGACCCCCGTGGAGAGCCGGACCTTGAGGCGGTCCGCGGCCGGACGGGCGCCGCCCGCGGCGGCGGTGCCGAAATTCAAGGCGTACCAGTCCTCGTAGCGGACCCGCATGGCGTCCGGAACCTCCGCCGACGGGTCCAGCCCGCCGTCCCGGCCCTTGAGGGCCGCGCGGGTATATTGGCAGTTGGGGTCCCAGAGGAGCCAGTCGCGGACGCCCATGTCCTCCAAGGCCTGGATCTGGGCGCGCACTTCCCTCGGCCCGTAAGGGTGCTTGAGAGAGAAATCCTGCAGGTAGGGCCGCAGGCGCTTGAAGAGATCGCCGGTGCGCCTGCGGGCGTCCAGGAGGGTCTTCTGCACGGTCATATAGGGCTCCCTGTCCGGCTCGGGGATGCCGAACTCGCCTTTGGCGTAGTGGGACGGATAGACCATGGGGGAGACGAAGTCCGCCCATTCGGTCATGTCGGCGAGGCGCTGGCCGATGCCCATCCCGTGCCCGACCGACGGGGCCAGTCCGAAGACGTCGATGGATATCTTCGCGCCCAGGGGCTTCAGGCGCCGGGCGGCGAGCTTGAGGAATTCGTTCAGGTTGCGGGCCGCGGAGCTCGAGGTGTGGTCCGCGAAAGCGTAGCGGCATGAGCTCGTGTCCCCGTCGGAAGGGTAGCGGATGTAATCGAACTGGATCTCCTGGAACCCGGCGGCCAGGGCGTTCGTGGCGACGGAAAGGTTGTACTCCCACACCTCCTTCCGGTAGGGGTCGGCCCAGCCGTTCCCGCGCTTGTCCCTCCAAATGTTGCCATCGGGATCGCGGACGGCGAGGTCCGGCCTGGCCTGCACGAGGAGGTCGTCCTTGAAGACCACGATCCGGGCGATGGGATAGACGCCCGCTTTTTTCAGCCGGGCCAGGTAGGCCCTCAAATCGGGAACGGCGTTGACGAAAAGGCCGTGCTTCTCCGCCAAAGGCACGCCCGGCACGAAGACCTCTCCCTTGGTCTCCTTCACGGCTATCACGACGGTGTTCAGCTCCGTTTCCGAGAACAGGGCGTCGATCCTCCCGCGCGCCTTGCGCGATCCGGCCACCCAGGCGCTCAAGTGGATGCCGCGCACCCTGTCCGGCATCC
>MGUT01000039.1:10075-10270 GCA_001800095.1 Elusimicrobia bacterium RIFCSPLOWO2_01_FULL_64_13 | reverse complement strand
GGGCGGCGGCTCCGCCGCCTCCCGGGACAAAAAGGACCGTCCCGCCCGGAAAGCCGCCCCGAGCGCGGCCAGACCCAGGACGGCCAGAATGATTTTTTTCTTCAAATCTCATCTCTTCCCGGCGAGTTTTTCCAGGATCCGGCGGACGGCCTGCATCTCGTCGCCGAATGAAGACCAATCGCCGCGGCGGGCGGC
>MGUT01000039.1:0-10031 GCA_001800095.1 Elusimicrobia bacterium RIFCSPLOWO2_01_FULL_64_13 | reverse complement strand
CGGAGAGATCGTCCGCGCCGGAAGCGGCCGCGGAGCCCGCGGCGCGCGGCCGCCGGCCTCCGCCGCCGAATATCCTGTCCAGGCAAAGCTCGAGGTTCTCCTCCATGGCGATGGAATTGCCGTAGGCCGCGATCACGCGCTTCAACTCGGGCAGGCCCCCGCCCGAGGCCTCGAGGTACAGGGGCTGGACGTAGAGGAGCGACTGGTCCACCGGGATCACGAGGAGGCTGCCGCGCTCCACCCGGCTGCCGCCCTGGTTCCAGAGGGTGAGCTGTTTGGAGATCTCCGCGTCCTGGTCGATGCGCGACTCGATCTGCTGGGGCCCGTAGACGAGCTTCTGTTTGGGAAAATTATAGACCAGGAGCTTGCCGTAGTTGGGCGCGTCGCAGCGGGCCGCCATCCAGGCGATCATGTTCTCCTTGTTGGATGGCGTGAAGGGCACCATGAGGATGAATTCCTCCCTATTCCCCACGCCGGCCAGCTTCATGATGGTGTAGTAGGGCTGCATGACCTCCGAGCGGCCGCCGGCCGTGCGCAGGGGGATCTTCCACAGGTCCTCCTTGTTGTAGAAGATCTGCGGGTCCGTCATGTGGTAGACCGCGAAGATCCTGGCCTGGATGTCGAGGAGGGTCTGCGGGTAGCGGATGTGGCTGCGGAGGTCCTCGGGCATGGCGTCCAGGGGCTGGAATATCCCGGGGAAGATGCCGGAATAGGTCTTCACGATGGGGTCCGAAGGGTCCGCCACGTACAGGGTGACCGCGCCGTCGTAGGCGTCGATGGTGGCCTTGACCGAATTGCGGATGTAGTTCAGGCCCTGGACGTTCTCGGAGTAGGGATAGCGGTCGGTGATGGAATAGCCGTCCACCATCCAGAAAAGCCTCCCTTCCTTGGAGATGACCACGTAAGGATCGTTGTCGAACCGCAGAAAGGGCGCGCATTGGTCCATCCGTTCCCGCACGGAGCGGTAATAGAGGAACCGGCTGCCGGGGGTGATATCCTTCGAGAAGAGGATCTTGAGCTCGCCGAAGCGGACGGCGAAGAGGATCCGCCGGAGAAGCCCGCCGGCGGGCACCCCGCCCTTCCCGGCGTAGTCCGAATAAACGTTCTCGTCGCCGGACGGGTAGTCGAACTCCTTGGCCAGGGTGTTGGTGATGGCGTATTTGGTCCTCGACTCGCCGTAGTAGATCTCCGGCCGCGTCACGCGGATGTTCGTGGAGGACTTGGGAGGGATGTCCTTGATGAAGAACTCCGGCAGCCCTTCCGCCGAGATCTGGTTCACGGGCCCGAGGCAGAGCCCGTAGCCGTGGGTGTAGGTCAGGTGCTCGTTGATCCAGATGCGGGAAGGCAGGCTCTCCGGGACCAGCTCCCGCATGGAGAGCATGACCTGGCGGTATTCGCCGTCCACGACGTAACGGTCGTTGTCGGCGTCCAAAAAATCGTAGTAGGTGCGTATCTCCTGGAGCTGGCTGTAGGTGGTCCGCAACGGCCGGTGCTCCCACAGCCGGATGTTGTTCAGGGTCAGGTGGTTCCTCTGCAGCGCGGCCGCGTCCAGGTTCTCCTGGGGATCGAACTCCAGCTCCTGCGCGCCGTCGAGGCCGTAGGCGCGGCGGGTGTTCTCGATGCCCAGCCGGATGAAGGGCTCCTCCCTCACGAGCTCGTTCGGGGCCACCTCGAATTTCTGCACGACCTGCGCGTAGACGCGGGCGAGTATGGTCCCGCCCACGAGCAGGAGTATCGCCCCGAAAAGGATGCGGGCGTCGGCGAACCAGGGGCTCGCCCATAAAAGGAGCGCGGCCAGGACCGCGACCACCCGCAGGACTTTCAAGCCCGGGAGGAACGCGTTCAGCTGGGAGTAGCCGGCCCCCGGAGCGATCTCGCGCTGGAAATGGAGGAGGTCGAACATCGCGAACTGGAAATGGAACGCGACCAGGAGCGCGAGGCAGCCGCCCAGGACGGCGAAATGGGTCTTGACCGCGGGCGCGGCCTCGAACCCTCCCGGCACGATCACGATCAGCCGGCCAGCCGCGTGCATCGCCACGCTCACGAGCATGGACAGGACCGTCACGGTCAGGGCGTAATGGTAGAGGAACTTGAGGAAAGGCACCTGGAAGACGTAGAAGCCGGCGTCCCGGCCGAAAACGGGGTCATTCCATCCGAAGGACGAGGCGTGGAAGAACTTGAGGGTCGATTCCCAATGCCCGGCGGACCAGCTGCCGATGAGAACCCCCCCGGCGAGGATGGCGAAGAGCATGAGGGCGTCCACGAGCGGCCCGATCTCCCCCAGCTGCTGGAACGGACCGGCCACGGAGACCTCCGGCCCGAAAATGATGAAGGGCTTGCGCCGCGCCCGGCGCGCCGACCGCCAGTTGAGGAGGAGAACGGCCCAGGCCAGGACCGCCGCCCCGATCCCGAGGGCCAGCTGCGCCGACAGGGTCTTGGTGAAAATCTCCGTGAAACCCAGCTCCTGGAACCACCAGTAGTCGGTGACGAGCTTGACGGCCTTGCCGGCCGTGGACAGGACCATGAAGATGACGAAATAGATGAAAAGGTTCCACTTCTTGATGGACGGCATGGCTTCTCCTTAGGCGGCCGGGGACCCTTCCCGGCTCGAATCCTTGATGAAGAGCGACAGGAGCACCGACGCCGTCAGCACGACGACGATGACCCCCAGGGATACGGCGGTCGGGATCTTGAACCAACCCATGACCAGCATCTTCACGCCCACGTAGGCCAGGATGAGCGAGATGCCGTACTTCAGGTAACGGAAAAGAGGCATGATGCTGCTCAAGAGAAAAAAGAGGGCGCGCAGGCCGAGGATGGCGAACACGTTGGAGGTGTAGACGATGAAGGGGTCCGTGGTGATGGCGAAGATGGCCGGGATCGAGTCCATGGCGAAGATGATATCGGAGCTCTCCATCACCAGGAGCACCACGAAGAGGGGCGTGGCGTGCAGGACCCCGTTCACACGGATGAAGAACCTCTCGTCCACGAAATCCCGGAGCGCGATGGGCATGACCTTGCGGAAGGCCTTGAGCACCCAGTTCTTTTCGGGATCGATCTTCCTTTCCTCCTCGAAAGCCATCTTCACCGCGGTAAAGACGAGCAGGCCCCCGAACACGTATATGACCCAGTGGAACCTGTTCAGGATCGCCACGCCGCCGAAGATGAAAAGGAACCTCATGACGACCGCCCCCAGGATCCCCCAGTGGAGGACGCGGGGCTGGTATTGGGGAGGCACCGAGAAGTATTTGAAGATCATCAAAAAGACGAAGAGGTTGTCCACGCTCAAGGATTCTTCGATCACGTAGCCGGTGAAGAACTGGATGGCCTTCTCCGGTCCCATGAAGCGGTGGATGCCGGCGTTGAAACAGAGGGCGAGTCCGATCCAGAACACCACCCAGAAGGCCGCCTCCTTCGGGGTGACGGCGTGGGCCTTCTTGTGGACGACGTTCAGGTCCACGAAAAGCATGACGGCGATGACCAGGTTGAAGACGATCCAGAATTCGGTCGTGACGGTCATGGCCGGGGCGGGCGGAGCCCGAGGAACCGGTCGGGCGGGGTGATCCGGGTCTCGACCCCCTTGGTCCGGTCCTCCCACAGGGGCGACATGGACCGGAGTTTCGCCGCCACCCTGGGCACGGCCTCGAGGGCGGCGTCCACGTCCGCGCCGCTGTTGAAGTGCCCGAGGGAGAACCTCAACGCGCCCTGGGCGAGGTTGCCCGGGACCCCCATGGCGCGCAGGACGTGCGAGGCCTTGGTGGTGCCGGAGGCGCAGGCCGAACCGGTCGAGACCGCGATCCCTTCGAGGTCGAGGAGCATCACGCAGCCCTCCCCCTCCACGTACTCGAAGCTCAAGTTCGAGGTGCCGGGGATTCGGCCGCCCTTGGGCCCGTTCCGGAACACGCAGGGGACGGACCGCAGGATCCCCTCCTCCAGACGGTCGCGGAGCTTCGCGACCTTCTCCGCGTCCCGGACCATGTCTTTGCCGGCGAGCTCGCAGGCCGCCGCGCAGCCCACGATGCCGGCCACGTTCTCCGTCCCCGCGCGCCGGCCGCGCTCGTGGTGGCCGTGGAAGAGGGGGTGCAGGCGCGTGCCCTTGCGCGCGTACAGCACCCCCACGCCCTTGGGGCCGTAGAGCTTGTGCGCCGAGAGCGAGAAGAGGTCCGCGTTGAGCTCGGAGACCCGCGTCGGGATCTTGCCCGCGCTCTGGATCCCGTCGGAATGGAAGACGACCTCGCGCTCCCTGCAGATCCGGCCTATTTCGGCCACGGGCTCGATGACGCCGGTCTCGTTATTGGCGTGCATCACGCTCACGAGGACCGTGTCCTTGCGTATGGCCTTTTTGACCTCGTCCGGGTCCACCAGGCCGGAGGAATCCACGGGCAAAAAAGTGACGTCCCAGCCCTGGGTGCGCAGGTATTCGCAGCAGAAGAGCACGCAGTCGTGCTCGATGGAGCTGGTGATGATGTGGCCGCCCTTGCCGCGCTCTTTGGCGGCGAAGGCCGCGCCCTTGATGGCGGCGGTGTCCGACTCCGTGCCGCAGGAGGTGAATATGATCTCCTCGGGGGAGGCCCCCAGGAAGCGGGCCACCCCGGCCCGGGCGTCCTCCACGGCACGGCGGGCCTCCTGGCCCGGGAAATGCACGCTGGACGGGTTGCCCCAGAGCCCGGCTTCCGGGTCGAGGTAGGGCGCCATGGCCCCGGCGACTTCCGGCCGGACGGGCGTGGTGGCGTTATAGTCGAAGTAGATGAGCTTCTTTCTCTTCACCGCCTTTTTCACGCGCCTAACCGATTCTTAATATCGCTGACAAGATTTGGGAGTAGTACCTCTGTTTGGCTGCTAGAGATCATATCTCGAACGATTGCCGCATTATTAGCAAGTTCGTTATCACCGACAATAACACAAAGTCTCACTTTTAAAAAATCTGCAAATCGCAATTGAGATTTTAAGCTCTGGTTATTTACGAGTATGGATTCGGTCTTGATTGACGCGTCTCGAAGATCCTCCACTACTTTGACGCACTTTTGGACCGCAGGACCACCAAGTGCCGCGACAAAGACCCCGGCGCGCTCATCTATATTTTTCAAACTATCTAAACAATTATTAATCTCCGCAATTGTACGTTCAACACCCAACGCAAATCCTACCGCAGGAACAGACGGTCCGCCCATATCGCGAACTAAATTGTCATAACGTCCACCGGCCGCCAGCGCATCTTGAGAACCCGACCTATCGGGAGGATAAATCTCGAAGACTGATTTTGTGTAGTAATCCAAGCCGCGCACAAGTCGCGGATCGACACGATATTGCACGCTAAGTATTGAAAGAGAATTTAAGACTTTTCCAAAATGCTCTTTACAGCTATCGCATACATAGTCGCTTATTAACGGTATGTCTGTTAATTGTTCTCCGTCCTCTTTAGAATCAAGAACCCTAAGCGGGTTATTAACTAAACGTCTCTGATTCGTTTCGGAAAGGTTGTTTGAAATTGACTCAAGATAGTTTCGCAACTTTTCTATATAAGGACCACGGCAAATTTCGCAGCCGATATTGTTGACTTTCAATAGTGGAAACGGTATCCCGAAATCACCAAACATCTGTACGACCATGCGTATCATTTGGGCTTCGGCTTCCGGAGAAGAATTTCCAAACGCTTCGCAACCGATTTGTTCGAATTCACGGAAGCGTCCTTTTTGTGGACGTTCCGCGCGGAACATGGGTCCAATATAGAAAAGTTTGACCAAGGACTGATTGCTGCCGAGATTATTCTCAATATAGGCCCTTGCAATCCCGGCCGTTCCTTCCGGACGTAAACATAGAGTACGATCGCCTCGATCTGTAAGGGTGAACATTTCTTTCTCAACGATATCCGTCGTTTCACCGATCGCTCGTTTAAACAAAGTAATGGATTCTAGGATCGGCGTGCGAATCTCCTGAAAACCATACAGATCGAACACTCTACGTGCTGCTGATTCTATTTGAACGTATTGCTTTGCCCGTCCCGGAAGGATATCGCTCATACCGCGAACGGATTGTATCCGCTCCCGTTTGACATCGGGTTCGTTTCTGTTGGATATGCTCATTCTATTGGTAGATGCAGTTCTTGAGCTTTTCTTTGTCGAGGATGACGATCTTGCCCGTCGCCCGTTCGAGGCTGATGGCCCGCATCTTGCGGAAGCGGGTGAGGACCCGGGTGACCATCTCCCGCGCGGTCCCGATGAGGTCGGCCAGTTCCTGCTGGGTGATGCCGGCGTCGATCAATATGCCTCCCGCGACCTGCCTGCCGTACTTGGCCTCCAACTCGGTGAGCGTGATGGCCGTCCGCCCGATCACGTTCTGGAAGGAGAGCATCTCGATCTCCATGTCCGCCCGGCGGAGCCGGCTGCAGAGCGTCTTGAGCACCGTGAGCGAGAGGCCGGGGTCGGCCTTCAGGAACTTGTGGAAATCCTTCCTTTCCAGGACCAGGAGCTCCGTGTCCAGGAGGGCGCGGGCGCTGGCCGAGCGGGTGGGCTCGCCCAGGAGCGCCATCTCCCCGAAGAAGTCGCCGGGGTCGAGGAGGGCGAAGGTCTTGGTCCGGGACCCCGCCGAGGTGTAAATCTTCACCCGGCCGCTCACCAGGACGTAGAGGCATTCCCCGGAGGAATCCTCCGAGAATATCCTCTCCCCGCGGCGGAAATTGTGGAAGCTCGCGAACTTGGAGATGCGGTTGAGCACCGAGCCCGACAGTCCTTGCAGGAGCGAGACCCGGCTTAGAAGAGCGTATTTGTCAGTTTTCATGTGCACCTCGCCGGCGGAAAGACCGCGCGGGCCGGGGCCGGCGCGGGGGCCGTCTTATCGTCAGAGAAAGTTCATTATACCAGTTTGGGCGCTGGTTTGACAAACATAAAAAAAAGAGCTAGATTACCCCGAACCGTGAAAAAATCAAGCCGGTCGGAGATTTTCGAGGACCGCGTCAACTTTTTGCGCCGGGTGCCCATTTTTTCCGAGCTCGAGCTCGACGCCCAAAGGGAGCTCTCCCGGCGACTGACCCCCCTGTCCCTGCCCAAGGGCGCTTGCCTCTACCAGGAAGGCGACCCGGGCGACGCCCTGTACGTGCTCGAATCCGGCCGGGTGAAGATCGTCACCAAGGAGAACGGACGGGAGAAAGTCCTCAACTACCTCGTCCGCGGAGACAGCTTCGGGGGCGTGGCTCTCCTGACCGGAGCCAAGCGGTCCGTGACGGCCCTCATAGACGCCACCGCCAGTTTCCTCGTTCTCTACAGGAAGGACTTCGACGCTTTCCTTAAGAAGGACCCTGCCGCGTCCTTTTATCTCTCCCGGCTCATATCCCAGCGCCTGTCCGTGGCCAGGAAGGACGCCATGGTCCCGTCCCTCAAGCCGGAAGCCCTCGGATTTTTCTGCGACGCGAGCCGGGAGGAGAGGACATTGTTCCTGACCAACCTCGCCCTTTCCCTGAAGGAGCAGACGCGCCGGCGCGTCCTCCTCCTGACCCTCGACCCCAGGGGCTCCGAGATCCTTAAAGCTCTCGGGCTCGATCCCAATCCCGCCGTCCCGCCCGCGATCGGCTGGGAGGAGTTCAAACACCCCAAAGTGCTGGAGAAGATCACGCGGGTCCATTCCTCGGGACTCGAGATCATCTGGCTCAAGGAAGAGATATTCTCTTCCACGCTCTTCCGCTCCATCCCCGCCCTCATATCCTTCTTCCGCGAGATCTACGATTTCATCCTGGTCGATCCCCGCCGGGACCGGCCGGATCCCTGGGACGACGTCACCGCCTCCACCCTTTCCGAATGCGACGCGGTCTATTATGTCTCTTCCGGGCCCGGCTCGAAATTGGAAGAGCTCAAGACCCGCTTGCCCGGCGCGCAGACCGTGCGGACCATCGCTCTGGGAAAGGACCCGTCCAGGGCCTTCCGCCCCGACTTCACCATCCCCTGGAGCGGCCGCATCTCCAGCATACTCGGCCGCGGATTCTCGCCCGTCTTGAGCGTGCCTGGGGCGGAGCTCACCTGGAAGATGTTCGGCAGGATCGCCCGGTCCATAGGGAGGCTCCAGGTGGGATTCGCCCTCGGGTCCGGCGCGGCCTACGGCTATACCTCCATCGGGATGCTCAAGGTCTTCGAGAGGGAGAAGATCCCCGTGGACTTCATCTCCGGCACCTCCATGGGAGCGCTCCTGGGCGCCTTCTCCGCCTCCGGGTTGAGCGCCCTGGAGATCGAATCCATCGCCCACTCCATCACCAAGTCGTGGCTGCGCGGGAACATCCTGGGCGACCTGAACCTGCCCTGGCCGCACGGGGGCGTTCTCCTCGGGCAGACCATCTCCCGCTTCCTTAAGAAATACCTGGGGGAGGCGGACTTTACCGACCTCTTCACGCCCTTCGGCTGCGTGGCCACGGACATCATGACGGGCGACGGCGTGGTCCTCCGGGAAGGCAAGGTCTGGCAGGCGGTCCGGGCGAGCCTGTCGCTCCCCATGGTGTTCTGCCCGCCCAAACTCGGCGAGCGCTACCTCGTGGACGGAGGCCTGGTGAATCCCGTCCCCACGTCCGTCATCGCCTCCATGGGGGCCGACATCCTCATCTCCGCCCACCTCACCAACAAGGCCTCGGAGCGGAAAGTGGCCCTGCGGCGTCTGGGCATATTCCCGGCCCGCACGCCGGGCATGGTGAGCATCTTCTTCAAGATGCTCTACACCATGCAGTACCAGATCGCCACCCTGCGCACGGACCCGTCCCACATCGTCATCCATCCCGAGACCAAGCGCTACTCCTGGCTGGACCTCCACCGGGCCAAGCAGATCATCCCCCTGGGGGAGGAGGCGGCGGCGGAGGCCCTGACCAAGATCAAGGCCCGCCTGCCCTACTTCGCCGACACCTGCCAGGTCCCGGCCCGCCCCGGCCCCGGACTGCGCTACTGACGGGCGCTCCGGAATGGCCGCCAACGCCGACCGCATCCTCATCCGCGGCGCCAGGGAGCACAACCTCAAGAACATCACGCTCGAGATCCCCAGGAACAAGCTCGTGGTGATCACGGGCCTCTCGGGCTCGGGCAAGTCCTCCCTGGCCTTCGACACGCTCTACGCCGAAGGCCAGAGGCGCTACGTCGAGTCCCTCTCGGCCTACGCCAGGCAGTTTTTGGAGATGATGGACAAGCCGGACGTGGACCTGATCGAAGGCCTCTCCCCGGCCATCGCCATCGAGCAGAGGAACCCCTCCCACAACCCCCGCTCCACCGTCGGCACCGTCACGGAGATCTACGATTACTTCCGCCTCCTTTTCGCGCGGGCCGGAACGCCGCATTGCCCGAACTGCCGCAAGGCCATCGAGCCGCAGACCGCCTCGCAGATCATCGCGAGGGTCATGGCCGCCGGGTCCGGGGCCAAGGTGCGGATATTCTCGCCTCTTGTGCGCGGGCGCATCGGCACCTACGGAGAGCTGTTCGAGCGGCTGCGCCGGTCCGGCTACGCCCGCGTCCGCGTGAACGGGAAGGTCTTTCCCCTGGACGCCGTCCCCAAGCTCGACCGCTACAAGAAGCACGTGATCGAGCTCCTCGTGGACCAGAGCGCGGTCTCGCCGGAATCCAGGGAGCGGCTCGCCGACTCCATCGAGACCGCCCTCAAGGAAGGCCGGGGTCTCGTGCAGGTGGATTTTTCCAGCGGGGAGAGCGCGCTCTACAGCGAAAGCCTCGCCTGCGCCTCCTGCGGCATCTCCCTGCCGGAGATCGAGCCGCGCCTCTTCTCCTTCAATTCCCCGTACGGGGCCTGCCCCGAGTGCGACGGCATCGGCGCGAAGCTGGAGGTGGACCCGGACCTCGTCGTGCCGGACCGGAACAAGTCCATCGCGGAAGGGGCGATCGCGGCCTGGTCCAACCCCATCACCACGCGCACGCACCGCTGGAAGCGGGGCTGGTCCGAGTATTACGGGGACCTCCTCCGCCAGGTCTGCCGCGGTTTCCGGGTGCCCGTGAACCTGCCCTGGAAAAAGCTCGCGCGCGAACAGCAGAAGCTCCTGCTTTTCGGGAGCCCGGAGG
>MGUT01000038.1:13421-16598 GCA_001800095.1 Elusimicrobia bacterium RIFCSPLOWO2_01_FULL_64_13 | reverse complement strand
GATTTCCAATGCCTCTGCGCCAGGGCCATGGCGGAGGGCGTATCCGATTTCATCAAGACGTTCGGCAAGGAGGACTGATGTCCGCCGGGAGGTCCCACGGTCCGCGGGGCGCAAGGGAAGCGACGATCCAGGCCTTGAAAAAAAGCGAGGCGCTCCTCAAGGAGGCCCAGGCCATCGCCCATATCGGCTATTGGGAAAGGGACGTCGCGGCGGACCGTCTCGCCTGGTCGGAAGAACTCTCCCGCATCCTCGGCCTCGATCCCAAAGCGGACCATCCCAACTTCCAGGTCTTCCTCGATCGCGTCCATCCGGACGACCGGACCCGCGTCCGCGAGACGGTCGAGAGCGCCGTCCGCGAGCGCAGGCCCTTCCAGTATTTCGCGCGCGTGGTCCGTCCGGGCGGAGAAGTGCGCAGGGTCCAGGTGCGGGGGAACGTGGGCTTGGACAGCCGGGGCGAGCATGTCCGCACCTACGGGACCGTGCAGGACTGCACCGACGTCATGGCCGGCGAGGAGCTCCTGGAACAATCCCTTTCCGCCCTGCGCGCCGTCATCGAGTCGACCGCGGACGGCATCCTGGTCGTGGACCGTGAGGAGAAGATCACGGCCTATAACAATAAGTTCACCGAGATGTGGCGGATCCCGTCCGCCGTGATGGCATCGGGCGACGACGCCAAGGCGGTCGAATACGTCTTGAGCCAGCTCAAGGAGCCGGAACGTTTCAAGAAAAAGGTCCGCGAGCTTTACTCGCAGGACGACGCCGACAGTTTCGATGTCCTCGAGTTCAAGGACGGGAGGATCTTCGAACGCTATTCCATGCCGCAGAAGCTCTCGGGACGGACCATCGGCCGGGTCTGGAGCTTCCGCGACGTCACGCGGCAGAGGCGCACGGAGATCGCCCTGGCCCGGCAGGCGCAGGACCTGGCCCGCTCGAACGCGGACCTCGAGCAGTACGCTTCCGTGGCTTCGCACGACCTGAAGGAGCCCCTGCGCGTGGTGGCGAGCTACCTCCAGCTTCTGGAGCAGCGCTACGGGGAGAACCTGGACGAGGAGGCCTCCAAGTACATCCGCCGCGCCGTGGCCGGAGCGGCGCGCATGCAGAACCTGATCGACGATCTCCTGGAATACTCGCGCTGGACCTACCGGGACAAGCCCCTGCGGGAGGTGGACAGCGCCTCCGCCGCGAGGCAGGCGGTCGAGAACTTGAAGCAGGCCGTCCTGGCGGGGAAGGCCGGCGTCCGGCTCGGGGAGCTCCCCAGGGTGGTGTTCGTCGAGTCCGAGCTCATCCAGGTCTTCCAGAACCTGATCGCCAACGGCATCAAGTTCCGCGGGGCGGAACCCCCCAGGATCCGGATCCGGGCGGAGCGGGGCGGGGGGGAGGTCGTCTTCACGGTGTCCGACAACGGCATCGGCATCGAACCGGAATATTTCAGCAGGATCTTTCAAATTTTCACGCGCCTTCACGGGCCGCAGAAGTATCCCGGCAGCGGCGTCGGCCTGGCCATCTGCAAGAAGATCGTGGAGGGGCGCGGGGGGCGCGTCTGGGTGGAGTCCAGGCCGGGCAGGGGATCAGATTTCAAATTCACCATCAAGGACAAGGAGGGCGAACATGCCCGAAACGCGAAAACAGACCCGTCCGATTGAGATCCTCATGGTCGAGGACAGCCCGGACGACGTGGAGCTGACCAAGGAGTCCCTGAAGGGCGCGAAGATGTCCTTCAAGCTGAACGTGGCGGAGGACGGCGTGGAGGCGATGGATTATCTGAAGCGCGAGGGCCGCTTCGCGGACGCCGCGAGGCCGGACCTTGTCCTCCTCGACCTCAAGCTGCCCAAGAAGGACGGGCACGAGGTGCTCCGCGAGATCAAGCAGGACAAGGACCTGCGCCGCATCCCCGTCATCGTGCTCACCACGTCCAAGAACGAGGACGACGTCACCCGGGCCTACGACGAATACGCCAACTGCTACGTGGTCAAGCCCATGGACCTGATCCAATTGATCGGCGTGGCGAAGTGGCTGGAGGACTGGCTGACGGTGGTGAAACTGCCTAAAGAGTGAGGGCGGCGGGGTGGGGTGAAACCAGGCGCGGGGCCCGGCCGACGAGGCTTTTCTTCATGATGTCCCTGAAAAGGGAGATGGATCTTTCCTCCGGCCTTCCCAGGCGGTAGGTGAAGCCGGCCAGGTAATCCCGCCCGCCCGGTTCGGCCCAGCCGGCGGACTTTTCGAACCAATCCAGGGCCGGGCCGAAGTCCCGTCCCGCGCCTTCCAGGTTGCCCGCCAGGGCCGAAGCCAGTCTTCCCTTCACGCTCCGGTCCAGTCTTTTCCCCGCCAGCCACCGCGCGAAAACGAAAGGCAGTCCCTGCCATTTCCGCCATTCCTCCCCGAGGTCGTAAACGTGGGGATAAAGGGATCCGATGCCGGGGGCCCGCGCGGCCTTCAGGGCCGCGTCCCCGATCAATAGCCAGGCGGAATCCCCGTTCCGGATCCCTTCCCGGTAGGCCGGCCTGGCGCGCTTCCATTCGGACAGGATCAGTTTCAGCAGTTCGCTGGACGTGGCGCTGTCCGGAGTCAGCCCGACCGTCAGGCCGCCGAGTTCCTCCCAGGGAACGCGCGAGAAGAAGAGCACGCTCCGCGCTTTTCCGCCGGAGGCGATCCCGAAGTTCCCCAGGGGCTCGAAATCCTCCGCGAGGGCGAACGAGTCCACGAGGGACAGGGGCCCGGCGTCCAGGCCTCCCCGGGCCGCCTTCCGGCCGAGCTCCCTGGGCGAGGCGGAGACCCATTCGCAGTCCCCGAACGCTTCCCTCCTCCAGTAGAAGGGCGCGCAGTTCAGGTAGGGGATCTCGGCGATCTTAACGGGCAAGGGCCGCCTCCTCCGGTTCCCGCTCCCGGACCAGGTTGTAGAGGGCGTCCCTCTCCGCCGGGACCATCCCGGCGTCGCGGATGAGCCGTTCCAGCTTCCCGCGCGCGAGTCCGGCCGGGGACTTGGACAGGGCCGCGTGCATGATCTTTTCCTCGCCGATGGTGCCGTCGAGGTCGTCCGCGCCGAAATGGAGGGCCATGGACGCCGTCTCCTCGCCCATGGTCACCCAGTAGGACTTGATATGGTCGAAATTATCGAGCAGGATCCTCGAGACCGCGATGGTCTTGAGGTCGTCCACCGCGGAAGTGTCCCGGGGGGAG